>CBDDRR010000260.1:0-12554 GCA_965233095.1 uncultured bacterium
CTGCGCCGACGCAGCCGGCACCGGCACCCGCGCCGACGCCCACCCCTGCGCCGACGCAGCCGGCACCGGCACCCGCGCCGACGTCGCCGACCGTCGTCAGCCGCACCGCGGAGTACACGGTCAACGTCCGTGGCCGGGTCATCCTGTACACCGTCAACAGCGCCGGCTCCCTGGCAGGGTCGCGCACCGTCGACTTCGGCAGCGGCTCGAGCGCATCGGTCCGTCGCTACTCGAGCCCGCCGCGGCTGCACTGGCGCACCCTCTCCGGCGCCTACACCGGCTGGTCATACGTGCCGAACGCGCCGCAGGGCTCCGGCTCCTGGGTCATCTTCCGCCGCTATCGCGAGGCGCTCAGCAACGGGACGGTGCGCTACACGTCCTGGGCGGCCATCGGCCAGACGGGCGCCTGATGGCCACCGATCCCACCGGCGCGCAGATCGAGCTCGGACCGCGCAGCTGGGGCCGCCGCCCCGGCACGGCCGGCTTCATCCTCCACACCACCGAGTATCCGACCGCCTCCCAGGACGACGCGCTGCGCTGCATCCGCGACCAGTCGCGTCGCACGCCGACCGGCGGCTGGGCGCAGCCGGGCAGCTACAACTACGTCATCCACGAGCGCGGCGCCTACCTGGCCGTGCCGTTCCTCGAGGCATCCGGCGGCCTCAACCCCTCGAGCGACAGCTGGCAGCCGGGCCGCTTCCCGTGGCTCAAGCAGCTGCTGCCGGCCGCCGCCTACGCCGACCCCACCATGTGGCACCTGCAGCTGGCGTTCAGCGGCCGCACCGTCGACCTGCTGCACGCCCTGGCCATCGGCCGCGGCTACGCGCGCTCGATGGTCGACACCGGCGCGCGGATCGTGGTCTGGGCCGAGCGCGAGCCGTGGGCCGCCGACAACCTGGTCGGCTCCGGCCACCTGCACTGGCAGTCCAACCGCTCCGACCCCGGCCAGGCGCTGCTCGATGCCGTCATCGCCCGCGCCGTCGAGCTCGGCGCGCCCCCGCCGCCGGCGCCAGCGCCGGACTACCAGGCGCTGTACGAGGCGGAGGTCGCCAAGGTCGCCGGCCTGGCCACCAAACTCAGCGCCGCGCGTTCCGGCATCGCCGCGCGCGATGCCCACGTCGACCGCTACCCCCGCACCTGAGGAGACCCCGACCGATGGCCACCTACACCGTCCAGGAAGACGACACGCTCAGCAAGATCGCCTCGAAGGTGAAGCGCAGCAAGCGCTCTCTCCACGCGGCCAATCACGGCGTGATCGGCTCGAACCCCGACAACGTCACCCCCGGCATGGTGCTCACCATTCCGGCCAACGGCTCCGAGGAGGACGACGACGATGGCGCGTAAGCGGCGGATGACCGCCAAGGCCCGCGCGGCGGCCATGAAGAACCTGCGCAAGGCGTGGGCGAAGGTGCGCCGCGGCGGCCGCCGGCGACGGCGCTAGCCATGGCTAACCCGATCAAGCGCGCCTGGTCGAAGCTGACCAGCCGCCGGCGCATCAAGCGCCGACTCAAGACCTACGCCGGGTACGACGGCAAGCTCGCTCGAGCGCGCCGCGGCACCCGCCGCCGCAAGCGGTCCAGCTGACGTGGCACGCTGCGCCCGGCTGCCGTCGATCCGCGTCTACCAGGTGACCGCCGGCACGCCGGTCACCATCAGCATCCCGCGCGACACGGTCGCCTTCGCGCTGCAGGTGCGGACCGCCATCGGCGCCACCCTCCGCGTCGACGGGCCGACGGTCCAGGACTATTTCAGCCTGGCCGCCGGCGCCACGCTGAGCATGGACAACCTCAACCTCGACAACGACCTCAACCTGTACGTCGACGCCGCCGGCGGGAGCGTCACCATCGAGGTGTGGCTGTGGTCCGCGTAAGCGCGACCGCCGTCAACCCGATGTCGGACATCGGGGACATGGTCATCGGCGGCGCAGGGTCATCGACCGGCGAGTACGAGGCGGTGAGCATGGTCGGCGCCGTGGCCACGGCGTCGTCGCAGACCGGGGCCGAGGATCCCAGCAAGGCGATCGACGGCAACGAGGCCTCGGGTTGGGTAGGGGCCGGGGCGGTGACCGGCAGCTGGCTGCAGGTGGTGCTCGCCGAGGCCAAGCAGATCGGGCGATGGCGCATCCGCCAGGGCTCCGGCTCATTCGACTTTCGCCGCGCGGCCGCGTATCGGCTGCAGTACTCGTCCGACGGCGTCAGCTGGGTCGATGCCTACAACTACACCGGCGGCGAGTTCTACGATCACACGCTCGAGCTGCCATCCCCCATCACTTCGCGCATCTGGCGCCTGCTGGCCCACTCGTCGACGGACTCCGATTGGATCGTCAACGTGTTCGAGCTCTGGAGCGCTGAGACGGTGGGCCGCGGCAATCAGACCCGCCTCGCCGCGCCCGACCCGGCCGAGCGCCGGGTGCTGATCTTCGACGACGGCGCGCTGGTGCCCGCGTGGCTGGCGCCGGCCGCCGCCAACCCCGACACGTCGGGCGCCGTGCTGGCCGACCTCGAGACCGAGGTCAACCAGATCAAGGCGGCGCTGAGGGCCGCCGGCATCATCGCGACCTAGGCCATGGTCGCGCTCGGCTACCCGCTCCCCCGCCGCTACACGGTCACCCGCCGCTACGGCCAGGTGCTGATCGGGCTCGACCCGCGGCCGCACACCGGCATCGACCTGGCCGCCCCGGGCAACACGCCGGTGCTGGCGCCCGCCGGCGGCACGGCGCGCACCTGGTGGAACTACGGCGGGGGCCGGATGGTGGCGATCGCCCACGGCGGCGGCGTGGAGACCCGCTACGCGCACCTGATGCGCGCCCTGGTGGGCAACGGCGAGGCCGTCAGCGCCGGCGAGCAGATCGGCCTGGTCGGCTCCACCGGCGCCCTGATCACCGGCGCCCACCTCCACTACGAGGTACTGCTCAACGGCCAGACGGTCGACCCGGCGCCGTACCTGGTCGGCGCCGCGGCCGACGCCACGACGGTCAACGACCCGAGCCGCCCTCGCATCGTCCAGGGCAACCCCGACGGCACGTGCCCGCCCGGCTACATAAAGGATCCGTCGGGACCGAATCGGTGCATCGACCGCGAACAGGTCACGGACGCCGGCGACATCCTTGGGCTGGTCCTACCGCCGCTGCTCGAGCCCGCCCTCAATATCGCCGTGGTGGCCGGCGGCGTGGTGCTCATCTGGCGCGGTGTGATGACCATGCTCAAGCCGTGACGATGGCCACAGGAGCAGGCCGGCGAGGAATGCGACGCCGGCGATCCCGGCGAGCGCTTCCGGCGCCATACACACCGGCCCAAAGGCGTACTGTCCGAACAATGCACACCCGAGCGAATCGCCCCAGCGGATCAGGCCGATCCACGTCGCCCCTGCGACTACGGCCAGTGTCAGCGCCGCGACCGATGGCCAGTGACTCTTCACGGTGCTCCCTCCAATGAGCTACGGGATCGTGTGCCCCGCCTGCGAGGGCCAGCTGACGACGGTGCTCGAGGCGCGCCCCGATCCCGACCACGTCGCCGGCCCCTGCAAGTGGCGGGTGCGTGAGTGCCGCGACTGCGGCGCGCGGATCGGCACCGAGGAGCGCATCGTCGACGTCGACCAGGTCAGGCGGCGGATGAGCGAGCTCGCCGCCGAGCGCCGGCAGCTGAGGGTCATCGGTGCAGCATAGAAACCCACGCCGACAGGTTACGATCCGCGCGCAAGGGTTGACGCGGCGCTGTACAGTGGCGGGCGTCGAAGAGGCCCCGCGACGTGTTAGCGTCCGGGGCCGTGGGCAACCGCTGAAAGGAGCGACGCCGTCGCGAGAGTAGCACCCTCCCCGATCCCCGACTAGACCAGTCTATTTCGTCTGGTCGGGCGCTCGCCAAGGGCTGCCGGTTCCGCAAAACTGCCCCGATTCACCCGGGTCTGTATGTTATGTGACCTAGAACCGAGCTCCTGACGGCCGCCCGACCCTTCACCGAAAGGGTCCGTGATGACCACCCACCCACCGATCGCCGACACCGTCGCCACCCGCGCGCTCGAGCGCAGCGCGCCTCGTCTCAAGGGCGCCGCCACCGAGGCCCGCCGTCTGGTCCTGCTGGTCGAGCTCGAGCACCTGGGCACCGCCGACCTGGTCGAGCTCTCCGGCTTCCTGAATGCCCTGCTCGGCAGCCGCGAGGATCCGGCCGTCACCGCCGACTTCCTGGCCGCCGGCGTCGAGCCCGAGCAGGCCGGCGACCTCATCGGCCGCGCGGTCAGCGTGCGCACCGCCTACGCCTTCGGCGACTGGCCGCCGCGCCTCGAGGCGGTGCAGCCATGAGAGACCCGGGCACGATCAGCTCCTCCACGCCGCTCCCGCGGCCGATGCCGCCGCGTTCGCTCGGCGCCGCGTCGACCCGGGCCAAGAACGCGGACCGCCGGGAGCCGCCGATGCCAACCGGCCAGGCGGCGCTCGCGCAGCACGCCCTCTGTGTCGACCACGTCAAGATCGACGGGCTCCGCTCGAGGGTGTGCGTCGTCAAGGGCCGTGACGTCGCCGACGTCATCGCCGAGGCCAATGAGCTCAAGGGCACCCGGCCATGACCGGCACCGCACTTGCTGCCGCTCCGGCCGGGAGGATCATCGGCCTGGACACGTGGCTCGCGGCCCGCCGGCCGTCGTGCTGTCCCGACTCCCGATGCAGCTGCGATTGCGGCTGTCGGCACCATTCGCACTACCGGCGCTGCGCTGACTGCGCCCGCGGCCAACATCACCCGCCGCGGGCGATCGTTGTGCCGATCGCCGCCCGCGCGGCGCACGCGTTCGGCGAGTGGCCCCCGCCACCCGCGCCTGATCGGCTCGGTCACCTGCGCCGCTTCATGCGCGAGCGGCCGGAGGTGGTCGAATGAGGGCGCTGTCGCTGGCCGTCACGCTGGTCGCGTTCTACCTGGCCGTGACCGCCGTCGGCCTGCTGGCCCTGGCCGGCCTGGTCATCCTCCTCATCACCGGCACCACGCTCGTCCTCGCCGAGCTCGGCTACACCCCGGCGGACTTCCGATGACCTACCGCCGTGGTGATCCCGAGACCGGCTGCCTGTTGCTCGTCATGGGGCTCGTCGCCCTGGCGGTCATCCTGGTCGCCATCGTCGTGCTGGCCTGGCCGTACGTCGAGCAGCTGCTGGCGGTGTTGCGATGACGCTCGCCTGGCCGGATGCGGAGCGTGTCGACGGCGAGCGCATCGCCGCCGGCGTCCTCTACTGCCCGGTGTGCCGGCGCCCGACGTCGGCCGCCGGCGCCAGCATCGTCGCTGCCGCGTCGCGACTGGCCCGGCACCTCGACGAGTCGCATGACCCGCTGTTCGCGGCACTCATCCGCGCCTACCTGCGCGCGCCGGTGGAGGGCGCCAGCCGGCCCGATCCGTTCTACCCGCGCGGTGCGTCGTGGTAGGGCGCAGCGGCGACGGAAACCCCACGCCGCGAGTATCAGGCTGCGAGGGCTGCGGCGCCCGGCTGCTGGCCGGCCGTCGCGGCCCGCTCCCCCGTCGCTGCGAGGCGTGCCGCGGCTCCGATGAGCTCAGCTACCGGATCGCCACGGCGCGAACGTTGGCCCTCCGCCAGGAGCGGCCCGACGTGGCCGCCGCGCTCGAGCGCGCCGCCCAGCTGGTGCCACGTCCGGCCGCGACACGGTTCGGCGAATGATCGCTCCCGATCCCGCGGAGGTGCGCCAGCGCAGCGGGCCATGCCACGCGAAGACGCCCGCCGGGGAGTGCGGCCACTCGAAGGCCGTGCATGGCCGGGATGTCATCCACGACGGGCACTGCCGCATCGAACGCTGTGGGTGCGTCGGGTGGGACCCGATGACCGATGACGAGTGGAAGGCCGTGCTGCGCCGATGACCGTGGCTGCACCGCCCGAGCCGGCGGCCCCTCTTCCCCCTTCACTCGACCGAGGCAGCCGAAACCCGCAGGGGAGAGGCAGCCGTACGGGTGAACAAACTCGCATCACCAACGGGGCGCAACGGCGCCACCTGATCGCCATCGCCACCGATCGACACGCCGCGCTCGAGCTCGCGGGCTGCGCCGACGGCAAGCTCGGCGAGCTCTGGCGTCGGCTCCGCGATGGCTGGGCCGGCTGCGGCTGGTCGGCGCTCTACCGCAACCGCCTGGCCGACACCGTCGTCGGACTCCCCGATCACTGCGACAAGCCGCTCTGCCCGTACGACGAGCAGCGCCGCGCCGGCCGGCTGCGCGACCGCTATCGGGCGAAGCACGACGCCGCCCTCGAGGGGCGCCGGCTGTACTTCGCGGTGCTCACCATGCCCAACGTGCCGCCTGGCGAGCCCGCCGCCGCGTTCGACCGCATCCGGGTCGCCATCGGCAAGCTCCGCCGCCGGCGCTGGTTCGCCGACGGCGTCGCCGGCGGCCTGTGGCGTCTCGAGGTCACCGTCAACCTCGAGACCGGCACCTGGCACCCGCACGCGAACCTGCTGTTCGAGACCCACGAGCCGATCCGCATGGCCACCTGGCAGCCGCTCCTGCAGGCCGAGTGGCGATCGGTGCTCGGCGAGTCTGACCAGCAATGGGTGTGGCTCTACCCCGGCTGGGCCGGGACCCTGCCGGAGACGATCAAGCGCCAGGTCAAGCTCGCCCGCCCGTCAGCTGACGACGTCACCGATCGCGACGGCGCCACGTCGATCGACTACACCGTCAAGGCGCCCAAGCCCGACTGGATCGACGCCGCCGATGCCGGCTGGGTGATCGAGTACGTCGAGACCCAACGCGGCCGCCGCTCGGTCTCCGCCTTCGCCTCCTGGCGCGGCGCCAAGGCGCCGAAGATCGACGATCCGGCCGATGACCTGGTCGAGGCGCCCTGGACGCCGGGCGACGATCCGCACACCAAACGTCGCCTGCCGCTGTACGACCCCACCCTGCCGGCCGGCACCGTGGCGCAGTGGGAGTTCGTCGGCCGCGGGCCGCGCTGGCCGCTGCGCCCGGTGCGCGCGCCCGGCGCCCGGCGCGAGTGGCTGGTCTGGCGCCCCGGCGACGAGGCCCCGGACCCCGGCCGCGTCGACGATGACACCGCCCTGGTCTACCAGCCGGCGCTGCTGCCGCGGGCGGGGCCGTGAGCACCGGCGCCCGCACGCCCTGGCGCGACCGCCGCCACGTCGGCATCACCCTCCACGACCACCGTAGCTGCGTCGCGGCCGGCAACCCGGCCGACCATCCCGCCGCCCCGCCGGAGCTCCGCGACGGCCCGCCCGGCGTGATCCGCGACTGGCCGGCCTTCACCCTGGCCATCCTCGAGGTCGACCCCGAGCGCCGCGCTGTGCGCATCGTCGGCCCGCGGCAGGATCCTCGCGCACCCCTGGTCGAGCGCTACACCGTGCGCCTGCCCGCCGGCGGCGAGTCGGAGCTCCGCAGCCGGCTGCGCCAGGTGGTCGACGCTCGCCAGGCGGCCTGGTGCGCCAGCGCCGGCCATGCCATCCTCCCCGCCGGCTGCCCGCTGCACGCCAGCGCGCGATAGACCATCTGTTCTATCCTGTCGGCTGGCCGGGTCCAGCGGCGCGAGTTGGCTGGACCCTTTCGCGCGCCGCTGGACGCTCCGGCTTCACACCCGCCACCGGAGGGGACCGATGCCGCGCAAGCCGACCACCCGCGTCAAGAGCGAGCATCACGCCGAGCTCGCCCGCCGCTCGATCGCCGACCGCCCGCGCGATGCCCGCGGCCGGCTATTGCCCAGGAGCACCGCCGCCGGGCACGGCGGTCCCCCCTCGCCAGCTGACGACGAGCACGGTGCTCCTGCTGCCGGCGGTCAGTCGGGCGGTCTGCCGCCCGCGCCGGCGGGTCCACCCGCGGACCCTCCCCGAGCTCGCCGGCGGCTGCCCTGGGACCGGCGAGCATGATCGACGGCGACACGCTGACCGTCGAGGACATCGGCGAGCCCGAGCCGGCGCCGGAGCCCGAGCTCGACGAGCCGGGCGCCGACCCCGATGTCGCCGGCGAGCCCGAGCTCGACGAGCCGGTCGATCGCGCCGCGGCCGCCGAGAACGTCACGGCGTTGCTGCGTGGCGGCTTCCATGTCGCCGGCCTGGCGCTGAGCCGCCGCCTGGCGCCCGGTGAGCGCCGCGATCGCGCCGTCGAGCTGTGGGCCGTGTCGGACGCTGAGGCGCGCCCGGTCGGCGAGTCGATCGCCATGGCCATCCCCGAGCGATGGCTGCGCAGCCGGGTGCTCGCCCACTCCCCCGCCGTCGCCGCCGTCGTGCAGCTGGCGGCGCTCGTCCAATCCCGGGCGGTGGCCACCGCCGAGCTCTACCAGGAGGAAGCCGATGCAACCCGCCCCGAACCCGAGCCCGCTGCGCCTGGCGCTCGATCGGCTCGGCCACCAGGCGCTCGAGACGCTGCTGGCGGGGCGCAACCCGTTCCTGGTGGCGTCGGTGCGGATGGCCATACGGCAGCGGGGCTCGGACTCGAGGACGCTGTTCAGCCGCGGCCCGTTCGCCAGCGTCAGCGACGCCGCCCTGAGCCGGTTGCTGGATGAGGCCATTGACGTCCTGAGCGCGCTGCCGGAGTCACCCGACACATGTCCCCTCTCCGAGGCCATGGCGCAGCTGCGCGCGGCCCTGTCCTAGACCCGCGCGAGGAGCGCATCGGCGCCGGCCACCGGGTGCTGATCGTCGGCCCCACCAGCTGCGGCAAGAGCACCCTGGCCAACGTCATCGCCGGCGGCTGGCGCCGCGTCCTGGTCTATGACCCCAAGGGCGAGCCGGAGGCCGTGCTGCCCAACAGCGCCGAGACCCGCGGCGCGGCGGCAGCCGCTCGAGCGCTGCCCGGCCGCGTCATCTACCGCCCCGCCGTCGAGGAGATGGACGATCTGCCCGGCGCCTTCGATCGCCTGGTGCGCCGCGTCGCCGAGACCGGCGGCCACTGCGGCATCGTGCTGCACGAGACCTTCGACGTGGCGCCCAGCTCGGGATCGCGGCAGTGGCTCTCGATGGCCATCCGGCAGTGGCGTCATCCGCTTCGCGTGCCGATGGTGTTCGTCACCCAGCGAGCCGCCTGGGTCGATCGCCTGGTGCTGTCCGAGACGGCCCACGTGTTCCTATTTAGCCAGCGCGACAAGCGTGATTTGAGCACGGTTTCGAGCGTGATGGGGGTTGCGCCCTCGGAGTTGCCGACCCCCGCCGTCGAACACGCGTTCTACCATCGCGGTCCATCAGGCCCGGTGCATCTGCATCGGCCACTCGAACTTCGCAGCTAGGTAGACCGCCCCCGTGGAGAAGCGTTTCGACGGCGTCCTGTCGGCCATGATCGGCACCGCCTCCGTCGTGCTCGGCATCGTGATCGCCGGCCGCGCCCTGAACTCGCAGGCCGCCATGCGGCTCGAGAACGTGCCCATCCTGGGCTTTCCGATCCGGCCGCTCCGCGCCGTGATCGACCAGGTCTACGACCCATCGACCGCAGAGGATTGACCCGATGACCATGCAGGCGCCGGCCGTCGCGCCGTCGACCCCCTTCCTCCTGGGCACTCGCAAGATCCTCGAGGAGGTCACCACCAAGGACTTCACGCTGTCCGGCGGCGTCGTCGACGTCGAGCTCGAGCGCGTCGGCTATGCCGATGGCCTGCTCATCGAGCTCCGCGGCACCGTCACCGGCGCGACCGCGACCCTGGTCTACAAGGGCGCCGGTGCGTACAACGCCATCAGCCGCATCGTGGTCGACCCGCCGGGTCAGGCCGACCTGATCAGCGTCTCGGGCTGGGGGCTCAAGCTCGCCGAGCTCGCCGGCCGCGACATCGTCACCCAGCGCCACGGCGGCGACTACGGCGCCGCCCCGTCCGGCCTGCAGGCCAACAGCTACGCCGCCGCGCAGCTGGTCGACCTGCTCCCCGGCGCCGTCGGCGCCAACACCTGGCGCGCGTTCTACTTCGTGCCCTTCCACCGCAACGCGCGCGACCCGCGCGGGCTGGTCGGTCTCGGGCACCGCGGCGAGCGCACCCGGCTGCGCCTGTACCCCTCGACCATCGCCGACCTGGTCACCACGCCGGCCAACCTGTCGGCGCAAGACCTCGAGGTCCGCGTCAGCCAGGTCTACTTCACCGCCCCGCCGGTCGGCGTCGCACAGCCGGATACCGGCTGGGCCATCGTCATCGAGGAGCAGAAGCAGGCCATCGCCGGCGTCGGCACCCAGCGGGTCGAGATCGACCCCGAGGGCATCGTCCTGGGCATCTACCAGACGGTCATCCTCAACGACCTGCCCAACACGGCAGACGTCGAGAGCGTGACCCTGTCGCTCAACCGCGACAAGGTGGTTGACGCGGTGCCGATCGCGCCCTACCTGTGGACGGCCAACCATGGCCGCTTCGCGCAGTGGCCGCTCGGCGTGGTGCCGTTCGACTTCGACGCGCATGCCGCCGATCCCGCCTTCCTGGGCGCCGACGGGCACGAGCGCGGGCGCGGGTGGCTGTACTCCGACACGCTCGACGACCTCTTCACCGAGCTCAAGATCGCGTCGGGTGCCACGCTGGGCTCCGTCGCCGAGGTGCAGACCGTCGTCAAGCGCCTCGTGAAGATCGGCTAGCCCGATGCAGACCATCACCGCCGCCTCGATCTACGGCACCGCCGGCGCCGGCACCGCCGGCATGGCGGTCTCCCCCTACGGCGTCGGGCTCGGCATCGGCGCCTCGCCCGGGGCCGTGGTGGCCGAGCCGCCCGGCGCGCTGCCGGCCGGCACGTTCCTCGGATTCGAGGGCGCCGGCGTGACCTTCGCGCGCGACTTCTGGAGCTCGGCCGGCTTCGGGCTCATCCTGCTCATCCTGCTGGTCGCGTACTTCGACATCCGCCTGCTGAACCGCTGAGCCGATGGACGAGCTCACCCTGGCCATGGTCCTCACCGCCGCCGGCGCGGCCGTCGCCGGCGGCCTGGTCGCCGGCATCGTGCAGGTGCTCAAGCCGCTGCTGCCGTCGGCCTGGCAGCACGGCCGCGCGCCGATGTTGCTTGCGGCGCTCGGCGCGCTGGTGCTCACCGCCCTGGCGGTCAGCGCCGCCGGGCTGCCGCTCGACGCCAACGGCATCTTCGTCGCCATCCTGACCTGGTACGGCGTGTACGCCGCGGCGATCGGCAGCCATGCGACGGTCAGCAAGGCGGCCCGCGTCGTGTCCGGCACGACTGACCCGGCCGGCCCCGACCGTGGGTAATGAACCAGTGGCGGGGACGCGAGCGCCGATCGGGCGAGCAGTCGGCATTGGCGAGCGACCTGGCCAGGCTGGCCGACGGCCAGGACCGCATCCGCGAGTCGCTTCACGACCTGCGCAATGGGGCCGCCACGATCCTGCTGCGGGTCGATCGCCTGGAGCGCGATTTCGTGCGCCTCGACGGATCGGTCGATTCGGTCGACCAGGTCATACAGCAGCTGCGCGGCGCGCTGGCCACCATGCGCGTGCTGACCGGTGGCAGTCTGATCACGGCCGCGGCCGCCACGGCGGCCATGGGCCGCTCGCTCGGCTGGTGGTGAGCTCGTGAACAACCTGCAGTCGGGGCTCTTCCTGGTCGGCGTCGGAGTCGCCGTCCTGGTCGCCTTCTGGGCGGGCGCCTTCTCGGCCATCGGCGCCGAGGTGGTCGACGCTGTCCGCGCCGGCCCTGGCGCCGGCTCGCAGCCCGCGGCCGACGTCTCGGCCGGGGCGGGCCCGGCGCCGACCGCGGATCGGAGCGCCTGATGGCCGTGCGTGTGCCCTACACCCCGGGCCAGATCGCCGACACCGCCGTCAGCTCGCCGGCCGGCTCGATCCTCGTGATGATGTTCCTGCTGGCCTTCCTCGACTGGATGCGCGCCGGGTGGAGCACCGACATCTTCAAGCGCCGCCGGGTGATGGGCTACTTCCTGGCCGGCTTCGGCTTCCTGGCGCTCTCGATGGTGGCGCCCGACGTCGCCCGCGCCATCGTCTTCGGGATCCTGCTGCTCACCGCGCTCGGCATGGCCGCGCCGCTGGCCAGCTTCCTCGAGGACATCGCCGCCCGCATCAACGACCGCCCCGCAATCGCACCTGGAATCTAGGAGCTCACCCATGCGCAGCCTCGAGGCCAACGTCTTCAAGATCATCGGCATCGCCGTCACCGGCGCGGTCATCCTGGGCGCCATGCGCTCCGACCGTGCCAGCGGCGCCGCGCGCATCATCGGCGCCACCGGTTCCGCGGTGAACTCGATCACCGCCGGCTTCCTGCGCTGATCGCCCGATGCGCCGCTTCCCGGTCACCGTCAACCCGCACATGCCGGCCACCCACACCGGCATCCCGCCCGAGCTCCCCCGCCGGGCGCGACGCGTGGTGCGCCCGGTGATCCCGGCCGGCTCGTCCGGTGCCTACGCCGGCGGCGGCGCCGGCTCCTTCACCGGCGCGCGCACCGCGCCCGTCGACGAGGCCGCCACCGGCACCTCGGGAGAGGAGTGCTGTGGCTAGGGGCGGCTTCCTGGGCGGCGTCACCAAGTTCGTCACCACCTACCGCGTCCCGCTCCTGGTCGGCGCCGGCGGCCTGGTCGCCGTCAGCGCCGCGCAGAACGCGTCGCGCGCGCGCCAGGCGGCCGCGGTCGCCGCGTCGGCGCCTGCCG
>CBDDRR010000261.1:0-5457 GCA_965233095.1 uncultured bacterium
GATCATGTCGAAGGTCATGACGCGGACCGCCTACTGGGCCTGAGAGCAGGTCCGGGTCGGGAGCAATGTGCCGCGCGGCTTGCCCTTGCAACGCCTGTGGGTTAAAAGTGCACACGCCGCACGGCTTTACATAAGAAAACAGCGAGGCCAGCGAATGGGTGAGCCCTTGGGCAGGGAAAACGAGATCCCTGCAATGAGTCGATTTCTTGAGCTGTGCCGCGTCCGCTCAGTGCCCTCCAAGACCGTCGTGATTCACGCCGGCGACCTGCCGGACGTGCTCTATTACATAGTGGACGGCTCGGTCGAGGTCATGATCGAGGACGAGGACGGCAACGAAATGGTCCTCGCCTACCTCAACAAGGGGCAGTTCTTCGGCGAGATGGGCCTGTTCTACGAGCAGCCGACCCGCAGCGCCTGGGTGCGCACGCGCACGGCCTGCGAGCTCGCCGAGATGACCTACCCGCGCTTCCGGCAGGTGGCGGCGGATAACCCGGCGCTGCTGTTCGAGCTCGCGACGCAGTTGGCAACACGCCTGGAGCGCACCAACCGCAAGCTGGGTGACCTGGCCTTCGTGGACGTCACCGGCCGCATCGCGCACGCCATCATGGACCTGTGCTCCGAACCCGATGCCATGACCCATCCTGACGGCATGCAGATCAAGGTCAGCCGGCAGGAACTGTCGCGCCTGGTCGGCTGCTCCCGCGAAATGGCCGGCCGCGTGTTGAAGGTACTCGAGGAGCAGGGCCTGCTGCGCGCGCGCGGCAAGACCATCGTGGTGCACGGCGTCCGGCCGGAGCACAAGCCGCGCCGCGGCTGATCAGTCGCCGCTGAAGTCGGCTCCCGCCAGCTCGCGGCGCATCGCCGTGATGGTGCTGGCGTAATCGCTGGAGCCGAAGATCGCGGAGCCCGCGACGAACGTGTCCGCGCCCGCCCGCGCGACCTCCGCGATGTTGTCCACCTTGACGCCGCCATCCACCTCGAGGCGGATCGGCAGGCCGCTGTCGTCGATGAACTGCCGCGCCTCGGCGACTTTGCGCAGCGCCGCGGAAATGAACTTCTGGCCGCCAAAGCCCGGGTTGACCGACATGATCAGCACCATGTCGATCTTGTCGGCGACGTAATCGAGCCAGCTGAGCGGCGTCGCCGGGTTGAACACGAGCCCGGCACGGCAGCCAAGGTCGCGAATCAGCTGCAGGCTGCGGTCGACGTGTTCGCTGGCCTCCGGGTGAAAAGTGATCCAGCTGGCACCGGCCTTCGCGAAGGACTCGATCAGCCCGTCCACCGGCTTGACCATGAGGTGCACGTCGATCGGCGCCTCCACCCCCCAGTTGCGCAACGCCTCGCAAACCATCGGGCCGATGGTCAGGTTCGGTACATAGTGATTGTCCATGACGTCGAAGTGGACCATGTCGGCGCCGGCCGCGAGCACCGCGTCGACTTCCTCGCCGAGGCGCGCGAAATCCGCCGACAGGATCGATGGGGCGATGCGGTAGTCCAGCATGGAGATATCCTACCGCATGCCGCGGGCCGCCCGCAGCGTTTCCCAGGCGGCGCGGATCTCGCGCGTCTTCGCCTCCGCCACCGGGATCATCGACTCGGGCATGCCGCGTGCGCGCAGCTTGTCGGGGTGGTGCTGATTCATCAGGCGACGATAGGCGAGCTTGACCTCTGCGTCGCTGGCGGCCGGCTCGAGGCCGAGCACCCGGTAGGCGTCGGCTGCCGACGACTGCGGCGGGCGCACCTGCTGGTCGCCGCCCGTGGCGCGCCCGAAACGCAGCAGCGCCTCGACCTGCGCCAGCTCGACCCGGCCAAGGTCCAGCGCCGAGGCGATGCGCCAGAGCATGTCACGGGTCTCGGCGCCCATGTAGGCGTTGGACAACGCCGCCTCCACCTGGATCTCGAGAAACGCGCGGCGCAGCGTGCGTCGCGAGCCCAGCGCGTTCGCGAGCCGGGCGAGCTCGCGCTCCATCGGCCAGTCGGGCGCCTTGCCCGCGTTAAACAGCCGGATTGCCTCCTGGACCTGCGTCGCATCAAGACGCATGCGGCTCATGATGCCTCGCGCCGCCTGGATCTCCGCCTCGCTCACCCGGCCGTCCGCCTTGGCGACATGGCCCATAACGCCGAACGTGGTCGCGAAAAACACCTCGCCGACGCCGTCGAAATTCTCCCGCCGGTCGCCGTCGATGCCGCGATCGAACTGGTGGCCGAGGAACAGTCCGGCAGCGGCCCCGATCGGGCCTGCCAGCGAACCGATGATCAAGCCCACGAGTTTGCCGGTCCAGTTCATGCAGGTGCGCAATTGCAGTGGTCGGGATGACAGGCGCATTTGACGGGCGCCGCGACCCGCTGGGAGAATCCGGCTGAGTCAGGCCTTTGCCTCCCCGGGGAGTCTCCATGTTACCAGCACGTGATTCCGCCGCCAGCACGGCCGGTGCCAACCGTCCCTGGCCGGAGGCGCGATGAACGCCATGTTCGAATCCGATTTGCCTGGGCTCGAGCTCTTGCATCGGGGCAAGGTGCGCGACGTCTACGCCGTCGACGAGAAGACCCTGCTGATCGTCGCGACCGACCGGCTATCGGCCTTCGACGTCGTGCTGCCCGACCCCATACCACGCAAGGGGGAGATTCTCACGCAGACCGCGCTGTTCTGGTTTCGCAAGACCCGCTCGCTGGTGCCCAATCACCTGCTCGAGCGCTCGCTCGACTCCGTGTTGCCGGCCGGGGTGGACCAGCACGCCTACCGGCTCCGCAGCAGCGTGACGCGGCGGTTGCGCCCGTTGCCGATCGAGGCGGTTGCGCGCGGTTACCTGATCGGCTCAGGATGGAAGGACTACCAGGCCGAGGGTTCGGTGTGCGGCGTGGCGCTGCCGCCAGGCCTGCAGCTTGCCGACCGCTTGCCCGAGCCGATATTCACGCCGGCCACCAAGGCGGCCGCCGGCGAGCACGATGAGAACATCGCCTTCGAGCATGTGGTCGAACTGGT
This sequence comes from uncultured bacterium, assembly GCA_965233095.1. Lineage (GTDB taxonomy): Bacteria > Pseudomonadota > Gammaproteobacteria > Steroidobacterales > XN24 > XN24. The sequence continues at coordinate 2,984 of CBDDRR010000261.1, forward strand.
CGGGCCCGAGCTGGCCCGGCAGGTGCGCGACCTGACCCTCCAGATCTACGGCGAGGCCGCGACGTACGCGCGCGAGCGCGGCATCATCATTGCCGACACCAAGTTCGAGTTCGGACTCGACGAAGCCGGCACGCTCTACCTCATCGACGAGATCCTGACGCCGGACTCCTCGCGTTTCTGGCCCGCCGACGAATGGCGGCCCGGCGCGAGCCCGCCCAGCTTCGACAAGCAATTCGTGCGCGATTACCTGGAGACGCTCGACTGGAACAAGCAAGCACCGGGGCCGCGCCTGCCCGCGGAAATCATCGCGCGCACGGCCGACAAGTATCGTGAGGCCTATCGCCGCCTGACCGGTGACGGGGGCCTGTTCCAGGAATGAGCGAGACACTGCAGACTCGTGTCGAGCGGCTGCTGTGGCATGACTCGTCCGCGGCCGAGACACCGTTGCGTCGGGCGCTGCGACTGCCCGCTCGCTTCGTCTACGCACTGTCGCGGGATCTCGCCGAAGGCCAGCTGACTCTGCGCGCCATGAGCCTCGTGTACACGACACTACTGTCGGTCGTGCCGCTGCTCGCCTTCAGCTTCTCGGTGCTCAAGGGCTTTGGCGTGCATCGACAGATCGAGCCGCTGCTCTACGAGTTCCTTCTTCCGCTCGGTGAGCAGGGCGCCCGGATCACTGACCAGGTCATCGCCTTCGTGGAGAACGTGCGCGGTGGTGTGCTCGGCGGCATCGGCCTCGCGCTGCTCATCTTCACGGTCATCTCGATGATCCAGAAGGTCGAAGACACCTTCAACTATATCTGGCAGGTGCAGAAGTCGCGCAGCCTGGCACGGCGCTTCAGCGACTACCTGAGTGTCATCCTGGTCGGCCCGGTGCTGATGGTGACGGCAATGGGCCTGCTCGCCACGATCAGCTCGAGCAGCATCATGCAGGCCGTTGCCGAAATCCAGCCTTTCGGCGCGCTGCTGACCCTGGTCGCACGGCTGGCGCCCTTCATGCTGGTGGTCATCGTGTTCGCCTTTGTCTACTCCTTCGTGCCCAACACCCGCGTCAGGCTCGGCGCAGCCTTCGGCGGGGCGCTGCTCGCCGGCGCCGTGTGGACTCTCGGCGGTTCGCTCTTCGCCACGGTCATCGTCGGCTCGACGCGCTATGCCGCGATCTATTCCAGCTTTGCAATCGCGGTCATTGCGCTCATCTGGCTGTACCTGTCCTGGCTGGTGCTGCTGCTCGGCGCGCAGGTCTCGTTCTACCTGCAGAACCCCCGGCGGCTGCGCCTCGGCCGCAACCGGCTCACGGTCACCATCGCCCAGGTGGAGCGACTCGGGCTCGGCATCATGCAGGAGGTCACCCGCGGTTTTCGCAACGGCGCGCATCCCGACTTCGACGCGCTCGCCAAGACGCTCGACCATCCCGCGAGGTCGCTCGAGGAGATCACCTCGCGCCTCGAGGCGGCGGGCCTGCTGACCCACACCGAGGAGGGCGCTTTCGTGCCGGGCCGTGACCCGCAATCCATCTCGCTCGCCGAAGTCCTGTCGGCCATACGCGGCGAGGACCCGGCAAAGGGCGATGCCCGCGTCAAGGGCCTGCTCAAGGAGGTTCGCGCGGCGGAAGACACCCGCCTGGCGGGCCGCACCATCAACGACCTGGTGAGCGAAGACCCGGGCTAGTCGCCGGCGATGGTCATTCGCCCGATCAGCAGCGAGCCCGTCTGGATCACGCCGCGCCGGTCGACATCGCTGCCCGCGGCCTGGATATCCAGGTAGAGATCCTTGAGGTTGCCGGCGATGGTGATTTCCTGCACCGGGTGAACGATTTCGCCACCCTCGACCCAGAAGCCGCTCGCGCCGCGAGAATAATCCCCGGTCACGCCGTTGATGCCCTGGCCCATGAGCTCTGTAACGACGAAACCGCGGCCCATCCGGCGGATCAGGCCGGCAAGGTCTTCTTCGCCCGGGCTGACGATCAGGTTGTGAATGCCGCCGGCGTTGCCGGTCGTCTGCAGCCCGAGCCGGCGTGCCGAATAGCTCGACAGCACGTAGCCCTGCAGCACGCCGCCCTTGACCAGGCTGCGGTCGTGGGTGGCCACTCCCTCGGCGTCGAAGGGGGCTGAACCCGGTGCCCGAGGCAGGTGGGGCCGTTCCTCGATGTCGAGCCATTCGGGCAGCACCTGGCTACCTGCGGCACCGAGCAGGAAACTCGCCTTGCGGTACTGCGCGGCCCCCTTGACGGCGGAGGCCAGGTGGCCGAGAAAGCCGCGCGCGAGCTCGGCGACGTAAATCACCGGCGTGGTGCGCGTGCCGATGCGGCGCGCCCCGACCCGACGCAGCGCGCGATCCGCCGCGCGACGACCCACCGCCTGCGGCGACTCCATATCCTCCGCGCGACGCGCCACCGAGTACCAGTAGTCGCGTTGCAACTCGTCGCCCTGGCCCGCGATCAGGGCGCAGCTGAGGCTGTGGCTGGTGCTCGCGTA
>CBDDRR010000262.1:0-3262 GCA_965233095.1 uncultured bacterium
CGCTGGTGCTCGCCATCTTCATGGGCGGCATGGCCCTCGGCGCGTGGGGCTGCAGCCGCATCTCGGCGCGCTGGCGCGACCTGCTCTTCGCCTATGCCATCATCGAAGCGCTGATCGGCCTCGCGGCGCTCGCCTTCCATGCGGTCTTCAACGCGGCCACCGAATACGCCTTTGCCGAGGTCATCCCGTCCCTTGGCAACCCGCTGGCGGTGCAGATCTTCAAATGGACCCTCGCGGCGGCGCTGATCCTGCCGCAGTCGGTGCTGCTCGGCATGACCTTCCCGCTGCTCACCGCGGGCGTCGTGCGCCTGCGGCCGGAGCGCTCCGGGCACGCCATCGCGATGCTGTACTTCACCAACAGCCTGGGGGCCGGCGTCGGCGTGCTCGCAAGCGGCTTCTACTTCATTCCTGCCGCAGGCCTGCCGGGCACGCTGATCGCCTCCGGCATCATCAATCTCGGCGTGGCGGCCGCGGTGATCCTGCTGCCCCGCCTTCCGGCTTCCTCCGGCTCCGCGTACCAGCCCGCGGGCGCTCCGGTCCTGACGGCCGAAGGGGCGCGCCGCGTGCGCCTGCTGCTCGTGGTCGCGGCCCTCACCGGCGCTTCTTCGTTCATGTACGAGATCGGCTGGATCCGCATGCTCGCGCTGGTCCTGGGCAGCTCGACCCATGCCTTCGAGCTGATGCTCTCCGCCTTCATTCTCGGGCTCGCTTTCGGCGGGCTGTGGGTGCGGCGGCGCATCGACGCGACGGGCGACACCATGCGCCTGCTCGGCTTCGTGCAGCTCGCGATGGGCATCGCTGCGCTCGCCACACTACCGGTGTACGGGGGCTCGTTCTACGTCATGCAGTGGCTGGTGAACTCGCTTACGCCGACGGAGGCGGGGTACGGCGCGTTCAACGTGGTCAGCCACGGCATTGCGCTCGCGGTCATGTTTCCCGCCGCCTTCTGCGCCGGCATGACGCTGCCGCTCATTACCGCGACGCTGCTGCGCTTGGGATCGGGCGAGCGGGCCATCGGCCAGGTGTACGCCGCCAACACCGCCGGCTCGATCCTCGGCGTCCTCGCTGCGGTTCATCTGGGCCTGCCGCTGCTCGGCGTCAAGGGCCTGATCATTGCCGGCGCCGCGATCGACATGGTGCTGGCGGTAGTGCTGCTCGGCGCCGTGCCAGGCCGGCTGCGGCGCACTTACGCGGCCGGCGCCGCGGTCGTCTCGCTGGTCCTTGTCCTTGGCATCGGCTTCGGCGTCCAGCTCGACGCCCATCACATGGCTTCAGGCGTGTTCCGCCACGGCGTACTCATCGGCCCGGACCGCTACAAGCTGCTGCATCACGAGGACGGCAAGACCACCACCGTCAGCGTCACCATGCTGGAGAGCACCTACAGCCTGCGCAACAACGGCAAGTCGGACGGATCGCTCAACAGCAAGGGGGATCCGACCGGCGACGAGGTGACGATGGCCCTGATGGGCGCGTTGCCGATCATGATGATGCCGGACGCGCGGCGCGTGGCGAACATCGGCTTCGGCACCGGCCTGACCGCGCAAGCGCTGCTCGCTTCCGACCGCCTCGAGGTGCTGGACACCATCGAGATCGAGCCCGCCGTGGTCCGGGCCGCGCGCCACTTCGTGCCGCTCAACCAGCGCGCGTTCGACGATCCGCGCAGCCGCGTGCACGTCGAGGATGCGAAGACCTTCTTCTCGAGCCAGCAGGTGCGCTACGACGTGATCGTCTCGGAGCCCTCCAATCCGTGGGTGAGCGGCGTCGCGGGCCTGTTCTCCGCCGAGTTCTACCTGCATGCACGCCGCCACCTCAAGGAGGGCGGGCTCTTCGTGCAGTGGGTGCAGCTCTATGAGTTCTCGCCGCAGCTGCTGGCCTCCGCAGTCGAGGCGCTGCGCCCGGCCTTCTCCGACTATGTCGTCTACCTGGCGAACGACGGCGACCTGATCTTCGTCGCCGCCAACGGCGGGCGCGTGCCCGAGCCGCAGGCCGCGGCATTCGAGAATCCGGTGTTCGCGGAGATGATGGCGCGCTTCCGAATCCGCAGCCTGGACGACCTGAATCTGCACCGCGTTGCCACGCGGCGCACCATCGATACCTATTTCCGCGCCTTCGGCAGCGAGGCGAACTCGGATTTCTTCCCGATCATCGACCTGAACGCCTCCAAGGCGCGCTTCATGAAGCTTCAGGCCACCGGCATGGTGAGCCTGAGCGAGGCTGCGCTGCCGTTGCTCGACCTGTTCGAGCCCGGCCATGCGCCCGATCCCGCTCGCGTGACCGAGGGCGGGCGGTTCGGGGGCACGCGGCGCGTGCTGTATCTCGCGCAGGCGGCCGCGGCGCGCGACTACCTGCTTCGCGGCGACCTCAGGATGCTCAAAATCATGCCGCCCGAACCGGCGGGCGAACTGACGATGCTGCGCGCCGCGATGATCGACTGCAGGGTCGTCCTCCCGGCGGGGGTCATACGGGCGACGCTGGACCACGTGGCGCGGCTGGTCAATTCCCATCTACCCCGGGACCAGGCCGTGGAATTGTGGTCCAAGCTCGAAAGCTCACCGTGCCGCTCGAAGCTCCAGGAAACGGAACTCGCCTGGATGCGGCTGTACAAGGCCGTAGCCGCGCGCGCGCCCGCGCGCATGGCAGCAGAGGCGGAGGCCATTCTCCAGCGCGAGCCCGACATGGCAGCCGAGTCCAAGGCCTACGCGCTGGCGGCCGCCATGGCCGGACATATTCTCTCCGGCGAGCGCGGCCTCGCGTTGAAGGTGTTCAACCAGCACCGTGGCACGCTGCGCCCGGTCGCCGCTTGGCAGCCGGTTTTCACCTTCCTCAGCGCCCATGCGCTGGGCCCGATGATGGGGGCGCCATCTTCCAAGGCCGACAATAATTGAACTCGGGTGACGAAATTTGGCAATTGGGCCGTCAATCACCGGGGAAAATGGTGAATTCCGCACGTTTCTTGTTGGCATGCGTTTTGCAGCAACTGAGCCAGTCGGTTTCGGCCGACATCTCAACAACTGAAAGGGAGCATCGAATGAAGCAAATCCAACGCGGCTTTACGCTGATCGAACTGATGATCGTGGTCGCGATCATCGGCATTCTGGCGGCGGTAGCGCTGCCCGCTTATCAGGACTACACGATCCGGGCGAAAGTCTCGGAAGTGATCCTGGCGATGAGCGCCTGCCGCACCTCGATTACCGAGGTGTACCAGTCGGGCGGCACCGCCCCGGCGGCAAACCAGTGGGGTTGCGAGGGCGTGAGCTCGAAG
>CBDDRR010000263.1:0-2600 GCA_965233095.1 uncultured bacterium
ACCAGGCGTGCGCGGACTTGCAGGCCGCAAGCGCGGTCTTGAACTCGGTTGCGATGGCGTCGTCGTAGTCGCCGCTGGCATCGATGCGCTCCATCAGCGCCTTGTGGTTAGTCCACAGGTGCGCGTGGGCGGCGCGCTCGAAAGCGCCGATCTGGTCCAGCGGCAGGTCGTCCAGAAAGCCCTCGTTCACCGCGAACAGCGACGCCGCCTGCTCGGAGACCTTCAGCGGCGAGTACTGCTTCTGCTTCATCAGCTCGGTGACGCGCTGGCCGCGTTCGAGCTGGCGGCGCGTGCTGTCGTCGAGGTCCGAGGCGAACTGCGCGAAGGCCGCGAGCTCGCGGTACTGCGCCAGCGCCAGGCGCACGCCACCGCCGAGTTTCTTGACGATCTTGGTCTGCGCCGCCCCGCCCACGCGCGAAACCGACAACCCGGCGTTGATGGCCGGGCGCACGCCGGCGTTGAACAGGTCGGACTCGAGGTAGATCTGCCCGTCGGTGATGGAAATCACGTTGGTGGGCACGAAGGCGGACACGTCGCCGGCCTGCGTTTCGATGATCGGCAGCGCCGTGAGCGAGCCGGTCTTGCCCTTGACGGCGCCGCCGGTGAGCTTTTCCACGTACTCGGCGTTGATGCGCGAGGCGCGCTCGAGCAGGCGCGAGTGCAGATAGAACACATCGCCCGGGTACGCCTCGCGGCCGGGCGGGCGGCGCAGCAGCAGCGACACCTGGCGGTACGCCCACGCCTGCTTGGTGAGATCGTCGTAAACGATCAGCGCGTCTTCGCCCAGGTCTCGGAAATACTCGCCCATGGCGCAGCCGGCGTACGGAGCGATGAACTGGAGCGCCGCCGGCTCGGACGCCGCGGCGGCGACCACGATGGTGTGGGCCAGCGCGCCGTGCTCTTCGAGCTTGCGCACCACCGCCGCAATGGACGACGCCTTCTGGCCGATGGCCACGTAGACGCACTTTACGCCCGAGCCTTTCTGGTTGATGATCGCGTCCACCGCCACGGCGGTCTTGCCAGTCTGGCGGTCGCCGATGATCAGCTCGCGCTGGCCGCGGCCGATCGGCACCATCGCGTCGATGGCCTTGAGGCCGGTCTGCACCGGCTGACTGACCGACTGGCGCGCGATCACGCCCGGCGCCACCTTTTCGATGGGAGAGGTGGCGGTGCAGCCGACCGGGCCCTTGCCGTCGATGGGGTTGCCCAGCGCGTCCACGACCCGGCCGAGCAGCTGCGGGCCCACCGGCACTTCCAGGATGCGGCCGGTGCAGCGCACCGTGTCGCCTTCCTTGAGGTGCTGGTACGGACCGAGCACCACGGCGCCGACGCCATCGCGCTCCAGGTTGAGCGCCATGCCGAAGGTGTCGCCGGGAAAGGCCACCATCTCGCCCTGCATCACGTCCGCCAGACCGTGTACGCGCACGATGCCGTCGGTGAGGCTGACGATGGTGCCCTCGGTGCGCGCCTGCGCGGCCGGCGCGAGGTCGGCCAGACGCTGCTCGATGAGGCGGCTGATGTCGGAAGGGTTGATCTGCATGGCGGTGAAGCTTCCTTGAGAACTCAGGCCTTGAGGGCCGCGGCAAGCTGTTCCAGACGTCCGCGCACCGAACCGTCGATGACACGGTCGCCGATGCGCAGCACCGCGCCGCCGATCAGCTGCGCGTCGACGTGCGTTTCGATGTCCACCTCGGCGGACAGGGCGCGCGCCGCGGCGGCGCGCAGGCTGGCGGTCTGCGTCTCATCGAGCGGCCGCGCCACGGTCACGACGAGCTTGACGCGCGCTTCGTGCACCCGGCGCAGTGCCTCGAACTGCTCGACCAGGCCGGAAAGTTCCGGCAGCAGGCCGCGCTGGGCGAGAAAGCCGGCAAAGCGCGCGGCGTCCTGCGGCAGGGCGCCGGCCAGGGCCTCGCCCAGACGCGTGGCCACCGCCTCGCGGTCCACACGCGGGTCTGCAACCAGCGCCGCCAGGTCCGGGCGGGCCAGGGCATCGCGCAGCGCGCCGAGCGCCGCCGACCACTGGGCAAGCGTGCCGGCGCGTCGGGCCGTGCGAAACGCGGCCTGTGCGTAGGGGCGGGTGAGCGCGACAGCGTGCATGGCGGGCGTTTTTAAAGTTCCGCCGCCAGCTCGCGCAGCAGCTGGTCGTGCGCCTTGGCATCCACTTCGCGGCGCAGGATGGACTGCGCGCCGCGCACCACCAGACCGGCCACTTCGGCACGCAGCGCCTCGCGCGCCTGGCGGCTTTCCTGGTCGATCTGCGCCCGGGCGGCGGCGATCAGGCGTTCGCCTTCGGCGCTGGCCAGCTGGCGCGCCTCGTCGCCCACTTCGCCGCCACGCTTCTCGGCCTGCGCGACGATGTCGCGCGCCTGGATGCGCGCCTCGCGCAGCGCTTCGGCCACGCGTTCTTCGCCCTCGCGCTGGGCGAGCTGACCACGTTCGGCGGCAGCCAGCCCGTCGGCGATGCGGCGGGTACGCTCGTGCATGGCTTTCTGGATCGGCGGCCAGACGTAGCGCATGGTGAACAGGACGAACAGGATGAAGGTGATCATCTGTCCGACCAGAGTCATGTTGACGCCCACGGCGTGTGCTCCGGTGTCCTG
>CBDDRR010000264.1:0-8659 GCA_965233095.1 uncultured bacterium
AACACCATGACCGGCCCTTCCAGGCCATCCAGCAGCGGAACCTCGGCTGCGGGCATCGCGCCGGCGGCAAAGCGGCGGCGCGTGACAAGCTTCAGGTCGGTGTACTTCCAGTCCTCGTCGCGCCGGCCGGGAAAGCCGGCCGCTGCGAAGGCGTCCAGCCCCTCGCGGCGGCGCTCGGCCAGCCAGTCCGGGCCGTTGACCGCAGCTGCCGCTGCCTCGATCCAGTCGGGCAGCGCAGGCATCGGCGTCGGCGACGCGCGCTGGGCGGTGGCGGTGCTCATGCCGCGTCGGCTCCGTCGCGCAGCCAGTCGTAGCCACGCTCCTCCAGCTCGAGGGCCAGCTCCCGGTTGCCGGTGCGCACGATGCGACCACCCGAAAGTACGTGGACGAAATCCGGCACGATGTAGTCGAGGAGTCGCTGGTAGTGCGTCACCACGATCATGGAGCGCTCGGGCGATCGCAGGCTGTTGACGCCGTTGGCCACCACCTTGAGCGCATCGATGTCGAGCCCGGAGTCGGTCTCGTCGAGCACCGCCAGCGCCGGCTCCAGCACGGCCATCTGCAGCACCTCGTTGCGCTTCTTCTCGCCGCCCGAGAAGCCTTCGTTGACGCCCCGGTTGAGGAAGCTGTCGTCCATCTGCATCAGCTTCATCTTGTCCTTGACCATCGCCAGGAACTCGAAGGCGTCTAGCTCGGCCTCGCCGCGGTGCTTGCGGATCGCGTTCAGCGCGGCTTTCAGAAGGTAGACGTTGTTCACGCCGGGAATCTCGACCGGGTACTGGAAGGCGAGGAATACGCCCTCGCGGGCGCGCGCCTCAGGGTCCATTTCCAGCAGGTCGTGGCCGCGGTAAGTGACGCTGCCGCCGGTGACCTCGAGGTCGGGCCGGCCGGCGAGCACGCCCGCGAGGGTGCTCTTGCCGGAGCCGTTCGGTCCCATGATGGCGTGTATTTCGCCGGCGCCGACGTCCAGGTCCAGTCCCTTGAGGATGTCGCGGTCGCCCGCGCGGGCGCTCAGGTTCTTGATGCTTAGCATTGGTCGGTTTCCTGTCATTCCTTGCTCAGCCGACCGCGCCTTCAAGGCTCACGCTCAGCAGGTTCTGGGCTTCCACTGCGAACTCCATGGGCAGTTCACGGAATACGTCCTTGCAGAAGCCGTTGACGATCATGTTCACCGCGTCCTCTTCCGAGATCCCGCGCTGGCGGCAGTAGAACAGCTGGTCCTCGCTGATCTTCGAGGTGGTCGCCTCGTGCTCGACCACCGCGCTGGGATTGCGGATTTCCATGTACGGGAAGGTGTGCGCGCCGCAGTCGCTGCCCATCAGCAGCGAGTCGCACTGCGTGTGGTTGCGGGCTCCTTCGGCGGTGGGCAGGATTTTCACCAGGCCGCGATAGGCGTTCTGGCCGTGACCCGCCGAGATGCCCTTGGAGACGATCGTGCTGCGCGTATTGCGGCCCAGGTGGATCATCTTGGTGCCGGTGTCGGCCTGCTGGTAGTTGTTGGTCAGCGCCACCGAGTAGAACTCGCCGACCGAGTTGTCGCCGCGCAGGATGCAGCTCGGGTACTTCCAGGTGATGGCCGACCCAGTCTCCACCTGTGTCCAGGAGATCTTGGAGTTGCGCCCCCGGCAGTCGCCGCGCTTGGTGACGAAGTTGTAGATGCCGCCGAGGCCGTTCTCGTCGCCCGGATACCAGTTCTGCACCGTCGAGTACTTGATCTCTGCATCATCAAGCGCGATCAGCTCGACCACCGCGGCGTGCAGCTGGTTCTCGTCGCGCATCGGCGCCGTGCAGCCCTCCAGGTAACTCACGTGGCTGCCCTCTTCGGCGATGATGAGGGTGCGCTCGAACTGCCCGGTGTTGGCGGCGTTGATGCGGAAATAGGTGGACAGCTCCATCGGGCACCGCACGCCCTTCGGCACGTACACGAATGAGCCGTCGGTAAACACCGCGGAGTTCAGCGCGGCGAAAAAGTTGTCGCCGGTCGGCACCACCGTGCCGAGGTATTGCTCCAGCAGCTCGGGGTGGTCCCGCACGGCTTCGGAAAAGGGACAGAAGATCACCCCCGCCTCCTTGAGCTTCTTCTTGAAGGTGGTGGCGACGGATACGCTGTCGAACACCGCATCCACGGCCACGCCCGCGAGGCGTGCGCGCTCGTGCAGCGGGATGCCGAGCTTGTCGTAGGTCTCGAGCAGCTTCGGGTCCACCTCGTCGAGGCTCTTCGGGCCGTCGGTCTTTTTCTTCGGCGCGGAGTAGTAGGAGATCGCCTGGTAATCGATCGGCGCGATCTTTACATGGGCCCAGTCCGGCTCCGCCATGGTCAGCCAGTGCTCATAGGCCTTCAGGCGCCACTGCAGGAGGAAGTCGGGCTCGCCTTTCTTCATGGAGATGTGCCGGATGACCGACTCGTCCAGGCCGGGCGGCACGGTGTCGGACTCGATGTCCGTGACGAAGCCGTGCCGGTACTTGCGCGCGACGAGTTGTTCGACGTCCTGCTGTCCGCTTGCCATGTCTATCTCCCCGCGGCCTCAGCCGCGCTCCAGTCGCGCCGTCCTGCCGGGCGACGACGCCAGTGTTCTCAGGTTTACCTGCGGACCGCGGCCCGCCTGCAGGCTGGCCAGGTCCGCCAGGCTGATCTCGTCCAGCGCATGCCGGATGGCGATGTTGATCCGCTGCCACGCCGTGCCGACGCGACACAGCGCCTCGAGCTCGCAGCTGCCATCTTCAGTCGAGCACTCCGTCAGGGCGAGCGGTCCCTCGAGCGCATCGATGATGTCGGCGGCGGTGATCTCCGTCGCCGCGTGCGCCAGCACATAGCCGCCTTGCGAGCCGCGATGGGAGCTCACCAGCCCCGCGCGCGTCAGCAGCTTGAGGATCTTGCTCACCGTGGCGCCCGGCAACCCGGTCTGCTCGGCCACCTCGCTGGCGCTGTGCGGCCGATCGCCGGCGCTCGCAAGGTAGGCGAGGACACCGGTTCCGTAGTCAGTCAGTCGGCTCATTTTCAGCATTGGCCACCCCGGCATTCACGCCTGGCGAGATAATGGGGACCATTTTAGTCCTGATTTGCTCCGGGGCCAACCCCGACGGGCGTTCGGCTGCCGGGCCGGGCCGCCCGGTGTGGTAGGATTTCGCTCTGGTAAAGCGTTCGGAGCCGACCGTTCCGCCGCGAATTCCGGAGCACTGGCCCGAGCACCTGGAGGATGCGATGAACCTCGACGGATTGAACAAGGTTGCCCGCGCGATGGTGGCCCCCGGGAAGGGGATCCTGGCCGCGGACGAGAGTCATCCGACCATCAAGAAGCGTTTCGACACCATCAGCGTGGAGAACACCGAGCAGAACCGGCGGGCGTACCGCGAGATGCTGTTCACGGCGCCGGGCGTCGAAGAGTCCATCGGCGGCGTCATCCTGTTCGACGAGACCCTGCGCCAGCAGACCATCGCGGGCGTGCCGTTCCCCGAGTTGCTGGCCGGTCGCGGCATCGTCCCGGGGATCAAGGTGGACGCGGGCGCCAAGCCGCTGGCCGGCTTCCCTGGGGAAACCGTCACCGAGGGCCTCGACGGGCTGCGCAAGCGGCTCGAAGAGTACCGCAAGCTGGGCGCCGGCTTCGCCAAGTGGCGGGCCGTGATCGCCATTGGCGAGGGCATTCCCAGCGCCTTCTGCCTCGAGGCGAATGCCCACGCGCTGGCGCGTTACGCGGCGCTCTGCCAGGAAGCCGATATCGTTCCGATCGTCGAGCCTGAGGTGCTGATGGACGGCGATCATGATATCGATCGCTGCGAGGCCGTGACCGGTGCCGCGCTGCTTGAGGTGTTCAACGCGCTCGCCCGCCACCGGGTGGCGCTCGAGGGCATCATCCTCAAGCCCAACATGGTCGTGGCGGGGCAGGATTGCCCGCGGCGCCCCGGCGTAGAGCAGGTGGCCGAGGCCACGGTGCGCTGCCTGCGCCGTTACGTGCCTTCGGCGGTGCCCGGGATCGCCTTCTTGTCAGGTGGCCAGACGGAGGAGGAGGCCACGGCGCATCTCAACGCCATGAACGCCCTCGGGCCGCAGCCCTGGGAGCTGTCGTTCTCTTACGGCCGCGCGCTGCAGGCATCTGCCCTGCAGGCCTGGCGCGGTGACAGCGGGCGCCTTGAGGCGGGGGCGAAGGCCTTTGCGCATCGTGCGCACCTGAACCATCTCGCCCGCAGGGGCGAGTACCGGCCCGAGCTCGAGTCCGGAGGGCGCTGAGTGACCGAGGCCGGCGGCGACACCCTGCGCGCGCCGGCCGCTGTCGGCTGCCCGGGCGGCGACAGCATCGTGGCGATCCGCGACCTTGCGTACTCGCGCGGCCAGACCATGATCTTCGACGGCCTGGACATCGACATCCGGCGCGGCAGCGTGACGGCGATCATGGGGCCGAGCGGTACCGGCAAGACGACCCTGCTGCGGCTCGTCACCGGGCAGGAACTCCCTGACAAGGGCAGCATCCTGTTCGACGGCGCCGAGGTCACCAGGATGAGCCGCCGCGAGCTGTTCCGGATGCGCAAGCGCGTCGGCATGCTGTTCCAGAACGGCGCGCTGCTCACTGACATCAATGTTTACGACAATGTGGCATTTCCGTTGCGCGAGCACACCAGGTTGCCGGAGCGCCTTATCAGGCACATCGTCCTGACCAAGCTGCATGCTGTCGGGCTCCGCGGCGCCTGGCAGCTGATGCCGTCGCAGCTGTCCGGCGGCATGGCCCGGCGGGTTGCCCTGGCGCGCGCCATCGTGATGGACCCGGAGATCATCTATTACGACGAGCCTTTCGTCGGGCTGGACCCGATCTCCATGGGGGTCGTGGTCCGGCTCATCCGGCGCATGAACGACACGCTCGGACTCACCAGCGTAGTGGTCACGCACGATGTGGACGAGGTGTCGTCGATCGCGGACTGCAGCTTCCTGCTCTCGGAAGGCAAGGTCGCCGCCTTCGGTACCCCCGAGGACCTGCGCGACCACCACTCGGAGACCGTCACGCAATTCATGACCGGCATGGCCGACGGCCCGGTGCCGTTCCACTATCCCGCGCCGGACTACGGTGAGCAGTTGCTCACCCGTGACGGCGAGTAGGACGGACAGCGCCATGAGCAGCGAAAACGTACGCGGCCTGCGGCGGTTGTGGCTGGAGATCGGCTACTCCCTGCGCGGGTTTTTCAGCAACTTCGGCGCGGGCCAGCTGTTCCTGCTGCGCATTCTGGCCAACCTGCCTTATGCGCTGGCGCGCCCTGGCCTGGTCATCAAGCAGGTGTACGTGACCGGAGTGCAGTCGCTGGTCGTGATCATGCTGGCGGGGCTCTTCGTCGGCATGGTGCTGGCGCTGCAGGCTTTCCTGACACTGTCGCGCTTCGGCGCCGAAGACACCATCGGCATGGTCGCGGCGCTCGGGCTGGTGCGCGAGCTCGGCCCGGTCGTGACCGCCCTGCTGTTCGCAGGGCGTGCCGGCACCGCGCTGTCCTCCGAGATCGGCCTGATGCGCGCCACCGACCAGTTGTCGGGCATGGAGATGATGGCGATTGACCCGATCAAGCGCGTGGTGGTGCCGCGCTTCCTCGGCGGCGTGATCGCCATGCCCATCCTCGCGGTCATTTTCAGCGCGATGGGCATTTTCGGCGCCTGGCTGGAGGGGGTGATCATCCTCGGCGTGGACGAGGGCGCCTTCTGGTCACAGATGCAGGCCCAGGTGGACCTGCGGGAGGACGTCATGTCGGGCGTCATCAAGAGCTGCTTCTTCGGCGTCGCCGCCAGCCTGCTGGCCGTGTTCGAGGGTTACAATTGCGTGCCCACTGCCGAGGGGGTGGGACGTGCCACGACGCGCGCCGTGGTTCACACGTCGCTGACCGTCCTGGTCCTGAACTTCATGCTCACGGCCTGGCTGTTGGGAGGAAACTAGAGCTATGCAGCAGACACGCGCTGTGGAACTCGGCACCGGATTATTTGTCTTCATGGGGATACTGGCGCTGTTCTTCCTGACCACCCGGGTCACCAGTTTCGACGCCTACTCGGGCGAAGGGGGCTACGAGCTGACGGCCCGCTTCGACCAGATCGGGACCTTGAAAACCCGCTCCCCTGTCTCGATCTCGGGCGTGCAGATCGGCCGGGTGACGGCGATCGACTTCGACGTCGAGCGGCTGGAGGCGGTGGTGACCATGCGGATCGACTCGCGTTACGACCGGATCCCGAACGATTCGGATGCAAGCATCCTGACCTCCGGCATCCTTGGCGGACAGTACATTGGCTTGCAGCCGGGTGGCGCCGAGGAGCACTTCCGGGATGGCGACGAGATTTCATTTACCCAGTCTGCGGTCGTGCTGGAGCAGCTGATAAGCAAATACCTGTTCGGCCAGGCCGGCGGTGGAGAGTAGACGATGAACCTGAAGATGATGCGCATGAGACTGGCCGTGGCGACGCTCGCGATCGGCGCGATGACTGCGGCGGGCGTTCAAACGGCCGTCGCCGAGCCCGAGCGAACTCCGGAGCAGGTGATCCGCGACGCCTCGGACCTGACCATGAAGGCGATCGAGGACCGGCGCGACGAACTCAAGGCGGACCGCGCGAAGCTGTTCGGCATCATCGACGAGGTGCTGTTGCCGCGCTGGGACCGCCAGTACACGGGCCAGCTCGTGATGGGACGCGCCTGGCGCGACGCTACCCCGGAGCAGCGTGACGCGTTCATCAACGGGCTTTACCGCAAGCTGCTGGACAGCTACGGCGAGGGCGTCCTGCAGTACCAGGCGGACCAGTTGAAGATTCTCGGCACGCGCGGCAACCAGCAGGAAGGCCCCGTGATGGTCGACTCCGAGGTGCGCCTGGAAGACGGCACCGCCGTACCCATCAGCTACCGGCTCCGGATTCACGAGGGCAGCTGGAAAGTCTACGACGTGGTGGTGGAGGGCATTTCCTACGTGCAGAACTACCGCAACCAGTACCAGGGCGAATTTCGCTCCAAGGGCATCGAGGGCGTGCTGGCGGACCTCGAGGTCGGGGGCGACGGTTCTTGAACGCCGGCCGCGCGCCTGCCGCTGAGGCTGGACCCGGCCGGGTCGAGTTCGAGGCGCTGGGTGGCGGCCGTTTTGCGATCCGCGGTGAACTGGGGTTCCGGACTGCGCGCGATGCGCTCGAACAAAGCAAGGTGCTGTTCGCCGATCACTCGATCATCGAGCTGGACCTGGCCGGCGTGCAGCGGGCCGACAGTGCCGGGCTGGCGCTGCTGCTGGAGTGGGTCAACTGGGCCCGTAACACTGCGCGGGAAGTCACTTTCCGCAACATTCCCGAGCAGATCATCTCGATCGCCCAGATCAGCGAAGTCGAGGACATGCTCTCGCGCGCGGAGCGCTGGACCGGCGCCTAGCCGCCGCCGTCGTCCCAGTCCTCGTCGCCCCAGTCCTCGTCCTCGAAGTCGAGGCTGATGTCGTCGTCCGCCGCGCCGGCGCCGCGTATTGCGAACTCGGCGCGCTGGCGGTAAGCCTCGCGCACGAAAATATAGGAATCCGCAGCGCGTTCGATGGTGCTGTCCAGCGGCAGCAACCGGCGCCGCGTGTCGACGATTTCAACTACGACCAGCTTGTCGCGGAGGCTGCGCTCGTCGTCGAGCCGGTTCCAGACGACATCGGTCTGGAATCGTGCGTACATCCCCGCCGCGCCGCGTGCTGAACTCGGGCCGAGGAACGGCATCATTATGAAGGGCCCCGAGGGCACGCCCCACTTGCCGAAGGTCTGGTCGAAGCGGGCGGGATTGCGCGGCAGGCCGTTATCGCCGGCCGGGTCCCACAGGCCCAGCAGGCCGAGAGTGGAGTTGAGCACAAAGCGCCCCGTCTGCTTGCCCGCATCGACGAAATTGCCCTGCAGAAGATGATTCAGCACCCAGATGGGCGTGCCGAGGTTGTCAAAGAAGTTCGCTACGCTCCATTTCACGGAACCGGGCACCACGCGATCGTAACCGCGTGCAACCGGTCGGAGGATGGCGCGGTCGGCCGCTTGGTTGAAAGCCCACACCTGGCGGTTGAGCGGCTCGAAGGGGTCGTAGGGATCACGTTCCCCGGCATCACGCGGCGTCGTGGCGCAGCCCGCCACCGCGACCAGCAAGAACGCCGCCAGCGCGAGTCTCGCGCCGCGGTGCTGAAGTCCTTGGAATGTCATCCGGCTGATTCCGCTCTCGTCCGCTTGTTATTTCTGCTCTTCGGTCCTGACCCGGCTGGCACGGTATTGCTTCAGGTAGGGCTCCAGCTCCGCAATACGGGCCTCGAACCGGGCTCGCTGCCACGGCTGCAGCTCAGGCTGAAGCAGCGCCAGTCGCAGCTTGTCCAGAGCCATCGGCAGCTGTCCAGTCAGCAGATGATACTCGGACATGTAAAAAAGCGCTTCTGCCGTCTCGCCAGCCGCGTCCGCAGCACTGGCAATCAGGCGCACCTGCGGCGGCGTCGGGCGCACGACATTGAACAGGTCAAGCAATACCGTGTGTGCCTGCTGGAAGTGGCGCGTGCGGAGCAAGGCCTCGGCATAGCGCACCACCAGCGGCCGGTTGCGCGGAAACAGGCGGACGGCGTGCTCGAACACCGCCAGGCCATCGTCAGGGCTGCCGGCGAGGATCAACGCCTCGCCCAGCGCGGAATGGAACAGCACGGTTGCCTCGTCCTCATCCAGCAG
>CBDDRR010000265.1:0-2837 GCA_965233095.1 uncultured bacterium
TCCCGGCCTGCGCAGTTGGGCTCTGGTGAGCTATCCCTATATCGTGTTCTACCTCGATTGTGACGACCACATCGATGTCTGGCGCGTGTTGCACCACCGCCTGGATATTCCCGCCCGCATGAGCGACTCGCCGCCGGGTTAGCTGCGCACTTCTGGCTTTAGAACGTGGGGCGCTGGACCCGTCGCAGGGTTTCTTGGCAGTCTTGTTGCGACTTCGTGCGGCCTGGTCACCTCCCTGGTCGGCCCCGCTGGCGGGTCTGTGGAGAATCGGAGCGGCAGGTGGAATTCGACATTGCATTGTTCGCCCTGGTGACGCTCGGCCTGTTTCTGAACGCCGGCATGTTCCAGGAAGTCCGCGACGCCTGGGCCGTGCAGGACACTCGGCTGGCAGGCGTCGCGGCAGCTCTCGGGATGACGATCGTCGCCATACAGGTCAGTACGATCGAAGGACCGCCGCGGTATCTCGCGCCCGCGCTGGCAATGGGGGCCTACGGCGTGTTCTGGGCGAGCTTCCAGCTTTCCAATGCGACTCACGTGGTGCAGCTCTCGCGACTGCGCGCGGCGGCCCCAGGCGGCGAAAACTCGCTGCTACCCCTGCGCCTGGCTGTCAGTGCCGTGCTGGGCGCGTCCGCGGTGCTGCTGGCCTGCGGGTTTCTGCACGAATCAACCGAGCCAATCGAGCCGGTGAGGAAGCCGCGCAGCGCCGCGTCCGAGGACCGGCCAGCTCCGGCGAGAGGGCTGGAGGCGCAGCCGGTGCTCAACGGCGCGCCGGTCGTGGGAGAAGAATTCGTTGTGCCTGCGTGGGAACGCTCGCCGGTGCGCGAAGCCCGCGCGGGGCTTGATTCCGCGGCAACGACCGGCCAGTCAGACGAAGCGCACGACCAGGAATAGCCCCACCATGGCGATGCCGAGCGCCAGCTTGGCGGCGATGCCGATGGCCAGCCCGACAGTCGCGCCCCAGCCGGCCCGGCTGGCGGAGGCCAGGTCACGCTGGGCGGACAGCTCGCCCAGCACGGCACCGACGAAGGGCCCAAGCAGCAGGCCGGGCAGGCCGAAAAAAATGCCCACGATGGCGCCCAGCGTGGCCCCGACCACGGAGCGGGACGAGGCGCCGTAGCGCTGCGCGCCGAAGGCGCCGGCCACCAGGTCGGCGAGGAAGGCCAGCACCGCCATCACCCCGAGCGCGGTGAGCGTGCCTGCGCCGACATGCACGAAGCCCTCGGCCCAGGCGGCGACCAGCAAGCCGAGAAACAGCAGCGGCGGGCCGGGCAGCGCCGGCAACACCAGCCCGGCGAGGCCGGCTACGATCAGCAGGACGGCGAGCATCCAGATCAGCACGGTCATCGGCATGACTATAGCCGCGCTCATTTGCGGCGCATATCCGGGCATTTCCCCGGCTGAGTCCACCAACCCGTTTCGGGTATAGTGCCGCCCTCCCGCGCCCGCCTGTCCGGTCACCCATGTCCCTGAATCCTGCCCAGCTCGAGGCCGTGCGCTACGCGGCCGGCCCCCTGCTCGTGCTTGCCGGCGCGGGCAGCGGCAAGACGCGCGTGATCACCGAGAAGATCGCCGCGCTGGTGGCCGGCGGCATGCCGCCTTACAGCATCGCGGCCGTCACCTTCACCAACAAGGCGGCGCGCGAAATGCGCCAGCGGGTCGGTGCGCTGCTCGATAAAGAGACAGCCAAACAGCTCCGTATCTCGACCTTTCACACCCTCGGCCTGAACATCCTGCGGCGCGAGTACGGCAACCTCGGCTACAAGCGCGGCTTCACCATCTTCGATGCCAACGACAGCCGCAGCCTGGTCAAGGAGTTGTTGAAGAACGACAACGCCGATACAGAGGGCGCCATCGAGGCCGCCTGCGCGGCGATCTCGTCATGGAAGAGTGAGTTGGTCGCGCCCGAGGTGGCGCTGGCGGGCGCCGCCGACGAGCTGGCGCAGGCGCGCGCCCGCCAGTACGCCGCCTACCAGCGCGCGCTGCAGGCCTACAACGCGCTGGACTTCGACGATCTCATCGCCCGGCCGGTGTTCCTGTTCCGCGAGCTGCCGAAGGTGCTCGAGGCGTGGCAGGACCGCATCCAGTACATGCTGGGCGACGAGTACCAGGACACCAACTTCGCCCAGTACCAGCTGATGGGCCAGCTGGTCGGCGCGCGCGGCGCGTTTACGGTGGTGGGCGACGACGACCAGTCGATCTACGCCTGGCGCGGCGCGCGGCCGGACAACCTGAAGCAGCTTGCGACTGACTACCCGGCGCTGAAGGTCATCAAGCTGGAGCAGAACTACCGCTCCTCGGGACGCATTCTCGAGGCCGCCAACGGCCTGATCGCCAACAATCCGCACCTGTTCGAGAAGCAGCTGTGGAGCGCGCACGGCCCGGGCGACCGCATCCGCGTGCTGGTGGCGCGCGACGGCGCCGACGAGGCGGATCGCGTGGCGATGGAGATCATGCGCATGCGCATGGAGCGCGGCGGCGAGTGGCACGATTTCGCGGTGCTCTATCGCGGCAACCACCAGTCGCGCGTATTCGAGCAGGCGTTGCGGGCGCTCGAAATTCCCTACTCCGTGACCGGCGGCATCTCGTTCTTCGACCGCGCCGAGGTCAAGGACGTGCTGGCGTATCTTCGGCTCATCGCCAACCCGGACGACGACGCGGTGTTCCTGCGCATCGTCAATGTGCCGCGGCGCGAGATCGGCGCCGCCACGCTGGAGAAGCTCGGCGCCTGGGCCTCGAGCCGCGGGCTCGGCCTGCTGGCCGCCAGCCTAGAGGCGGGCCTGCACAGCGTGCTGCCCTCGCGCACCGTGGAGCGCTTGCATGGCTTCGCGCGACGCATG
>CBDDRR010000266.1:0-5200 GCA_965233095.1 uncultured bacterium
GCTTCCGCTGATCACCGCTTCCCTGCTGCGCCGCGGTGCCGGCGAGCGCTCTGTGGGCCTGGTGTATGCGGCCAATACCGCCGGCGCGATCGCCGGCGTGGCGGTCGCCGTGCACGTGGGGCTGCCGCTGCTCGGCCTGAAAGGCCTCATCGTGGCCGGCGCCGCCATCGATCTCGCGCTGGGCATCGTGCTGCTGCGCCCGGCGGGAGTTCCCTGGCTGCGCGCGCAAGCGGCCGGCCTTGCTACTGTGGTATCCATCGGCGTGCTGCTGCTCGCAATATTCGCCGTGCAGCTGGATTCCCACCGGATGGCCTCGGGGGTATTCCGCTATGGCTCCCTCATGGCAAACAGCCACGAGGTCGTGTCGCACGAAGATGGCAAGACCGCGACGGTGAGCGTTACCCGGACAGCCAACGTCACCACGCTGCGCACCAACGGCAAGCCCGACGGCGCAGTCGGCATGGCGCAGCGGCGCAACGACGATGAGCCGACCATGATCCTGCTCGGCGCCTTGCCGTTGCTGCATGCGCCCGAGGCGCGCCGCATCGCCAACATCGGATTCGGCACCGGCATCACCACGCACACCTTGCTCGCCTCGCCTGCCGTGCAGACAGTCGATACGGTCGAGATCGAGCCGGCCATCGTCCGTGCCGCGCGCCACTTCCAGCCGCACAATGCCCGCGCGCTGTCCGACCCGCGCAGCCGCATCCACTACGAGGATGCAAAAAGTTTCTTCGCCGCGCGCCGCGTGCTGTACGACGTCATCGTATCCGAGCCCTCCAATCCCTGGGTGAGCGGCGTGGCGAGCCTGTATACCAGGGAGTTCTACCGCGACGTGCGCAGGTTCGTGCGTCCGGGCGGGCTGTTCGTGCAATGGATTCACCTCTACGAGATTTCTCCCGAGCTGCTGGCAACGGTGCTCGAGGCGATGCGGCCGCATTTCACCGATTACGTGCTTTGGCTGGCAAACGACGGCGACCTCATCATCGTCGCGGCCAATGGCGGGCAGGTGGCGCAGCCGGACTTAGGGGTGCTGCGAGGCCCCCTGGGGAAGGACCTTGAGCGCATCGAGATCCGCAACTTGGACGACCTCGCGCTGCACCGGCTTGGCAGCCGCAGCGCGCTGCAACCGTATTTCTCGGCTTTCGGCGCCGCAGCCAACTCGGACTTCGAGCCGCTGCTTGACCTGAATGCCGTAAAGGCGCGTTATCTGCGCCGTTCGGCTACCGACATCGGCGCCCTCTCTACGGCCACGGTGCCGGTGCTCGAGCTGTTTGATCCGGCCGGTACACGGCCCCGTGCGGCATTCCTCAGCACGGGCGAGCGGTTCTGGCGGCCGCTGGACGGGTTCGTCCAGCGCGCGGCGGCCGCGGCCGCCTACCTGCGCACAGGCGAGGCTAGCGCGCTTTCATCCCTTCCCGTCTCGCACCTGAACGACCTTGTGCTGCTGCGGGCAACCCTCCTTGAATGCACGCTGCAGCCGCCGCCGCCTGCGCTGCGGTGGGCCCTGGCGAGGACCGGGGAGCTTGTCAATTCCCATTTGCCGGGGAGCGAAGCCGGGCAATTGTGGCGCTCACTGCTGGGCTCCCGTTGCCTGGCCAATTTGGCGCCCACAGAGCTTCGCCTGCTTCAGCTGTACGCGGCGGTTTCGGCGCGGCAGCCGAGCGACATGGCGGGTCTTGCTCAGGCGCTGCTGGACGATCAGGCACATCTGGATCCCTTGCTTAGCGCCTACGCGGTGGCGGCGTTGATGGCGGGGCGCATACTGAATCGGGAACCTGGGGCGGCCATGCGCGCGTTCAACGCGCACCGCGGAAAGCTCCGCGATAGGCCGGACTGGCAGCCGGTATTCCGCTTCCTCGTCGCTCACGCCGCCGGTGGATGACGAAAATCGTCATGACGCGGCCAAGATTCGTCAGGCGGAAGCGGGCATCTGCCCTGAAACGCGCGAGCGGCGGCGGCATTTGTCACAAATAAAGGGCTCTGCGGGCAGGCACGCAGCGTGCTTGATAGACGTGCGGTCACGACAGTAGAACAGGGCCGAATTCTCAACTAGATAGGGAGCACTCCATGAAACAACTGCAGAAGGGCTTCACGCTCATCGAACTGATGATCGTGGTGGCAATCATCGGTATTCTGGCGGCGGTTGCGCTGCCGGCGTACCAGGACTACACGGTCCGCGCCAAGATGTCCGAAGTGATTCTCGCGGCGAGCGCCTGCCGCACCTCGATCACCGAGGTTTACCAGAGCGCGAGCTCGGCTCCGGCGGCTGGCGCGTGGGGCTGTGAGACGGTGGGCGCTGGCCCGGCGTCGAAATACGTCCAGACCGTGGAGACCACTGGTGACGGCGTAATTGTGGTTACCACGACCGGCTTCAACAACACCGAAATCGACGCGAAGAAGATCGCGCTGGTGCCGTTCATCGGTACCGCTGCCGCGACCGCCGCCCAAGTGGGCAGCACGACCGTGACCGCGTGGGAATGCGGTCCCGCCAACACCGCACCGGTGCCGGGCAAGTACCTCCCGGGCTCGTGCCGTTCGGCGCAAGCCGCCGCGGCTGACGCGGGCGGTGCGGCGGGCGGGTCCTAAGCTGCATCGCTTGCCGTAGAGTTCGGCACACGAAAGGCACCCTTCGGGGTGCCTTTTTTTGGCTTCTGCTGATTAAGGGGGAGGGATGCAGGCGACGGTAAACGCCGGAACAGGCGGGGTGAGCGACCGAGCGCTCGACCGCTTCGTGTGGTGCGCCCTGATTGCCGCAGTCCTGGTGGCTGCACACCCGTATGCGGGTGTCGTGCACGACGGGATCCTTTACCTTGCCCAGGCGCTGGCGCATATCTACCCGGACATTTACGCGGGCGATTTGTTCTTCAAGTGGGGCTCGCAGGACCAGTATTCAGTCTTCTCGTCCCTCTATAGCGCGCTCATAGCCAGCCTGGGCCTCAACGAAGCAAACGTTCTTCTCGTCGTCCTCTCTCAGGGAGTGTTTCTCGGCGCGTCGTTTCTTGTGGTGCGCCGGCTGCTGCCGCCGGGCCTGCACGGGTTCGGCCTGCTGATGCTCGCCTGCAGCAACGGCATCTATGGCGGCCAGTTTATCTTCAGGGTGGCCGAACCGTTCGTCACCCCGCGGCCGTTCGCAGAAGCCGCGACGCTGTTCGCCGTCGCGCTCCTGGTTTCAGGACGAAAGTTTTCCGCGCTGGCGGTGCTGCTTGGCTCGGCGCTGCTGCACCCGCTCGTTGCGCTGGCGGGTTTGTTGTACGCATGGATCTATCTGGTCATGCAGGACAGGCGCTGGGCATGGGCGCTGCTGCTGGCCGTGCCAGGGTTGGCCGCCGGGTTAGCCGGCATGGAGCCGTTTGTGCAGTTGTTCAGGCAGTTCGACCCCGAGTGGCTCGCCACGTTGGTCGACCGGAATCCGCACATCTTTCTGAAGCGATGGACTTCCCATGACTGGAGCCTGGTGGCGTGCGACCTCGCCATCGCGGCCGCCGCATACAGGCTCGCCGATGGATTGGCGCGAAGGGCCCTTGGCGCCGCGCTCGTTCTCGCGGCATCGACGCTTGCCCTGAGCTTCGTCGGCGCGGACCTGCTCCATAACGTCCTGCTGACGAACCTGCAGCCCTGGCGCGGGTTGTGGTTGGTGCACTGGATGAGCGCGGCAGTGCTGCCCTTCCTCGCCTGGCGCATGTGGCGCGAAGGCCCCGTCGGGCAGGTCATTGCCGGCCTGGCGGTATACGTCTTCATGCTCCGCGGCCTTCCCAGCGGCCTTGCCGCCGCCGCATTGATGGTGCTGGTTTTTGTGGGCCGCGAACGGGTGTCGATTCGCCCCCGCCTCGTGCATGCGGTGCTGATTGGCTTGGCCGCCGCAGGCCTGGCCAACTGGCTGATGGTGTTGTGGCGGACTCGGGAAAACGCGTTGGCGGCGGGGACCCCAATTCACGAATATGTCATCAACGCCCTCAGCAAACCGTTTGTCCTTCTCGTGCTGGGTAGCGCAATCGGGTTGTGGCTGCTTAGGGACCCGAAGCGCTGGCAGAAGGCCCTCGTGGCACTCGTCCTGGCAGGGCTGACGCCGTTTCTCTGGGACCAGCGCTCGCCTTTCGCGCGCTACATCGAAACCACGCCGATGGGCACGCATCCTTTCTCAAAGATCGTCGGGCGCAATCAAGAGGTGTTCTGGTATAGGGACGTGTTGACACCATGGGTTCTGATGCAAAGGCGCAGCTACATGTCGGGTGCGCAGAAGGCGGGACAGATGTTCAACCGGAACACGGCGATGGAGTTTCGGGAACGTAGCGCGGCGCTCAATATCATGGAGTTTCAGGCTGAAGTCTGCCGCTGGGTGAACGCCGCAAACAACCGCAACGATTCCTGCGTGCCGAATCTGGAGACTCTCGTAACCACCTGCACGGAAGCCAAAGGGCTGGATTTCATCGTCCTGCAGAGCCGCATCGGCAAGCAATGGGTCGCTTCCTGGACGCCGCCGATCGACCTTCCCTATCGCCGGCCCTATTTCTACCTCTATGACTGCAAGAACGTCCTCCGCGGCTGAGCCGCGCGCGCCCTTCTCATGGGAGGCGTATGGGCATGCCGCGCGCGAAGGCGTCCGCTACCTCGGCGCCTCGGCCGTTGCCTTGGCGGCGGACGCCGGAACGTACGTGGCGCTCATTCGCGGCGCCGGCATCGACTATCTCGTCGCCGCCCCTGTGGCGTTCATGCTAGGACTGCTGGTCATCTACTTCTTCAGTACGCGCTGGGTGTTCGCCTGCCGCCGCCTGAAGGATGCCCGCGTCGAATTCGCCGTCTTTGCCACCATAGGGCTCATCGGCCTGTGCCTGAACCAGCTGGTGATCTATGCCGGCGTGGCCCATTTGGGACTGTCTGCCGAGGCGGCGAAGCTCGCGTCTGTCTCGCTGGTCTTCGGCTTTAACTTCGTCTCTCGAAAGCTTCTTCTATTCACAGGAAGAGCATGAAGCAACCACGCGTGGTAATCATCGGCGCAGGGCCGGCGGGCCTGACTGCCGCCTACGAGCTTGCGCAAGCCGGCGTGGACAATGTGGTGGTGCTGGAGGCGACCGGCGACATCGGCGGCCTTTCCAAAACCGTGAACTACAAGGGCAACCGCATCGACATCGGCGGTCACCGCTTTTTTTCCAAATCCGATTGGGTCATGGACTGGTGGCTCAAGCAGCTGCCACTGGCC
>CBDDRR010000267.1:0-4073 GCA_965233095.1 uncultured bacterium
ATCGGGGCGGCGTGGTGCCTGTTGCCGCGACCGGCCCCCGGCCGCGCGCTCGCGCCGGCGCTGTTCGTGCCGCTGCTGGCGGCGGGACCGCCGCCGCTGGCGCCTGGCGCCTTCGAGCTGCGGGTGTTCGATGTCGGCCACGGGCTGGCCGTGCTGGTACGCACGCGTGAGCACGCCTTGCTCTATGACGCCGGGCCCGCCTGGCCGGGAGGCGACGCGGCAGCATGGACGGTGCTGCCGGCGATGCGCTCGCTGGGGCTCCGTCGCCTGGACGTATTGCTGGTCAGCCACGGGCATGCGGACCACAGTGGCGGGGCCGGGTCGGTGCACGCCGCCTTCCCGGG
The DNA here is from genome assembly GCA_965233095.1 of uncultured bacterium. GTDB lineage: Bacteria > Pseudomonadota > Gammaproteobacteria > Steroidobacterales > XN24 > XN24. The sequence goes on from CBDDRR010000267.1 coordinate 345, forward strand.
CCTTGCGGAATGGGGCGGCTTCGGCGCTGAGCATCCCGGCAACCGGCCTTGCCGCGCGGGACTCGGCTGGTCATGGGACGGGGTGCGATTCAGCGTGCTGCACCCGGCCGCGGGTTTTCGCGGTGGACAAAACGACGGCTCGTGCGTATTGCTGGTCGAGGGTCCGGGCGGTCGCGCGCTGCTGACCGGCGACGTCGAGGCGCGCGGCGAACGCGCGCTGCTGGCGGGGCGGGCTCGCCTGCCGGTCGAGCTGGTGGTGGCGCCCCATCACGGCAGCCGGACCTCGTCCGGCCGGCCGCTGGTGATCGCCACGCAGCCCGCCTGGGTGGTGTTCTCCACCAACTGGCGCAACCGCTGGGGCTTTCCCGCCGAGGATGTCGTGCGGCGATGGCGCCAGGCGGGCACGCAGGCCCTGTCAACGGAGCGGCATGGCGAAGTCGTGGTGCACTTCGCGCCGCGCGGACCCCGCCCGCCGGAAATGCGGCGCGCGACCGAGTGCCGCGCATGGCTGGAGTGCGCGCGGTGAATGCGAGGCGCGCGTCGGTGGCCTGATGGCGACCGTTGCCGGTATCATCCGCGGCAACCGACGGGTCGCGAGGCACCATGATCGAAATTCTCCAGGCCGGCGGGTGGCTGATGCTGCCGATCCTCCTCTGCTCCATCATCGCGGCGGCCATCATCATCGAGCGGCTCTGGACCTTGCAGCGCCGGCGCGTGCTGCCCAGGGACCTGGCGATGCGGGTCTGGGAGTGGGCGCGTGACCGCCAGCTGGACCAGAAACACCTCACCGTGCTGGCGGCCAATTCGCCCATGGGGAGAATCCTGGCCGCCGGGCTCGCCAACCGCCACCAGAGCCGCGAAGTACTCAAGGAGATCGTGCAGGATACCGGCCGTCACGTGGTGCACGAGCTGGAGCGCTACCTGAATTCGCTCGGCACCATTGCCGCCATCTCGCCCTTGCTCGGCCTGCTCGGCACGGTGATCGGCATGGTCAAGGTATTCACTGCCATCACCACCGCCGGGGTGGGCAATCCCGGCGTGCTCGCGGGCGGCATCTCCGAGGCGCTCATCACGACTGCGGCCGGGCTGTCGGTGGCCATCCCCAGCCTGATTGCTTACCGCTACCTGCGCGGCCGGGTGGATGCACTGGTGGTGGACATGGAGAAAGAGGCGATGAAGCTGATCGACGCCTTGCACGGCACACCCACCACGGAAGTCCCTGCGGCATGAACCTGCGTGCGCGCCCCCGCGAAGAACCCGAGATCAACCTGACATCGCTGATCGACGTCGTGCTGCTGTTGCTGGTGTTCTTCATGGTTTCCACCAGCTTCATCAAGGCCACCGAGATCCGCCTGCAGCTGCCGCAGGCAGACGCGGCGCCCCGCGAAGATCCGCCGGTCGAGATCGAGATCATGGTCACGGCGTCGGGCGACTATTTCGTGGACGGGCAGGAGCTGGTGAACCGCCGCCCGGAGACGCTGCAGCGTGCGCTTGAACAGGTGGCGGGTGACGGCCGCGGGCTGCCGGTGACCATTCGGGCCGACGGCCGCGCTTCGCACCAGTCGGTGGTCACCGCGATGGACATCGTCGGCAGGCTCGGCTTCACGCGCATCCTTATTGCGACAGTCAGCGAGCCGGAGTGAAGCCCGCCGGCCCCCAGCATCTCGACCAGGCCGGCGCGGTCTACCGGCGCCTGCTGCACTACTCGGCGGAGTACCTGCCGATGTTTGTCGCGGCAATGCTCGCCATGGCGGTGTACGCGGCCAGCCAGACCGGTTTCGTTTATCTCACCAAGCTGGTCACGGACCAGAGCTTCGTCCAGCGGGACATGGACTTCATTCGCTGGGTGCCCCTGCTGATCCTGGGCATTTTCCTGGTACGTGGCATCGCCGATTACGTCGCGGTGTATTCCATGAGCTGGGTGGGCCGCCAGGTCATCAAGCGCATGCGCCGCGAGGTGTTCGCCAAGTTTCTCGCACTGCCGACGCGCTTCTACGACACCAGCTCTTCCGGCGCGCTGCTGTCGCGTCTCACGTTCAACATCGAGCAGGTGGCCCAGGCCGCCAGCCAGGTGCTCACCACGCTGTTCAAGGACGTGCTCACCATCCTCGGCCTGGTCGCCTACATGTTCTGGATCAATGCGCGACTGTCGTTGTTCGTGCTGGTGACCGCCCCGCTGATTGGGCTGGTGATCAGCTATCTGTCGAAGAAGTTTCGCCGCTACAGCACCCGCATCCAGAACTCCATGGGCGACGTCACCCAGGCGGCCGAGCAGGTGCTCGAAGCGCACAAGGTGGTCAAGGTGTTCAACGGTGAGGCCCAGGAGGTGGAGGGCTTCGAGCGAGTCAACGAACAGAACCGCCGGTTGAACATGAAGCTGGCTGCGGCGCGGGCCGCCAGCCAGCCGGTCGTGCAGCTCGTCGCCGCGATCGGCCTGTCGAGCGTGGTGTTCGTCGCGACCCGCGAGGACCTGGCCGGCGGGCTCTCGGTCGGCGACTTCGTGTCCTTCCTCGGCGCCATGCTGCTCATCATGGCGCCGCTCAAGCACCTCACCAACATCAACGGCCCGCTGCAGCAGGGCATCGCGGCGGGGCAGAGCATCTTCGAGCTGCTCGATGCGCCCGGCGAGGACGAAGGCGGCGCACGGCGCCTCGAGCGGGCGCGCGGCGAGGTCGAGTTCTGCGCGGTGAGCTTCATCTACCAGCAGGAGAAGGGCCAGGTCCTGCACGACATCAACTTGCGCGTGGCGCCGGGTGAGCGGCTTGCCATCGTGGGACGCTCCGGCAGCGGCAAGAGCACGCTGGTCAGCCTGATCCCGCGCTTCTACGACCCGACCGAGGGCGTCGTGCGGGTCGATGGACACGACGTGAGGGAATACCGGCGCGCCGACCTGCGACGCCAGGTCAGCCTGGTCAGCCAGGAAGTCAAACTGTTCGACGACACCATCCGCAGCAACATCGCTTACGGTGCGATGCGCGACGCCACACCGGCGCAGATCGAGGCCGCGGCACGCGCCGCGCACGTGCTGGAGTTCACCGATGGATTTCCCGACGGGCTGGAGACTGAGGTCGGGGATCGCGGCGTGACGCTGTCGGGTGGCCAGCGTCAGCGGGTCGCGATCGCGCGGGCGCTGCTCAAGAATACCCCGATCCTGATCCTGGACGAGGCAACCTCGGCCCTGGACTCGGAATCGGAGCGACACATCCAGGAGGCCCTGGAGACCTTGATGCGAAACCGCACCACGCTGGTGATCGCCCACCGGCTCTCCACCATTGAGCATGCGGACCGGATCGTGGTGATGGAGCAGGGCCGCATCATCGAGGTCGGCTCGCACGCCGAGCTGATGGCGCTGGACGGCGCCTACGCCGCGTTGCACAGGATGCAGTTCCAGGTCTCGTGAGCGCCGCCGCCACGCGATTGCTGAGTACCTGGTACGGGGGCGCGCCGCCGCCCTGGTGGGCGCGTGCGCTCGAGCCTATTTATCGCGTGCTGGCTGCTGCACGCCGCGGCGCCTATCGACGCGGGTGGTTGCCCTCCGGGCATCCGGGCTGCCCGGTGGTGGTGGTCGGCAACATCACCGTGGGGGGTGCCGGCAAGACGCCGCTGGTGATCCACATCGTGCAGCTGCTTGCGGCCCAGGGCCGCGCCCCGGCCATCGTCAGCCGCGGCTACGGCGGCGCGGAGCCGCGCCGGCCGCACCTGGTGCGTGTCGGCGACGACGCCGCGTTC
>CBDDRR010000268.1:0-4186 GCA_965233095.1 uncultured bacterium
TGACCGTGTCGTCCAGGGTCTTGAGCGTGACCAGCAGCTCTTCCATCAGTGGCAGGGGCCAGGCGTTGGGGCCATCGGACAGGGCCTTGTCCGGGTCCGGGTGCGTCTCCATGAACAGGCCCGATACGCCGGCGGCCACCGCCGCCCGCGCCAGCACGGGAACGAATTCCCGCTGGCCGCCCGAGGCGGAGCCCTTGCCGCCCGGCAGTTGCACCGAGTGGGTCGCATCGAACACCACCGGCGCGCCGGTCTCGCGCATCACCGCGAGGGCGCGCATGTCCGACACCAGGTTGTTGTAGCCGAAGGTGAAGCCGCGCTCGCAGACCATGATCTGCTCGTTGCCGGTGGAACGCGCCTTGTCGACCACGTTGCGCATTTCCCAGGGCGACAGGAACTGGCCCTTCTTGATGTTCACCGGCCGGCCCTGCGAACAGGCCGCGACGATGAAATTTGTCTGCCGGCACAGGAAGGCCGGGGTCTGCAGCACGTCCACCACCGCCGCGACCTCGGCCAGCGGCGTGTCCTCGTGGATGTCGGTCAGCACCGGCACGCCGATCTGCTCGCGCACGCTCTCGAGGATCTTCAGCCCCTCTGCCATGCCCGGGCCGCGGAAACTGCCGATCGAGGAGCGGTTCGCCTTGTCGAAGGACGACTTGTAGATGAACGGAATGCCGAGCCGCGTGGTGATCTCCTTGAGCCGCCCGGCGGTCTCGAGGGAAAACTCGCGGCCCTCGATGACACAGGGCCCGGCGATCAGGAACAGCGGCCGCTCCAGGCCGACCTCGTAGCCGCAGAGCTTCATGCGCGCGCCGCCTCCGGCTCCGGCTCCGCGTATTGCCGGCGGGCCCGCGCGGCCTCGACGAAACCGGTGAACAGCGGGTGGCCGTCACGCGGATTGGAGGTGAACTCCGGGTGAAACTGCGAGGCGATGAACCACGGGTGGTCCGGCAGCTCGATCACCTCGCAGAGGCCGTCGAGCGACCAGCCGGAAAACACCAGCCCGGCCTTCTCGAGTGTCTCGCGGTAGTTGTTGTTGAACTCGTAGCGGTGGCGGTGGCGCTCGGCGGTCGTCTCGGCGCCGTAGACCGACGCCGCCCGGCTGCCGGGCGTGAGCGCGCATTCCTGGCCGCCGAGGCGCATCGAGCCGCCGAGGTCGGAGGCCGCGTCGCGCTTTTCCAGCGCGCCGGTGCGGTCCATCCACTCCGTGATCAGCGCGATCACGGGATGCGGCGTGCGCGGGTCGAACTCGGTGCTGTGCGCACCTGCCAGTCCGGCCACGTGGCGCGCAAACTCGATCACCGCGATCTGCAGGCCGAGGCAGATGCCGAGGTACGGCACGCCCTGCTCGCGCGCGTAGCGGGCCGCCTCGATCTTGCCCTCGATGCCGCGGTCGCCGAAGCCGCCGGGCACGAGGATCGCGTCCATGCCTGCCAGGCAGCGCGTGTCGCCGTCGCGCTCGATCTGCTGCGCCTCGACGAAGTGGATCTTCACCTTGGTGCGCGTGTGGATGCCGGCGTGGATGAGCGCCTCGTTGAGCGACATGTACGAGTCCTGGAAGTCCACGTACTTGCCGACCATGGCGATGTCGACGCGGTGCAGCGGCGAGGCCTTGGCATCCACGACGGCCTGCCACTCGGACAGGTCCGCCGGCGGCGCCTCGATGCGCAGCTTGTCGCAGATGATGTCGTCGAGGTGCTCGGCCTTCAGGTAGAGCGGAATCTTGTAGATGTCGTCGGCGTCGATCGCGGAGATGACGGCCTTTTCCTCGACGTTGGTGAACAGCGCGATCTTGCGGCGCTGGTCCGCCGGCAGCGGCCGGTCGCCGCGGCACAGCAGCACGTCGGGCTGGATGCCGATGCTGCGGAGCTCCTTCACCGAGTGCTGCGTCGGCTTGGTCTTGGTCTCGCCCGAGGCGGCAATGTACGGCACCAGCGTCAGGTGCATGTAAGCCACGCGCTCGCGACCGAGCTCCACGCCCATCTGGCGGATGGCCTCGAGAAACGGCAGCGACTCGATGTCGCCGACCGTGCCGCCGATCTCGACCATGCAGACGTCGGCATCGCCGGCGCCGGCGCGCACGCAGCGCTTGATCTCGTCGGTGATGTGCGGGATGACCTGCACGGTCGCGCCCAGATACTCGCCGCGGCGCTCCTTGCCGATGACGTTCTGGTAGATGCGCCCGGTGGTGTAATTGCTGTGGCGCGAGGTCACGGTGCGCACGAAGCGCTCGTAGTGGCCCAGGTCGAGGTCCGTCTCGGTGCCGTCGTGGGTGACGAACACCTCGCCGTGCTGGAACGGGCTCATGGTGCCGGGATCCACGTTGATGTAGGGATCCAGCTTGATCATGCTGACCTTGAGGCCGCGGGCCTCGAGGATGGCCCCAAGGGAGGCCGAGGCAATGCCCTTTCCTAGCGAGGAAACGACGCCGCCGGTAACGAAGACGAAACGAGTCATCAGAAGTACCGCCGTTCGGGAGGAATGGCGCGCCACCGGCGCGTGAAAACGACGGGAAGTCAGATTATCAGAAGGCCTGCCCGCCCACAACGAACGCGTCGCGCCCCGGCAGCGCACAGCCCTCCCAGGCAAGGCGCCAGCCCTTGTGATCCGGGGGCGCACACCATGCCTCGGCGATCCACAGCTCGCCCACCGCGGCCAGCGCCCCGCCGATTTCCACCAGCGGCATGCGCAGGCGCAGCCAGGGCGGCACAGCGGCCTCGTTCATGAGCTTCTTCAGCGCGCGACTGCCGGCCCGCCCGGGCAGGTCGAGCCGCTCGCCGCCGCCGCGAAACGCCACGCGCCACGGGGCCGACGCCAGGGCCTCGGCGCGCAACCCACCCTGCACGGTCGGCCGCAGCGACAGCCGCCCCAGGCCGGCGCCGAGTTCCAGCGGCACGCGCGGATCCGGCCAGTCCAGCGGATCGGGTACGGGCTGCAGCGCGGCCTCCGGCAGCAGCCACAACCGGTCGGCGTGGCGCTGCGCCGACACGCCGGGCCAGTGCACCTCCGGGTGCCGGTCGCCGGCAGCGTCGAACAGCTGGTCGAGCAGCGTGCCGAGGCGGCGCTCGTCCGGCACCGGCAGCCCGAGACAGCGGCACTGCCAGCGCACCAGGTTGCGGCGGCGCGCCGGCGACAGCGCCTGCATGGCGGCCAGGCTGAGCGCCTCGCCGTCCACGCAGGCGGCCGCATCCACCGCGGCCAGCTCATCCAGCAGCCCCGCGGCCTCGGCGCAATGGCGCGCCGCGCGCGATACCGCCGCGGCCGCGCCTGGCCAGTGCGCGCGGATGGCCGGCAGCACGTCGTGCCGCAGGTGGTTGCGCGAGAACTGCCGCGCGCGGTTGGCCGGATCCTCGATCCAGTCGGAAAGCCCCTCTTCCCGAGCCCAGGCCTCGAGCGAAGCCCGCGTGCAGGCCAGCAGCGGCCGCTGGTGCCGGCCCGCGCCGAACGCCGTGTCCGCCGGCATGGCGGCGAGTCCCGCCGGACCCGCACCGCGCAACAACTGGATGAGCACCGTCTCGAGCTGGTCATCCGCGTGCTGCGCCGTCAGCAATACTTCGGCGGGTGCGAGCCGCTCTTCCAGCGCCTGGTAGCGCAGCTCCCGCGCCCGCGCCTCCGGGCTCTCGCCGGGCGCGGCGCGCGCATCCACCTGCGCCACGTCCAGTGGCACGCCCAGCTCCCGACAGCGCGCCGCGCAGGCCGCGGCCCAGTCGTCGGCATCCGGATGCAAACCATGGTGCACGTGGATCGCCCGCAGCCCCCCGACTGCGGATCTTTCCGCCAGCTGACCCATCGCCACCAGCAGCACCGTCGAGTCCAGCCCGCCGCTGAACGCCACGCAATAGCGCTGCGCCGCCGCACCGCCGGCCCCGCCGGCCGCGGCCTCGAGCCGTTGCCGCAGCCCCTCGACGCTGAACGAGTTCATGCCACCGATGTTAACCCGGCGGTTGTGGATTCGCCGGGCTACCACGCAGCGGCGCCGGACGCGGCTATGCGGCACGCGCGGCGCTCGCGCACAGGACGTGCGCGAGCGAGCCTACAGGGACGTATTCACGGCGTCCGCGCGGGCCGTCCAGCCGTGGCCGGCGCCGCGGTCAGGCTACGGAGCATTCAGGCTCGGTGGACCGCGTCAACCCTCTCGAAACCGCCCCGTGCTCACCAGCTTCTGGTAGCGAGTGTTGAGCAACTCGTC
>CBDDRR010000269.1:0-17647 GCA_965233095.1 uncultured bacterium
ACCAGCACGAATTCGGCGCCAATTCGGCCAGGCGTGACAGCAGCGGCGCGGTCTGGTTTACCCAGTCGACGCGCAATCGCGGTCCCCATTCCGAGGCCCGGATGTTCGCTGCGGTCGACGAGGGCCCGCTCGACGGCGCGCTGTTCCGCCTGCCGCCGCCGGCCGACGGCACTACCGAATCGGTGGCCGAACTCAAGCTGTCCGGGCTGACCTTTGGCAACGGCGTGGCGATCGACGAGGCGCGCGGCGAGATCTATGTCGCCGAGACCATGGCCAATCGGATCGTCGGCTACCGGTTTTCGCTGGCCGATGGAACCCTGTCCGAAGGCCGCGTGGCAGCCGAGTTGCCGACCCCGGACAATATTGAACTCGATGCTGCCGGGCGCCTCTGGGTCGCTTCGCCGATCGCCAATGCGCTGCTGGTCGTCGACCCCGAATCGGGTGGATGGTCCACGGCCTTTCATCCGCAGACGCCAGAGCATCAGCGTCTCATGGTCGAGTGGCAGCGCCGAACCGAAAGCGGCGAGTCGCGCCTGGAACTGTTCGGCCCCGACATGTGGTCGCCACTGCCGGGACTGCTCACCGGCCTGATCCTGACGCATGACGGCGGTCCGATTTATCTGACCGGGCTGGGCGATGCGCTGGTGAAGCTCGAGCCCAAGGAATGAACATATGGATCTGATGTTGGCCGGCAAGGTTGCACTGGTCACCGGTGCAAGTCGCGGTATCGGGCGGGCTATCGCCGCAGGGCTGGCCGCCGAAGGTGCGCGGCTCGTGATCGCAGCGCGTGGAGCCGAAGCGCTTGATGAGGCCCAACGCGCTTTCGAAGCCACAGGCGCCGAGGTGCTGGCCGTGCCGACCGACGTCGGCGATGACGCGAGTGTGGCCGCACTGGTGGAGGCCGCCCGCGCGCGCTTCGGGCGGATCGACATTCTCATCAGCAACGCCTCGGCGCTGGCCGTGGCCGGAGACCGGGCGAGCTGGGACGCCAGCCTGAACGTGGACGTGATGGGCGCCGTCCGACTGGTGGAGGCCGTGCTGCCCATGATGCGCGCTGCACGCGCGGGCTCAATCCTGCTCGTGTCTTCAATATCGGCGATCGAGGCTGCGCCTATGCCGGACTTCGGCTACACCGCTGCGAAGGCCGCCCTGAATGCCTTTGCCAAGAAGCTCGCCGTAGTGGAGGGATCGCATGGCATCAGGGCGAACGCCCTTTTGCCCGGTTCGATCGAATTTCCCGGCGGTGGTTGGGAAACGATGCGCAAGAATGAGCCCGCGATCTACGAAATGGTCCGCCAAAGCGTGCCGGCGGGGCGGCTCGGAACACCGGAGGAGGTGGCCGAGGCCGCGGTGTGGCTGGTCTCGCCGCGGGCCGGGTGGGTCAATGGCGCCGCGCTGGTTGTGGACGGCGGCCAGTCCAAGGCGATCCGTTGATGAAGTTGTTCAACGAACTGAAGCGCCGCAACGTGTTCCGCGTGGGGCTGTTCTATGTGGTGACCGCGTGGCTGGTCATCGAGGTGGCCGAGACGGTGCTGCCGCTGTTCGATGTGCCGGACGGCGTGCTGCGCGGACTGGTGGTGCTGCTGGTGATCGGCCTGGTGCCGGCGCTGGGCCTGTCGTGGATCTACGAGCTCACCCCCGAGGGCATCAAGCGCGATGCCGAGCTATCGTCCGCCGAACTGCACAACCCCCACACCGGTCGGAAGCTCAACTGGGCGACGCTGGTGGTCGCGGTGCTGGCCATCGGCTTCCTGGCAGTAGACCGGATGCGCCCGGCACCCCCGATCGCCGCACCGGTTGCCGCGCCGGCGCCCGCGACGGTTGCCGATGAGGCGGGCACGGTCAACGCTGCGTCCATCGCCGTGCTGCCGTTCGCCGACCTTTCTCCCGGCGCCGACCAGGAATACTTCTCCGACGGCATGGCCGAGGAGATCCTTAATGCGCTGGTGCGGGTGAAAGGCCTGCAGGTCGCCTCCCGCACGTCGTCCTTCGGATTCAAGGGGCAGGAGAGCCTGGGCATGCCGGTGATCGCGGCGCGCCTGCAGGTGCGGCACGTGCTGGAGGGCAGTGTGCGCCGTGCCGGCAGCAACTTGCGCATCACCGCGCAGCTGATCGATGCGGAGGTGGACCGGCACCTGTGGTCCGACACCTTCGACCGCCCGCTGACCGCCGAGAATGTCTTTGCCATCCAGGAAGAGATCGCCTCGGCGATCGTCGCGGCGTTGGTCGACTCGCTCGGCATCGAAATCGAGGACGAGGTGCGGCTGGCCCAGCCGACGGAGAACCTGACGGCCTACGACATGTACTTGCGCGCGCGCGGCCTGTTCCAGGGCCGTACCGATCTCGATGTTGCCGACGACCTGTTGCGCCAGGCGCTGGAGCAGGATCCCGATTTCGTCCAGGCATGGGAGCTGCGCGCGGCGGTGCAAACGGTCATTTTCGAGTACGGCTACACGCGCCTATCCCGGAATGAACATGAACGCCGCGGCATGGAATTCGCAGCACGCGCGCTGGCGCTGGAGCCGGACAGCGGCATGGCATTGGCCACGCTGGCCAATTTGCGAATGAACGCAACCTCGAAATTGCTCAAGCGGCATGATCTCGGTTCCATCATCCAGGACCTGGAGCGCGCCGTGGAACTCGATCCACACAACAGCTCCGCGCTCAACTGGCTCGGATTGTCGCTGGGCCACGTTGGCCGGCTCGAGGATGCGCTGCAGACCTTCGGGCGTTGCGTCGAGGTGGCACCGCGCTTCGGTCCCTGTCGCGAGAACCACTACGACGTCTTGTGGGGCCTGGGCCGCCCGACCGAGGCGTTTACGCGCATGCAAGAGGCGCTGGTCGCGGGCGCGGTTGTCTCCGAGTATGGCAACTTCGCCCTGCTGGCTCATTTCGAAGAGCAGACCGCGTTCATGTTGCTGGCCAACCAGTCGAAGTGGCTGCCGGGCTGGCCCCGCCACAGGGATCTCTACGAGGCGTTTCGCGATCTCGAAGGCAACCATGCCGAACTGCTGGCGGAGTTGCGGGAATTCCAGAGCACGAGACCTGCGAGTGCCGCCTCCTACACGGCCTTGCTGCTTGTCCCGCTAGGGGCCTTCGACTTGTTGCCTGAATATGGAATGCTGGTCTGGGGGCCGGAATACGCTAGCTACCGTCGGTCACCGCAGTTCAGGCAGTACATGCGGGAGACCGGCGCCGTCGATTACTGGCGAGAACACGGCTACCCGCCGCAGTGCCGGCCGCTCGGCGGGGACGATTTCTCATGCGATTGAACCGCGTGCCATGCCTGCCGTACGCTGGGGCGGCATTGAAACCCACCAGAAGGGCCGTGAAATGAGCTCCAGCACCGGCCTCTGGGCCGAACTCAAGCGCCGCAACGTGTTCCGCGTCGCCGCGGCGTACATCGTGGTGGGCTGGCTGGTGCTGCAGGTCGCTGAGATCATGCTGGGCTTTACCGGCGCGCCCGAGTGGGTCGGCAAGGCGCTGATTGCCTTGTTGCTGCTGGGGCTGGTGCCGGCGCTGGCGCTCGCTTGGGTGTTCGAGGTCGGCCCGGAAGGCGTGCGCCGCGACGACGGCAGCAACGCGCGTGACGCCAGCCCGCAGGCCCGGCGGCTGGACGTCATCACGCTCGGCGCGGTGGTGCTGGTGGTCGTGCTGCTCGCCTGGCAGCACCTCGGGCCGGCGTTGACCGGAACACAGGACAGTGGCGCCGAACAACAGGTCGCGGCGCCGGCCACTGCCGATCCGCCGCAGGAGCCGCGAGTGCGTCCCGAGCCGCCGCCCTTCGAGGTCCCGCGAGGGTCCATTGCCGTGCTGCCGTTCACCAACCGCAGCGCCGAGCCTGATACGGCCTACTTCGTGGACGGCATCCATGACGACCTGCTGACACAGCTGGCGCGCAATGCGTCGCTGACGGTGATCTCGCGTACGTCCATGATGGAATACCGCGACACCACCAAGAACCTGCGCCAGATCGGCGAGGAGCTGGGCGTGGCGACCATTCTCGAGGGCGCCGTGCAACGTGCCGGGCAGCGGGTGCGCATCAATGCCCAGCTCATCGATGCGACCAGCGACGCCCACCTGTGGGCCGACACCTTCGACCGGGAGCTGACGCCCGAGAACGTCTTCGATATCCAGTCCGAGATTGCCGTCGCCATCTCGGCCGCGCTGGGGCAGGCGCTCGGCGCAGCCGTAATCGCGCCCGAGCAGGAGAGCGTGCCGACGCGCAACCCGGAGGCATTCGACCTGTACCTGCGGGCCCGCGCGACTCGCGACGACTGGGGAGAAGGCAATACCCGGGCTCGCATGGCCCTGTATCGCCAGGCTCTCGAGCACGACCCACAGTTCGCTCTCGCGATGGGTGAGCTGGGCCGCGAGTTCGTCAACCTGTACTGGTACACCACCCGGCGCGACACCGATCGGGTCGAGGGGCGCCGCTGGCTCGACCGCGCCCTGGCGCTGCAGCCGGACAACCCGCAGCTGCGGCTGGCGATGGCGGAGTATCACTACCGCGCTTTCCTGGACTACGATGCCGCGCTGGAAAATCTGGACCTCGCCACCCGGGGGCTTCCCGGTAGCGCCGAGGCCGTCAGCCTGCGCGCCTACATCATGCGGCGCGCCGGGCGGACGGGGGAAACGCTGGAGGCGCTCCATTCGGCCGTGCTGCTCGATCCCCGCTCGCAGGAAATCCTCCGCACCCTGGTCGAGACTTATTGGCTGACCGGCGACATCGACGCCGCGTGGCGCTGGCAGGAGCTGCTCGTCGCACTGCCGGATGCCCGGGAAGCCAGTCTCATTCAATATGCCAACGCGAGCATGCAGGTACTGGGCGAACTCGAGCCGATCAAGAACGGAATCGCAGCACTCTCGCCGGAAACGCTCAGCCGGATGGGCCTGTTCGTGGATGCAGCCATCGTGCCCTACCTCGAGCGGGACTTCGCCAGGGCGGCCGAGGCGCTTGCGGCCCCCGGAGCGGACCTGGAGGAAGACCAGTTCGGCCTGCGCATCAAGGCCTTGTCGCGCGCCTACCTCGAGCGGGCGCAAGGCAACGGTCAGGCCGCGGCGCAGGCCGCCCGGGCGGCGCTGGAAGTGGCCGACAACATCCTGGCCAGTCACCCCGATGACTACCGCGCCATGACGGCGCGGGCGCAGGCGCTGGCGATCCTCGATGAGGGTCCGGCGGCGCGTGAAGCGATCCGGCAGGCGCTGGCGCAAACCATCCCGACGCGCGACGTTATCATCCGCGCGGAGCAACGCATGCGGGAATTGCTGGTGCTTGCGATGGTGGCGGACTCGGCCGAGCTGGCCGCGGCGATGGACGATTACCTGCAACTCGAAATGAAGTACTGGCATTTCGATGGATTGATGCTCGACCCGGTGTTCGATGCGCATCGCGATCACCCCGCCATCCGGGCGCTGGCGGCGAAATATTCGCGGCGCGGGAGTGAATCTTGAGCCTGTTTGCCGAGCTCAGGCGTCGCAACGTGTTCCGCGTCGGTGGGGCCTATGCCGTGGTGGCCTGGCTGCTGATCGAGGTCAGCGACACGGTGTTCCCACGGCTCGGCCTGCCCGACTGGACCGTGACCTTCGTGATCGCGGTGCTGGCGCTCGGCTTTCCGGTCGCGCTGTTCATGGCCTGGGCCTTCGAGCTGACGCCGGAGGGAGTCAAACGCACCAGGGACCTGACTGCGGACGAAACTGCTGCCGGAAGGCGCGGCCGAGGCCTCGACTGGCTGATCGTCATAGGGCTGGTGGTCGTGATCGCCTTCATGGCTGCCGAGCGCCTGCCGCTCGGCGGCCGGGACGCGGCCTCGCCGCCGTCATTGGCGGCCACCAGCGGCGAGGATTCGGTGGGGCAGCACAGCTCGATTGCCGTGCTGGCCTTCGACAACATGAGCCCGGACCCGGAGAACGCTTACTTCGCCGAGGGGATTTCCGAGGAGATTCTCAATATCCTGGCCGGCGTCGAGGGACTGCACGTCGCCTCGCGCACCTCGGCCTTTTCTTTCCGCGGCAAGGGCGTGCCCATTCCGCAGATCGCCAGCGAGCTGAACGTGTTGCACGTGCTCGAAGGCTCGGTCCGCAAGCAGGGCAACCGCGTGCGCATCACCGCGCAGCTCATCCGGGCGGATACCGACGGGCACCTCTGGTCGCAGACCTACGACCGGGACCTGGTGGACATCTTCAAGGTGCAGGAAGAGATCGCCCGGGCGATCACGGGCGCGCTCGGCGAAGTGCTGGGCACACGTCGCGTGTCCGTCAACGCCGCCACGGCGGATCTCGATGCCTACGAGCGCTTCCTGCGTGGCCGCGCGCTCTTCCACCAGCGCAGGGACCTCGGCCAGGCGATCGCGGACCTGAGCATTGCGGTCGAGCAGGATCCCGGATTCGGCGAGGCCTGGGTGTATCTTGCGGCGGCAAAATACGTGGCGCCGGGCTATGACGTCGAGGCGTTCGACCAGGATGACATGTACCGTGCCGCCCAGGTCGACGTCGAGCGGGCCCGCGCGTTGTTGCCGGATCACCCGATGGTGCTCGGCCTGCAGGGCATGCTGTTGCGCGACGAAGGCAAAGCCGAGGGCCTGGACTTCCTGCGCAGGGCGAGCGAACTGAGCTTGCAGGACTCCACGCCAACGATGTGGCATGGCCTGGTGTTGTATGTCTCCGGTTACGCCGAGGAGGCCATGGCGGTGCTCGAGCGGGCCAGCGAAATGGACCCCATGGTCGGAATCAACCACGGCTATCTCGGCATGGCGCGCCTTGCGGTGGGACGCGAAGTCGAGGCGGAGGCCAGCTTCCGCCGCGCGCTCGAGCTCGGCTGGCCCGCCGGGCTGTGGGTCTACGCTGTCGAGCTGGCGTCCAGGGGCGAGCGGGACCGGGCGCTGGCTTTGTTGCAGGACTGGATGGCCTCTGCCCCCTACGCGGAGGCAGTAACTGCGTTTGTCGATGCGTTGCGCGACCCCGCAAAGGCGGACACCGTGCTCGATGCGAGAGTTTCCGGGCGCCCGCCCGAGGAGTGGCTCGCGCTGGGCATGCCCGGCAGGTATCTCGACCTGTTGCATGATATGGCGGTGAGCGGGCAGCTCTATAACCAGCCGGGCTGGCTGCGATCGGCGTGGCTGCCGTCCGCCGGACCGGTGCGCGAGGATCCGCGCTTCTTCGTCGCGGCGAATTCGCTTGGCATGGTCCAGCTCTGGGAGGCGCGTGGCTATCCGCCAGGCTGCCGGCGCGTGGCGGAACCCGCCGGCGACCGACTGGACTGCGAGGGAATGGCGCGATGAGCCTGTTCGCCGAGCTCAGGCAGCGCAACGTGTTCCGTGTCGCCGCGGCGTACGCGGTCGCCGCGTGGCTCGTGCTGCAGCTGGCGGATATCCTGCTGGACAACTTCGGCGCGCCGGACTGGGTGTTCAAGGCGCTGGTGGTGTTCCTCGCGGTCGGTTTCATGGTGGCGCTGTTTCTGTCGTGGGCCTTCGAGCTGACGCCCGAGGGCGTTAAGCGCGCCGCGGAGGTGACGTCGCCCGCACCCGGCGAAGCACGCCCGCGCAAGCCCATCGATCGGTGGATCGTGGCCGGCCTGCTGGTGGTGATCGCCGTCATTGTGGGCGAGCGTATCTGGTTTGCCGGTGGGAGCGACGAGCTGCCCGAGCCTGCGCCGGAAGCGGCGCTCGAGCGTGTCACCGACCCGGCCGCCACGGCGTCGACGCGGGCCACGCCAGAGGCCGACGTGGTTCGCGGGATCGGCGTGCTGCCCTTCACGAATCTCAGCCCCGACCCGGACAACGCGTTCTTCGCGGGCGGCATCCACGAGGAAGTGCTCACGCGCCTGTCGCGCATCGACGACCTGCGCGTGATCTCGCGCACGTCCATGGAACGGATCGCGCTGGAAGGGCTGGGGATTCCCGAAATCGGCCGCCGGCTTGGGGTGAGCCACGTGCTCGAGGGCAGCGTGCGGCGCGCCGGCGAGCGGGTGCGTGTGACCGTCCAGCTGATCGAGGCAGCCAGCGACGAGCACCTGTGGGCAGAGAACTACGATCGCACCCTCGACGACGTGTTTGCCATCCAGTCGGACATTGCGCTGGCCATTGCCGACCAGTTGCAAGTCGCGCTGAACCCACAGCAGCAGGCGAGCCTCGGGGAACGGTCCACGGACAACGCTGCCGCGTACGAGCTTTTCCTGCGGGCAGTGGATGAATCGCGTGTCTGGCGGGGCGCCGAGTCGTTCCGCGCCATCATCGGGCTGCTGGAACCGGCGGTCGCACTGGACCCGGATTTCCTCGATGCCCGCGTGCGGCTGGTCGAGGCCTATGGCCGCATGGGGTGGCTCGGCCAGGATCCGGACGGCGGTTACGCCGCCAAGGCGCGTGCGCAGCTTGACGAGGTCGAGCGGCGCTGGCCCGACCGGCCGGAGAGGCGGCTGGCGCAGGGCTATTACACCTATACCGTCGAAGAGGATTATGAAAAGTCGCTTGCGGAGTTCCGGGCCCTGGAGGCTACCTGGCCTAATGATCCCCGGGTCGGCATTTACGTAGCCGGGAGCCTGAAGTGGCTGGGGCGGGCGGAGGACTATCTCGCTGCGGCCCGGCGGGTGCTGGCCCTCGACCCGGAGAACAGCGTCGCGAACGGCGAGGTGCTGATTGCCCTGCGCATGAGCGGGCGGGGCGAGGAGGCGATCGAGTTCGCCGAACAGGCACTGAGTCGTTTCCCGGAGAACAGCTCAATCCGGAGCATGTACCTGCTTAGCCTGATGGATGTCCGCGGCGACCGCGGTCCGTTGCTGGCGGCCGGGAACGCGGACGACGCGGCCGGCCTCGGCATGCCGGGCCTGCTTGCTGCCGCAAGGTTCTCGGCGGGCGATGTCGAGGGTGCGCTGCAGGTGGTCGAGGATGCGGCGCGGCGGTCGCCGGGTCCGGCGGCGAAGGCGACCTGGGCGCAGGCGCTGCGCCTCGCCGGCCGCGAAGCCGAAGCCGAGGCGCTGGCCCGGGAGGCCTTCGAGCAGCTGCGTGAGCAACTCGACGATGTGCCGCCCGAGGTCCCGGAGCGGACTGCCACCGACCTCGCCTACGCAGCCTGGATCGCCGCCCTGGCCGGCGAACACGCCGTATCCATCCGCTGGGAGGAGATGGCCGAGTCCCTGCCGATGTCTGCCCGCTCCGGGCAACAGCAGCTCGATGGCATACTTTCCAATGCCGCGCGCTGGCGCGGCGACGTGGATGCGGCCTGGGCGCGACTGCAGCCCCAGATCGGCGAGCCGATGGCACTTCCGCATGGCCGGCTGCTCGCCCTCAAGCCGTACTTCGACGCCATGTATGGCGAATCGTCCGAGTACCGCGAGTTCATGATGGGGCTCGAGGCGCCCGAGACCCGCTAGGACCCGGGCTAGTCAGCCGGGGTCAGATACCGGGTCAGTCAGCGGGCAGGAGTGCCAGCCGCTTTTCGATCAGCCGGCCGGCGCGATGGTAATCCACGGCCGCTGCATCATCGATGCCGACGGTGAGTTCCTGCAGGATCTGTTCCTGGATCCACCCGCGTTGCTGCGCCTCTGCGTAGGGGACGTCGTCGCGGAACATCACCAGTCCGTAGCGCCGCGCAAATCGCTCCGGGAAGCGCCGCTCCAGCTCAAAGGCGACCTCCTGGCGGAGCAGGAAGCCGGGATCGCGCACCGAGTCGCGCATTTCCACGTAGTTCTCCAGCGCCATGTCGGCGATGGCGTCGGCATTCGGCTTGCGCCGCGCCGACAGCAGTTCGAAGGTCAGCGCCCAGTCACCGCCCGCTTCGTCGAAGCACGCGTCCAGCTCCAGGCAATCCTCGAAGGCGCAGTTCATGCCCTGGCCGTGAAAGGGCACGATGGCGTGCGCGGCGTCGCCGAGCAGCGCCAGCCGGCCATCGAGATGCCAGGGCTGGCAGCGGACCGTGCCCAGCACGCCAGTCGGGTTGGAAAAAAACGCGTCTTCCAGGTCGTGAATCAAGGGGAGCGCGTCCGGGAACTCGGCTGCGAAGAATTCGCGCACCGCTGCCGGCGTGTCGAGGCTGGCGAAGGAAGGCTCGCCCTCGTGCGGCAGGAACAGCGTGACCGTGAAAGTGCCGTCGTGGTTCGGCAGTGCGATCAGCATGTACCCGCCGCGCGGCCAGATGTGCAGCGCATTGCTCTCCATCCGATGGCGGCTGAGCCCGTTGGGCAGGATGCTCAGCTCCTTGTAGCCGTGCGATAGCATGTCCTCGGTCGCCGTGTAGCCGGGCCGTGCCGCCAGCGCCTTGCGCAGCACCGAACCGGCGCCGTCGGCGCCGATGCAGGGCGCCAGGGACACGACCTCGCGGGCGCCGCTGTCCTCGTGCTGGAACTCCAGCCGGTCGCCGTCGAGGTCCACGGCGGTACAGCGCATGCCGAAGCGCAGCCGCACGCCGGCGGTCTCGGCGGCATCGAGCAGCAGCGCGTTCAGTCCGGGGCGTGATACCGAGTAGATGACTTCGTGCGCGCGCCTACCGTAGGGCTGCAGGTCCAGGGGGCCTGTCACGGGATGAATCATGCGGCCACGCATTACCGTCAACAGCTTGCGAACCTCCTTACCCAGTCCGGCTCGCTGCAACGGCGCAAGGCCCCGGTTGGCCAGCGCCAGGTTGATGGACCGTCCGGCCGGTTGGGGCACGCGCCGCAGGTCGGCGCGACGTTCGTAGAGCGTGACCTCGAGGCCGCGGCGCGCCAGGAAGATGGCGGCCAGCGTACCGCCGAGCCCGGCGCCCACGATGGTGATGCGCCGGGTCATCGCAGGGCATCCCCGAGCGCCGCCACGAACCGCTCGACGTCCGCGAAGCGGTTGTACAGCGGCACCGGCGCGACGCGGATGACGTCCGGCTCGCGCCAGTCGCAGACAATGCCGGCCTTGCCCAGCCGGGCATGAACATCCCGTCCGGCATCGGCGCCGTCGCGCAGCCGCAGCGACAGCTGGCAGCCACGTCGCGCGGGATCGCGCGGGGTCAGGATTTCGACATGCCCCGACAGGCTCTCGTCCAGGCGCTGCTCCAGCAGGCCGGTCAGCGCCAGCGACTTGTCGCGCAAGCGCGCCATGCCTGCATCCATGAAAACCTCCAACGACGCGAGCAGCGCGGCCATGCCCAGTACGGGCGGATTCGACAGCTGCCAGCCCTCGGAGCCCGGGATCGGCACGAAATCCGGCGCCATCTGGAAGCGCGCCGCCTTGTCGTGCCCCCACCAGCCAGCGAAGCGCGGCAGCGAGGTATCGTTGGCATGCCGTTCGTGCACGAAGGCGCCGGCGACGGCGCCGGGTCCGCCGTTGAGATACTTGTAGCTGCACCAGGCGGCGAAGTCGGCGCCGGCGTCGTGCAGCGCCAGCGGGAGGTTGCCGATCGCGTGGGCCAGGTCCCAGCCCGCCAGCGCACCGGCGGCATGGGCCTCAGCCGTGAGCTTCGCGATGTCCAGCGCCTCGCCGGACAGGTACTGCACGCCCGGCAGCAGTACCAGCGCCAGCGAGTCGCCGGCGTTCCGGATGGCTGCAGCGATATCCTCGTCGCGCAGGTGGGTCTCACCCTCGCGCCGGCTCACCTCAATCAGCGCATCGGCCGGGTCCAGGCCGTGGAACCGCAGTTGCGAGACCACCGCGTAGCGATCCGAGGGAAAGGCGGAACGCTCCATCAGCAGGCGGTAGCGCGTCTCCGACGGCCGGAAGAAGCTGACCATCAGCAGGTGCAGGTTCACGGTCAGGCCGTTCATGCACACGACCTCGTGCGCGCGTGCCCCGGTGAGCGCCGCCATCGCTGCCGTGAAGTGCTCGTGGTAGTCCTTCCAGGGCCGCTTGCCGCGGAAGTGCCCTTCCACGCCGAAGCGCCGCCAGGCATCCAGCTCCTCATCGACGTAGCTTGCTGCGCTCTTCGGCTGCAAGCCGAGCGAGTTGCCGCAGAGATAGACGCTGTCGCCATCTCCGTGCGGCGGCACGTGGAAACGCGATCGGAACTCGGCCAGCGGGTCGCGCGCGTCCAGCAAAGCGGCGTTGGTCGCGCTCATGCCGGTGCCAGGGGAAACAGGACCGGGCGCGACGGCACCGCGTCGCTGACCCAGGAGGCGAGTTGCAGCGACAGCGCGTAGCAACCATCCGGCAGCGAGTCCGGCGCGTAGATCATCTCGGTGATGGTCGCGTCGGGACGCCTGATGTCGGTTGCCGCGCGACCCTGCGGCGGCATGCCGAAGAATACGCGGTGGCCGGCCAGCAGGCCTTCATCGAGCAGCCGGTCCACCGAAGGCAAGTCGGTCAGGAGGTGCCGTACCCCGCGGCGCACCAGCAGCGCCATGGCTTCGCGCGAGAAATACGGCGGCATGGGCGGCTTCATCCAGTCGCGCGACCGCTTGCCGGCGCCGTTCGGCAGCGTGCGCACGACCAGGGCCTCGACCTGCGGCGCGCCGATGGTGGCCAGTGCCGGCGCGATGATGCGTGCCGTGATCAGGCGGTCGCCGGGCTGGGGTCCCGGCGCGCTGGTCTCGACCGAATCGGCCGCATCCTCGGGCGTTACTGAAATCAGCGCGGCGAGGTACACCGGCCGCAGCGCACTGGCGTGCACCGAAAGCCGCTCGTCGGTCAGGTGGCCGGGACCCTCGGTATGCGTGCCGTTGCAATGGGGCACCAGCGTGATGGTCTCGCAATTGCAGCTGCCTCCGAGGCGCGTATCACCGATGAAGTCGCCACCGGCCAGTGGCTCCGCACGCGCCGACGCAGCCCCGAAATGGGCCGGTTGCGCGCCGTGCAGGTCCAGCGGAATGGCGAGCGAGACGCCCTTTGGGGCATCCACCACGTAGCGCTGCCCGGCATGCTCCAGCGTCAGCCGTGAAGCCTGGCTCGAATCGATCATCGGCCGAACCGCCCTGCGTCAAGCGCCAGCCACTCGAGCGCCGTGCCGCTCAGCAGCTGCGCCCGGGTCTCCGGCTTGAGGTCGTCCATCTGCTCGATCATCCTGCCCGGCACGGTCTCGCCGAGCGGAAAGGGGTAATCGCTGCCAAGCGCAATGCGCTCTGCACCCATCAGCTTGAGCATGAAGCGCAGCATGTCGGGATCGTGCACCAGTGAATCGACGTAGAAGCGCCCGACGTAGTCGCGCGGGTTCTTGTCATTGTCCACCGCGACCAGGTCGGGACGCATGCGGAAGCCGTGCTCGATCCGGCCGAGCGTCGCCGGGAAGGCACCGCCGCCATGCGCGAACAGCACGCGCAGGCCGGGCAGGCGCTCGAACACGCCGCCGAAGATCATCGAGCAGATCGACAGTGAGGTTTCTGCCGGCATGCCCACCAGCCAGGGCAGCCAGTACTTGGCCATACGGTCGCGGCCGAGCATTTCCCAGGGATGTACGAATACGGCTGCGCCAAGATCGCGGGCCGCCTCAAACACCGGGAACAGGTCCGGGTGGTCGAGGTTCATGCCGTTGACGTGCGAGCCGATCTCGATACCGGCCAGCCCCAGC
Organism: uncultured bacterium; assembly: GCA_965233095.1. Classification (GTDB taxonomy): domain Bacteria; phylum Pseudomonadota; class Gammaproteobacteria; order Steroidobacterales; family XN24; genus XN24. Next base: position 13,462 of record CBDDRR010000269.1, read on the forward strand.
TCGCGTACGCAGCGCTCGAGCTCGCGCACCGCGAGATCCGGCGCCTGCATGGGCACGGTGCCCAGGCCGACGAAGCGGGCAGGCGCGTCCGCGACCAGCCCGGCAATGTGATCATTGAGCAGCTTCGACAGGTCCAGGGCATCCGCCGGCCGGGCCCAGTAGCTGAACATGATGGGCACGGTGGACAGCACCTGCACATGCACGCCGTGGTCGTCGCACTCCGCGAGGCGCTGCGCCGGATCCCAGCAGTTCGACTTGACCTCGCGAAAGAATTTGCCGTCCTTGAGCATGTGCGCGCAGCCGGGGCCATGCTCCGCGATCTGCACCCAGCCGCCGTAGCCATAACGTGCCTTCAGGTCCGGCCAGCCGGGTGGCAGGACATGCGTGTGGACGTCGATCTTCAGCGGCAGGGTGTCGGTCATGGCGGGCAGCTAGCGCGGCGGCATCTCGTGGCCGCAGGCGTCGCAGCGCAGGTTCGCGGGTTCGCCGTAGAAGCGGTCGAAGATCGGCGGCAGCTGCGAGACGATGTCGCTTACGTGCAGGTACTCTTCGTACAGCTTGTGGCCGCATTGCTCGCAGAACCACATGAAGCCGTCCTGCTCCTCGGGACGCCGCCGGCGCTCGACGACGATGCCGACGGTGTCCGCGAAGCGTTGTGGCGAATGCGGCACTTCCGGCGGCAGCAGCAGCATCTCGCCCGCGCGGATCGGCAGGTCGACGACTTTGCCGTCCTGCACGGTCTTGAGCAGCATGTCGCCCTCGACCTGGTAGAACAGCTCCTCGCCGGGATCCCAGTGGTAGTCGGTGCGGCTGTTCGGTCCGCCCACCACCATGACGATGAACTCGGTGTTCTCGAATACAACCTGGTTGCATACGGGCGGCTTGAGCTGATCGCGGTGTTCGTCCAGCCATTGCCGGAAGTTGAAGGCGCGCAAGGTCTTCATGTCAGTCCTCCACGGTCGCGATGCACTTGAGCTCGATGGCGATGGGCGTGGGCAGGCGCGTCACCTCCACGGTCGTGCGACAGGGTGGATTCTCCGGGAAATGCTCAGCCCAGAGGCGGTTGAAGGTCGCAAAATCGCGCTCCATGTCGGTGAGGAAAACCGTCACGTCCACGAGGCGCTCCCAGCTCGATCCCGCGGCCGCCAGCACGCTGCGCACATTGGCGAAAACGGCCCGGCACTGGAGCTCGATGTCGTGGTCGAGGACCTTGCCTGACGCGTCGAGCGTCACGCCCGGAATCGCGCCGCCGCCCGCCGGGCGCGGGCCGAGCCCGGACAGGAACAGCAGTCCGCCGACGCGGCGGGCATGGGGATACTGCCCGACGGGGGGCGGGGCGGCATGTGTCGTGGTGCTGCCGCTCATGTCACTCGTAGCTCACGCAGACGTTCTTTGGCTCGGTGAAAAAACGCATTGCCTCGAAGCCGCCCTCGCGGCCTACGCCCGACTGCTTGGTGCCGCCGAGCGGGGTGCGCAAATCGCGCAGCATCCAGCAGTTGATCCAGACGACGCCGGCCTCGACGCGCGCCGCCACGCGGTGGCAGCGGCCTATGTCGCGGCCCCAGATGGATGCCGCGAGGCCGTAGGGCACGCCATTGGCCAGTTCGACCGCCTGGGTCTCCGTGTCGAAGGACAGCAGCGTGGCCACCGGACCGAAGATCTCTTCCTGGTTGCTGCGGCAGCCGGCTGGCAGGTCCTCGAACAGCGTGGGGGCGACGAACCAGCCATCGCGGCAGCGCTCGCTTGCCGGGGTGAGGGCGTCGCCGCCGCACAGCAGCCGGCCGCCCTCGGCCCGCGCGAGCGCGATGTGCTCGAGCACCTTGCGGCGATGCTCAGCCGAGACCAGCGCGCCCTGGTCGGTGTCGGCCTCGAGCGGGTCGCCGACCTTCAGCTTGCCGACGCGCGCCACCAGCGCATCGCGGAAGCGTTCGTACAGCGAGGCTTCCACCAGGATGCGTGAGCCGCACATGCAGACTTGTCCCTGGTTGGTGAACGCGGCGCGCGCCACCCCCTCGACGGTTTGTTCAAAATCGCAGTCCGCGAACACGATGCTGGGGTTCTTGCCGCCAAGTTCGAGCGACAGTTTCCTGAAGGTGGGCGCGACGGCCTGTGCGATCAGCGCGCCCGTGCGCGTGCCGCCGGTGAACGAGACCGCCTTCACGGCCGGGTGCTCGGTAATCATGCGGCCGATGCCCGGCCCGCGGCCGTGCAGGATGTTCAGCACGCCCGGCGGCAGGCCGGCCTCGATGCAGAGCTCTGCGAACAGCCCGGCGGAGACCGGCGTCAGCTCGGAGGGCTTGGCAATAACGCAGTTGCCGGCCGCCAGGGCGGGCGCGACTTTCCAGGTCAGCAGGTAAAGCGGCAGGTTCCAGGGCGAGATGCAGCCGACAATGCCGAGCGGTTCGCGCAGCGTGTAGTTGATGCCCGCCGGGCCCATGGCATGGGACTCGCTGGCGAACTGGGTAGTGGCCGCCGCAAAGAAGCGCAGGTTGGATGCCACCCGCGGGATGTCGAGTTTGCGGGCGAGCGACAGCGGCTTGCCGGTATCCGCGGATTCCGCGACGGCCAGTTGCTCGGCGCGCGCTTCCACGAGGTTGGCCAGGGTGTGCAGCCAGCCGGCGCGTGCCTCCGCGCCGGCAGACCACCAGTCGGCCTGCGCCTGCTGCGCGGCGCCCACTGCCAGTTCGAGGTCATCCGCATCACTGTCCGCGACTCGGCCGTACGGTTGGCCGGTGGCCGGCTCGTGAAGCTCGAGCCAGCCGTCGGCCGCGGGTGGTTGCAAGCGGCCGTCGATGTAGTTGTTGACCTCGAGACCCGCGCTCACAGGCTCGCCATGCGCCCGCCGTCCACCGGGACGTTGATGCCGTTGACGTAGGCAGCCTGCGGCGAAGCAAGAAAGCCGACTGCCCACGCGATTTCCTCGGGGCGCGCAAACCGGCCGGCCGGCACTTGAGCCAGCGCCGCACGCTCCATCTCCTCGACGCTGCCGCCGGCCTTGTCGGCGCGTTGCTTGAAAAGGTAATCGAGCCGCTCGGTGCTGGTGAAGCCCGGCAGTATGTTGTTGACGGTGATGCCGTGCGGCGCGAGCTCACGGGACAGCGTTTTCGCCCAGCTGGCCACCGCTGCACGGATGGTGTTGGATACGCCGAGGCCGGGGATGGGCTCTTTCACCGACGTCGAGGTGATGTTGATGATCCGCCCGTAGCCGGCCTTTTTCATGCCCGGCACCAGCGCCTGGGCCGCGATCTGCGCCGTCACCAGGTGCTGGCGGAATGCCTGCACGAAGTCTTCCGGCCTGGCGTCATACACCGTGCCCGCGGCGGGCCCGCCGGTATTGTTGACCAGCACGTGTACCGGTCCTTCCGCGGCGATCTCGGCAAACGCGGCTGCGACAGTGGTGGAATCCGTTACGTCCAGCGGCCGGATAGTGTGCCGCGCCGCGCCGCCGGGGAGCTTTTCCGCCACGGCGCGCAGCGCATCCTGGTCGCGTGCCACGAGCGTCAGCTGCGCCCCCATGTCGGCCAGCACACCGGCAATGGCGCGGCCGATGCCCCTGCTGGCGCCGCAGACCACTGCGCGGCGGTCCTCAAGACTCAGTTTCATGCTGCGACCTCCTATCGTTTCCGCTGATTTTAGCCGGTGTCCGCCGTCGGCAGGCCTGGTCCGCACTCTACGCAGGTCCGCACTGCATCATCCAGCCGCAGGGCCGTCAGTCGACCGCCCCACACGCACCCGGTGTCGAGGCTGAAGGCGCCGTCATGCGCGATAGCCCCAAGCGTGGACCAGTGGCCGAAGACCATGCTGAGCCCTGCGCTGCGCCGGCCGGGGAAGCGGAACCACGGAATCAGCTCGGTTCCGGACCGGTCGACCGGTCCCTTGTTATCAAACTCCAGGCTGCCGTCCGGCCGCAGGTACCGCATGCGGGTAAAGGCATTGACGATGAATCGCAGGCGCTCCATCCCCGCCAGGCCAGGATCCCACAAGGCCGGCTGGTCGCCATACATCTGCAGCAGGAAGTCGATGAAGCGGTTGCCCCCCAACACGGCCTCGAGCTCGGCGGCGGCGGCGCGCGCTTCGCTGAGGTCCCATTGCGGCGGCAGGCCGGCGTGCACCATTGTGAAGCCGACCTCCGGATCATGGTGAAGCAACGGCCGGCGGCGCAGCCACTCCAGCAGCTCATCGCGGT
>CBDDRR010000270.1:0-4119 GCA_965233095.1 uncultured bacterium
GTGTAGGCGGCGGCCGTCTCCGGCCCGACATCCAGGATCATGTCGCTCTCGCCGACTTCGCCGACCGGCACGACGCGCGCCGCATGCCCGGCGTCCAGCCCGGCCGCCACCACCACGTCCCGCGGCAGCGGGATCGCGGCGCCACGCGCCTCGGCCTTCGCCACGAGGGTGCGCGTCTCCATAAGCAGGTCCGGCTCGTAAAGTGACTTGCCGACGGCATGCCCGGCCGCCGCGATGAAGTTGTTGGCGATGCCGCCGCCGACGATCAGCTGGTCCACCCGGTCCAGCAGTGTATCCAGCACCGTCAGCTTGGTGGATACCTTGGAGCCGCCGACGATGGCAACCAGCGGGCGTGCAGGATCATGCAAGGCCTTGCCTAGCGCCTCGAGCTCGGCGACCAGCAGCGGGCCCGCACAGGCTACCGGCGCAAACCGCGCCACGCCGTGGGTGCTGGCCTGCGCCCGGTGTGCGGTGCCGAAGGCATCCATCACGAACACGTCGCAGAGCGCCGCCATGCGTTTCGCCAGCGCCTCGTCGTCCTTCTTCTCGCCCGGATTGAAGCGCACGTTCTCACACAGCACGACCTCGCCGGGCGCGACTTCCACGCCGTCCAGCCAGTCGCGCGCCAGCTCAACCGGTTCCCCCAGCAGCTCGCTGAGATGCGCCGCCACCGGCGCGAGCGAAAACTGCGGGTCGAACTCGCCCTCCTTGGGCCGGCCGAGGTGCGACATCAGCAGGACGGCGGCGCCCTTGTCGAGCGCCATGCGGATGGTCGGCAGGGCGGCACGGATGCGCGCGTCGCTGCTCACCTTGCCGTCCCCGACCGGGACATTCAGGTCCTCGCGGATCAGCACCCGCCGGCTCGCGAGGTCCAGGTCCTGCATGCGGATGACGTGCATGCCGCGCCTTACTTTGCGTTGACCAGCGCGATGGTCGTGTCGAGCATCCGGTTGGAAAAGCCCCACTCGTTGTCATACCAGGAGCAGACCTTCACCAGCCGGCCATCCACCACGCGGGTCAGCGAAGACTCGTACACCGAGGAGCGCGGGTCGTGATTGAAGTCGATCGAGACCAGCGGCTCGCGGTTGAAGCCGAGGATGTCCTTCAGGCGACCCCGGGAAGCCTCCTCCAGCACCCGGTCGATCTCCTCCTTGGTAGTGTCGCGCGCGGCCTGGAAGGTGAGGTCCACCATCGAGACGTTGATCGTCGGTACGCGAATGGCGAAGCCGTCGAGCTTGCCGGCGAGCTCAGGCAGCACCAGGCCGACAGCTGCGGCGGCCCCGGTCTTGGTCGGGATCATCGACATGGCGGCGGCCCGCGCCCGACGCAGGTCGCTGTGGTAGACGTCGGTGAGCACCTGGTCGTTGGTGTAGGCGTGAATGGTGGTCATCAGGCCGTTGAGCACGCCGATCGCCTGGTGCAGCGGCTGTACCAGCGGCGCCAGGCAGTTGGTCGTGCAGGAGGCGTTCGAGATCACCTCGTGGCTCGCCTTGAGGGTGTCGTGGTTGACGCCGAAGACAATGGTCGCGTCCACGTCCTTGCCGCCGGGCGCGGAGATGATGACTTTCTTTGCGCCGGCCTGGAGGTGGGCGGACGCCTTTTCCTTGGTCGTGAACAGTCCGGTGCACTCCAGCACAACCTCGACGCCCAGCTCCTTCCACGGCAGGCTGGCCGGGTTCCGCTCGGCCAGCACGCGGATGCGATCGCCGTTGACCACCAGGCTGTCGCCATCCACCTCGACCTTGCCGCTGAACTTGCCGTGCGCGGTGTCGTAGCGCGTCAGGTGGGCGTTGGTGTTCGCGTCGCCGAGATCGTTGATCGCCACGATGCTGATCTCGCCGGTGCGACCGGATTCGTAGAGGGCCCGCAGGATGTTCCTGCCGATGCGGCCGTAACCGTTGATGCCAACCTTGATCGCCATTGTGTCTCTCCTTATGAAACCTGGATCAGTGCCCGCAGTCGTTCAGCGACGGCCCCGGGCGTGAAGCCGAAATGCTCGAACAGTTCGCCGGCGGGCGCCGATTCGCCGAAACGCCGGATGCCGACGATGTCGCCGGCCGCGCCGACGAAGGGATACCAGCTGTCCGGCACGCCGGCTTCGACGGCCAGGCGCGCCGTGATGCCGGGCGGCAGGACGGCGTCGCGCCAGGCGGCATCCTGCTCTTCGAAGGCCTCGATGCACGGCATGGACACCACGCGGACCGCGACGCCCTCCTCGGCCAGCAACGCCGCCGCCTGCATCGCCAGTCCCACCTCGGAACCGGTCGCGATGATCAGCGCCGTCGGCTCGCCCGACGGCTCGTGCAGCACGTAGCCGCCGCGGCGGATGGCCGCCAGCTGCGCGGCGCTGCGCGGCTGCGCCGGCAGGTTCTGGCGGGACAGGGCGAGGGCCGTGGGCGTCGCCTTGCTTTCCACGGCGTCGCGCCAGGCAACTGCGGTCTCGGCCAGGTCGCAGGGCCGCCACACGCGCAGGTTCGGGATCAGGCGCAGGCTCGCCACATGCTCGATCGGCTGGTGGGTCGGGCCGTCCTCGCCGAGGCCGATGGAATCGTGGGTATAAACCAGCGTCACCGGCTGCCTCATCAGCGCCGCCATGCGCACGGCGTTGCGCGCATAGTCGGAGAACACCAGGAAGGTGCCGCCGTAGGGCTTGAACCCGCCGTGCAGCGCCAGGCCGTTCATGATCGCCGTCATGCCGAACTCGCGCACGCCGTAGTGCAGGTAGTTGCCGCTGAAGTCGCCCGCGCCGATGCGCCTGCTGCCCTTGAAAAAAGTGTTGTTGGAGCCGCTCAGGTCGGCCGAGCCGCCGATCAGCTCGGGCAACAGCGGGCCAAAGCCGTTGAGCGACAGCTCCGAGGCCTTGCGGGTGGCGACATTGGCGGTGCTCTCGGCCAGCGTCTCGATCACTTCGTCGGCCGCCTGCGCCCAGCCGTCCGGCAACTCGCCCGCGAGCCGGCGCGCCAGCTCCGCACTCTCCGTCGGATATTCCTTCGCATAGGCCGCCATCAGCCCGTCCCATGCCGCCTCCGCCGCCGCGCCGCGCTCACGCGCGTCCCAGCCGGCGCGGATCTCGCCGGGAATCTCGAAGGCCGGGTGCGGCCAGCCGATATTCTCGCGCGTGCGCGCCACTTCCTCGGCGCCGAGCGCCGCGCCGTGCGTCGCCTCCGTGCCCTGCTTGTTCGGCGAGCCCCAGCCGATGATCGTCCTGCAGCAGATCAGCGTCGGTCGGCCGGTCTCGGCGCGGGCCGCCTCGATGGCGGCCTTGACCGCGGCCGGGTCGTGGCCGTCGACGCCCGGCACGACGTGCCAGCCATAGGCGCCGAAACGCGCCGCCGTGTCGTCGGTAAACCAGCCCTCAACCTCGCCGTCGATGGAAATCCCGTTGTCGTCGTAAAACACGATCAGCTTGCCGAGTCCGAGCGTGCCGGCCAGCGAGCAGGCCTCGTGCGACACACCCTCCATCAGGCAACCGTCCCCGGTAAACACCCAGGTGTGGTGGTCGATGACCTCGAAGCCCGGCCGGTTGTAGCGGGCCGCCAGGGCGCGCTCGGCGATCGCCATGCCGACGGCGTTGGCGATGCCCTGCCCGAGGGGCCCGGTGGTCGTCTCGATGCCGAGCTCCGGCTCGTGCTCGGGATGGCCGGCCGTGCGGGAGCCGAACTGCCGGAAGTTGCGAATCTCGTCCATGCCGAGCGGATAGCCGGAGAGATGCAACAGCGAGTAAAGGAGCATCGAACCGTGACCGTTGGAGACGACGAAGCGGTCACGGTTGGGCCAGCGCGGATTGCCGGGATTGTGGCGGTGGAAGTCGTTCCAGAGGACTTCGGCGATGTCCGCCATGCCCATCGGCATGCCCGGGTGGCCGGAATTGGCTTGCTGGACGGCATCCATGCTCAACGCGCGAATGGCGTTGGCGAGATCTCTGCGCGAGGGCATCTCGGCTCCGGAAAATCGCGTGGCGGCTAAACTCTGCATGTTCGCCCAATCGCGCCGCAGCGGCAAGTGCGGACATGCCCCGGTCGCGCCGGAGTCACAATGAATTCAAGCTGTTGTGCTCAGGCGCGCCACTTGATCGAGCAGCCCACCGAGGGCAGCTGTTCCTCCGGCGCCCGGCCGGTC
>CBDDRR010000271.1:0-11698 GCA_965233095.1 uncultured bacterium
CGGCAGCTTGAAGAGCTCCAGCGCCTCCTCGAGCATGATCGTCTGCATGCTCTTGTTGCGCGGAATGCCGGCGAAGCGCGGCTTGTCCTCATCCTCAGCCGTGCCGATCTGCACGTAGGGGCCGAACCGGCCGATCTTCACTAGCACCGGCTTGCCGCTGGCGGGGTCCTTGCCCAGCTCGCGATTCGGCATGACGTCGCGCTTGCTGACCGAGCTCTCCTTGTCCGTGATCAGCTCCTGGAAAGGCCCCCAGAAACGGGCCAGCAGCACCTGCCAGTCCTGTTCGCCGCGGGAGATGGCGTCGAGCTGGTCCTCCATCCGTGCCGTGAAGTCATAGTCGACATAGCGGGTGAAGTGGCCGCTGAGGAAATTGCTGACGATGCGCCCGATGTCCGTGGGAATGAAGCGCTTGCGGTCCAGCTCGACATACTCCCGGTCGACCAGCGTCGAGATGATGGTGGCGTAGGTCGACGGGCGGCCGATGCCGAACTCCTCGAGCGTCTTGACCAGGCTGGCCTCGCTGAAGCGCGGCGGCGGCTTGGTGAAGTGCTGCTCGGCTGCGAGCTTGTTGAGATCGATCAGCTCGCCTTCCTTGACCTGCGGCAGGCGGCGGTCCTGCTCGTCTTCGGCATCGTCGCGGCCCTCCTGGTAGACGGCGATGTAGCCGGGCTCGACGAGGATCGAGCCGGAGGCCCGGAAACGGTGGCCTGCCTCCGGCGCCCCGGAGGGTACGAGGTCCAGCGACACGGTGTCGAACACCGCGCTGGCCATCTGGCTGGCGACGGCACGCTTCCAGATGAGCTCATAAAGACGCTGCTGGTCGCGGTCGAGGCGTCCGGCGAGGTCGTCCGGGTGCCAGGCGGCGGACGTCGGGCGGATGGCCTCGTGAGCTTCCTGCGCGTTCTTGGCCTTGGTGCGGTAGAAGCGCGGCTTCTCCGGCAGCGCCCTGGCGCCGAAGCGTTCGCCGATGACGTGGCGAATCTCGCTGAGCGCATCGGCGGCGAGCGACACGGAGTCGGTACGCATATAGGTGATCAGGCCGGTGGCGCCCTCGCCGAAATCCACGCCCTCGTACAACCGTTGCGCTGTGCGCATGGTCTTCTGCGCGGTGAAGCCCAGCTTGCGCGCGGCCTCCTGCTGCAAGGTCGAGGTGGTGAACGGCGGCGCCGGGTTCTGCTTTCGCTGGCGGCGCTCGACCGAGCTGACCTTCAGCTTGCCGGCCGCGGCCTCGCGCAAGGTCTGCTCGGCCTCGCGCGCGGCGCCCTCGTCGCCGATGAAGAATTTCTCGAGCTTGTCGTCAATGCGCTGGCCGCCGTACTCGGCGAGGCGCGCGGAAAAGGCCTGGCCGGACTTCTCCAGCTCTGCCTCGAGGGTCCAGTACTCGACCGGCTTGAAGGCCTCGATCTCGGCCTCCCGCTCGACGATCAGGCGCAACGCCGGGGTCTGCACGCGCCCTGCCGACAGTCCCGGCCGGATTTTTTTCCACAGCAGCGGCGAGAGGTTGAAGCCCACCAGGTGATCCAGCGCGCGGCGGGCCTGCTGCGCATTGACCAGGTCGCCGGAGACGTCACGCGGATGCTCGAGCGCTTCCTGCACGGCGCGCTTGGTGATCTCGTGGAACACGATGCGATATACCGGGCGCCCGTCGAGCAGGCCGCGTTCGCGCAACGCTTCGCAGACATGCCAGCTGATGGCCTCGCCCTCGCGGTCCGGGTCGGTCGCGAGGTAAAGCGCTTCGGCGCCGCGCAGCGCCTTGGCAATCGCGTCCATGTGGCGCTTGTTACGCTCGATCTCCTGGTACTTCATCGCGAAGCCTGCGTCCGGGTCCACGGCGCCTTCCTTCGCGACCAGGTCTCGCACGTGGCCGTAGGACGCGAGCACCTTGAAGTCGCCACCGAGATACTTTTCGATGGTCTTGGCCTTGGCCGGCGACTCCACGATGACTAGGTTCTTGCTCATTTCACTCGGTTTGTGCTGGTCGAAAAAACGGGCCGTGGCTCGCGCCACGACCCCTGCTATGGCCTGTCCGGGTCGCGCGTCGGGGCGGGTCCTAGTGTGCGACCCAGGCCCGGTCCTCGAAGACGAGATCTTCCATCCTTGCGTAGGCAGTCTCCTCGCCGGGCTGGCTGAACAGCACCATGAGGACCACCCACTTGATGTCGTCGACATCGATTTCCTGGCAGTCGAGCGCCATCAGGCGATCGATCACCAGTTCCCGCTGGTGGGCCGAGAGGATGCCGATCTGCTCGAGGTACATCAGGTAACCCCGGCCATGGGTGTCCATGCGGATGCACTCGTCGCGGCCGTAAACGCGGATGGCGCGCTCCGTGGGCGGCTCGCCACCCTCGTCGGCGCGACGCGTCGCGAGGCCGTCGAGCCAGTCCAGCGCCCGGTTGATCTCGCGATCGTGGAAGCCGGCGCGCTCCAGTTCTTCCCTCAGCCCGGCACGGTCGGGCTCCGGCGGCCCGCCGTCGTCACCGGCGGTCTCAAACAAGTACATCAGAACGTCGAGCACACTCTCCGTCATTTCACGACCTCGTCGTTTTCCGGGCGAAGCGTCCGCCCGGCAAGGACTCCACTGCTCCCTGGAGTTCAAGGATCAGCATCATCGAGGAAACCTCCGCAGCCGTCAAACCGGTGCGGGCGGCCAGCGCGTCGACCCCGCAGGGGTCGTGGGCGAGCGCGGCGAGCAGTTTCCCGTAGTCCTCGTCGGGTTCCGGCGCAATCACTGCCGGCGGCGCATCCGCCTCGCCGGCCGCCATCGAGACGCCCGCCAGCGGGCCGATCTCGGCAAGAATGTCGTGCCCCGTCTCGACCAGCACCGCGCCCTGGCGAATCAGCGCGTGGCAGCCGCGCGCCAGCGGGTTGTGGATGCTGCCGGGGATCGCAAAAACCTCGCGGCCCTGGTCGCCGGCCAGCCTGGCCGTGATCAGCGAGCCGCTGCGTTTCGCCGCCTCGACCACCAGCACCCCCAGCGAGAGACCGCTGATGATGCGGTTGCGCTGCGGGAAGTGCTCCCTTTTCGGCGGCGTGCCGGGCAGGAACTCGGACAGGATCAGCCCCGCCGCGGCGACCTGCCTCGCCAGCGGCGCATTCTCGGCGGGGTAGATGCGGTCCGGCCCGCAGCCGAGCACGGCGGTGGTCGGCGCTTCCGCGTCGAGTGCGCCGCGATGCGCGGCGGCGTCGATGCCTGCCGCGAGCCCGCTGCAGATCACCAGGCCGCAGTCGGCGAGGTACCTGGCGAATGCCCGCGCGTTCTCCGCGCCCTGGGGCGTGGGGTTGCGGCTGCCGACGATCGCGAAATGCGGCTCCCGCAGCAAGCCACGATCGCCGCGCAGGAACAATGCGACGGGCGGGTCGGAAATGCGTCTGAGCAGCGGCGGATAGTCCGCGTCGGCCAGCGTAAGCAAGTCGTGGTCCGGCGCGGCGAGCCAGTCCAGGGTGGCAGGCAGCCAGTCTGGGACGGGGCCGGCCAGCGAACGTGCGGCGTCGGCGGGAAAGCCGGCGGCAATCAGCGCAGCGGGGCCGGCATCCAGCAGCGCCTGCAGTCCGCCAGCGTGGGCCGCGGCGGCACGCGCGGCTTCCGCCGGGACCCCGGGCGTCAGGGAGAGGCGCAGCCAGGCGGCCGCGGCATCGCTCATTGCAGGCTCCTCAAAACACGACGCCGGCTGATGCCGGCGTCGTGGGTCAGACGTGGCGGCGGCCTGGCGACGTCAGGGATTGCGCACCTTGTCGAGCACGCGGATCTCGTTGGTCGCCCGCATGATGAGCCCGTAGCTGATTTCGTCAAAGCTGCGGAATACCATCAGAAAGCCCGCATATTCGTCGGGCAGCTGGGCGCGCCCGCCACCGATCCGGTCGCGGACGTTCTCGCCGGCCTGCCACACCGCCAGCACGTGTCCCGGCTCGAGACCGTGTTTCGCGCCCCGGTTCAGGGTGACGATCTGGTAGCTGCTCACCAGCGAGACGCCATCCAGCACGTTGATGATGCGGCCGTCGATCTCCTGGTCCGGAGCGCGCGGAATGAAGCGCAGCGGGAAATCCGTCTCCACGGGCAGCAGCTTGTCGCCGTTCAGCGCCTCGCGGTTGGTCTCGCGCAGGTACAGGGTTGCCGGATCGCCGCCACGGATGACCTGGCCCTCGCCGACGTAAATACCCTCGTAGCCGAGCAGCCGGTTGTTGTCGGGGTCGCGCAGCGGAGCGCCGACGTGTATGACGCTGTAGTCCTCCTGCTCGGCGAACTCGGCGCCGCGGATATAGACCTCGGTATTCGAGCCGTGCGCCAAGTGGCCGCGGCGGCTGGTCAGGATGTAGGGGGCCTTTTCCACGGTCTCGCGATCCAGCACCGTGGGGCGGCTCAGGAAGGCGGCGATGCGGTCATACGGGATGGTGAAGATCGCGTCTTCCAGCGCCTCGGCGCGGACGCGGGGCTCGAGCCGGTCGGCGCGGGCGCCGGTCTCGCCGCGCTCGAGGATGATGCGCGGCCGCCCGTCCATGTAAACCAGCGTCAGCACATCACCCGGATAGATCAGGTGGGGATTCCGGACCTGCGGATTGGCGTACCAGATCTCGGGCCAAAACCACGGATCCCGCAGGAACATCGCCGAGATGTCCCATAGCGTGTCGCCTTTCTTGACGACATAGCGGTCGGGATGCTGCGGGTTGAGCCTCACGGGCGCTGCCGGCAGGGCGGCCACGGGCGCCGGGGGCGGCGTGGCGGCCGGCTGTGCGGCGGGGATGGGCGTAGCCTCCGGGGGCGGCGGCGCTTCGGGGGTGCTGGCGCACCCGGCCGCCAGCAATGCGGCGGCGAAGCCGCTCAGCAGGCGAACTCGGGTCGGGCGGTAGATCGGCTTGGACATGGCTGGCCTGACTCCATGCTGTCCGTTAGTTGAGAGGGGGCTGCTGCGGCTTGGTATAATCCGCCAAGCCTTGGCCGCCGTCGCCCTGGCGCGGGTGCTCCCGACGCCCCTGCGTGAGCGGCAAGTTAGCACGGCGGACTTGAATTGTCATACTGTTAGCCGCACTTTGTGGCGTACTACACGAGGAACCGGAAAGGCTCTGATGGCGATCCTGAACATACTTGAGTATCCAGACCCGCGACTCCGCACGAAGGCGGAGCCGGTGGCCGTCGTGGACGACGAGCTCCGGCAGCTGGCCGCGGACATGCTCGAGACCATGTACGCGGCCCCGGGCATCGGCCTCGCCGCAACGCAGGTCAACATCCATCGTCGCATGCTGGTCGCAGATATCTCGGATAAACAGGACGCACCGCACATTTTCATCAATCCTGAGATCCTCGAGCGCCGCGGCACGGAGGTCATGGAGGAAGGGTGCCTGTCGGTGCCGGGCTTCTATGAGCCCGTGACCCGTTCCGACTGGATCCGGGTGCGGGCCCTCGGGCAGGATGGCAAGCCGTTCGAAATGGAGGTCGACGGGCTGCTCGCGGTATGCGTCCAGCACGAGATCGACCACCTCGACGGCAAACTGTTCGTCGACTATCTCTCCGAGCTCAAGAGGCAGCGCATCCGCAAGCGGCTCGAAAAGGACCGCAAGCAGCGAGACCCCAGCCCCGCCGCACGCGCGCTGTAGGCCTCGAATCATGCCCCGCCTGGTATTCGCGGGCAGCTCCGATTTCGCCGTGCCGACGCTGGCCGCGTTGCTGGAGGACGGCTGGGAGGTGGCCGGGGTCCTGACCCAGCCCGACCGTCCCGCGGGCCGCCGCCGCCGGCTGGCGCCGACGCCGGTGAAGGAATTTGCCGCCCGGCATGGCCTCCGCGTGCATACGCCCGTTACCTTGCGCGACCCCGAGGCCCACGCTGAAATCGCGGCGCTTCATCCGCAGCTCATTGTAGTGGTGGACTACGGCCTGATCCTGCCCCCGGCGGTGCTCGAGCTGCCGCCTGCCGGCTGCATCAACGGCCATGCCTCGCTGTTGCCCAGGTGGCGCGGCGCAGCCCCCATCCAGCACGCCATCCTGGCGGGAGATCCAGTCACAGGCGTCTCAGTAATGCTTATGGATAAAGGGCTGGATACGGGTCCAGTATACAAAATGCAGTCTACAGAGATCGGTAAGACGGAGACCGGCGGCGAGCTGCGCGCCCGCCTGGCACAACTGTGCGCAGGCCTGCTGCGGGAGACCCTGCCGGAGATTCTCGCCGGCCGGCTCGAGCCGCTCCCGCAGGACCATGGCCGTGCCACCCAGGCGGCCAAGCTCGATGCGGCCGCCGCGGAGCTCGACTGGAGCGCGCCGGCGGTCGGCCTGGCGCGCCGGGTACGGGCGTTCTCGCCGCGGCCGGGCGCCTGGACGACCTGGCAGGACGAGCGGCTCAAGCTGCATCGCGCCGTGCCGCTGGACGAGTGCAAGGGCGAGCCGGGGCGGGTCTGGCGGGCCGGGCCGGAGGGACTCGATGTGGCTTCCGGGGAGGGCAGCGTGCGCGTGCTCGAGCTGCAGCCGCCCGGCGGGCGCATCATGTCGGCCCGTGATTTCCTCAACGGCCGGGCGGTGCTGGGCGAGAGGTTCGGCACGTGAGCGTGGGCGGCGAGCCGCGCGCTGCGGCCGGCCGGGCGGTCGCGGCGGTGGCCCGCCGTGGCCGCTCGCTCGATGACGCTTTGGGCCGGGCCGCCGCCGCACTGGTCGGCGCCGACCGCTCGCTGGCAGCCCAGCTTGCCTACGGCACCTTGCGGGCCTGGCCGCGACTGGACCGCTGGGTGGACCTGCTGCTGGCCCGGCCACTGCCGGAACGGGACATGGACGTCCACGACCTGCTCGCCGTCGGTCTCTACCAGCTGGAAGACACCCGCGTGCCGGACCATGCCGCGGTGGCGGCGACTGTCGAGGCCGTGCGCCTGCTCGGCCGCCACCAGTACGCCGGTGTAGTGAATGCATGCCTGCGCCGCTGGCTGAGGGAGCGCGACGCGCTGAAGTCGCGCACGGCGCGCATCCCGGAGGTCATCCACGCCCATCCGCGCTGGTGGCTCGAAGCGCTGGCCGCCGACTGGCCGAAGGACTGGGAGGCGCTCGTCGCGGCCGCCAACCAGCAGGCGCCGATGTGGGTGCGGGTCAACCGCTTGCGCGGCACGCGCGAGTCCTGGCTCGAGCGGCTGGCGGCGGCAGGCGGTGCGGCGACAACGTGGGATCCGGCCCCGGAGGCCCTTCTGCTCGCCGCGCCCATGGACGTTGAGGCCCTGCCCGGCTTCGCCGACGGCGATGTCTCGGTGCAGGATGCGGCCGCGCAGCTTGCGGCCGGCCTGCTCGCGCCGCAGCCCGGGCAGCGGGTGCTCGACGCCTGCGCCGCGCCCGGCGGCAAGACCGGCCACCTGCTGGAGCGCTGCCCGGAGATCGACCTGACTGCGCTGGACGTGGCGCCCGCCCGCCTCGAGCGGGTGCGCGAGAACCTTGCGCGGCTCGGGCTGCAGGCCAAGGTGCTGGCGGGCGATGCCAGCGACCCCGGGGATTGGTGGGACGCCAGGCCGTACGACCGGATCCTGCTCGATGCGCCCTGCACCGGCAGCGGCGTTGTGCGCCGCCATCCCGACATCAAGCTGCTGCGCCGCCCGGAAGACATCAAGGCCATGGCCGCGCAGCAGCAGGCGCTCCTCGAGGCGCTCTGGCCGCTGCTGGCCCCGGGCGGGCGGCTGCTGTACGCGACCTGCTCGGTATTCCGTGCCGAGAACGCAGCACGCGTGACGGAGTTCCTCGCACGCCACCCGGAAGCCCGGGCCGTGGACCTGAGCGAGCCGGGCTGGGGCCGCCGCGCCGGGCCGGGCCGGCAGGTGCTGACCGGTGAGGCAGCGATGGACGGGTTTTATTATGCTTGTCTGACCCGGCCGGCGTAGGCGAGGAGCGATGCTGCAAGGAGTGCGAGATTTCGACAGTCCCGGATGGCGTGCCGCCGCCGCGGGCCTGTTCGCCGCGCTGCTGCTGCAGGCCGGGCTGGCGCGCGCCGCGGAAGGCGTCGAGGTCCGCAATGCTGCAACGCGACTCCAGGCCGGCGTCTGGTTCCTCGACGCCGACATCGGCTATGCATTGAACGAGACCGCACTGGAGGCACTGGACAGCGGCCTGGTGCTCGACGTCGAGCTCACCATCCGCCTCACCCAGCGCCGCCGCATTATTTGGGATCCGGTGTTCGCCGAACTCAAGCAGCGCTATGCGCTGCAGTTCCATGCGCTCACCGAGCGCTACATCCTGCGCAACCTGAACAGCGGCGAACAGGAGACCTACGGCTCGCTGGAGGCGGCGCTGGCCGCGCTCGGCGCGGTGCGATCGCTTCCGGTCATCGACGATGCGCTGCTGAGCCGCGGCGAGCGCTACCACGTCGAAATGCGCGCGGTGGTGGACATCAAGGAGCTTGGCGGGCCGCTCGCGCTGATCACGTTTCTCTGGAACGACTGGCGCATGACCAGTGACTGGGTCCGATGGCGACTCGCTCGCTGAAGCGCTGGGGGCTGGCCACCCTGACCCTGCTGGGGCTGGCCATGCTGGTCAGCGCCTTGCTGTTCCTGGCCTCGACCGTCGAGAACGCCGATCGCTTCGGGGAAATCTACAACTGGATATTCCTGCTCAATCTCGCCGGCGCGTCGATCCTGCTGATGTTGATCGTCTCCAACCTGGTGCGGCTGGTGCGCGAGTATCGCAGCCAGGTGCCGGGCTCCCGGCTGGCGTCACGCATGGTGGCCATTTTCGTGGGGTTGGCGGTTCTGCCGCTGGGGCTGGTGTACTACTTCTCTGTCCAGTTCATCAGCCGCGGCATTGAGACCTGGTTCGACGTCAACGTCGAAGCCGGGCTCGGCGATGCGCTGGACCTTTCCCGCGCGACGCTCGAGAGCCGGATGCGCGAGCACATGGAGTCAACCCGGCAGATCGCGAACGCGCTCAGGGGCCGTGGGGATTTCGAGCTCGCAACAGGACTGGAATCCTTGCGGAGCAACGCCGGCGCCATTGAGATGACGGTGGTGGGGCAGAACGCACGCATCATCGCCCTGTCCTCGGAGCGCAGCCTCGCTGAGTTGCCGGTGTCGCCGACCGAGGAGGTCATGCTGCAGATCCGGCAGGGGCGACCGTTCGTCAGCCTGGACCCGGTGCGCGACGGCTTCGTGGTGCGCACGGCGATCGCCATTCCCGGCGGCAATCCGCTTGACGAAGTGCGGCTGCTGCATGCCCTGTTCCCGGTCCCGGAGCGCGTCGGCCAGCTGGCCAATTCGGTGCAGGAGGCGTACGCACAGTACCGCGAGCTGTCGTTCCTGCGCGGCCCCTTCACGCGCAGCCTCACCTTGACCCTGACGCTGGTGCTGTTGCTGTCGCTGCTGATGGCGGTATGGGGAGCGTTCTTCTTTGCCCGCAAGCTGACCGAGCCGATCCAGACCCTCGTGGCCGGCACCCGGGCGGTGGCAAAGGGTGACTTCGACACGCGCCTGCCCATGCCGGCGCGGGACGAAATGGGCTTCCTCGTGCACAGCTTCAACGACATGATGACGCGCCTCGCCGGGGCCCGCGAGCTTGCGCGCCAGAGCCAGCAAGCGGTGGAGAGCCAGCGCGCCTATCTCGCCGTCATTCTCGGCCGCCTCTCCACTGGCGTGGTGTCGCTCGAGCGCGATTGGCGCATCAAGACCGCCAACGAGGCAGCCGGTGCGATCCTCGGCGTCGATCTCGAGGGCTCGATCGGCCGGCCGCTCGCGGAAGTGGCCGAGGATCGACCGCTGCTGCAGCAGTTCATCGAGGTCGGCCGCGAGCACATCCAGGCCGGCGAGTTCGAGTGGCGGGAGCAGATCGTGCTGCGCAACGAGGTCGGCCGGCGCGTGCTTATGTGCGCCTGCTCCGGCTTGCCTGGTGAGGACGGCGAGCCAGACGGCTTCGTGGTCGTCTTCGATGACATCACCGCGCTGCTGCAGGCCCAGCGGGATGCAGCCTGGGGGGAAGTGGCGCGCCGCCTGGCGCACGAGATCAAGAATCCGCTGACGCCGATCCAGCTGTCCGCCGAGCGCCTGCGTCGCCGCTTCCTCGACCAGATGAGCGACGACGACGCCATCGTGCTCGAGCGCGCCACGCGCACCATCGTGCAGCAGGTGGAGGCCATGAAGGAAATGGTCAACGCCTTCTCCGATTACGCGCGCGCGCCCGACATGGAAATCGCGCGCGTGGACCTCAACCAGCTCGTTGCCGAGGTCGCGGACCTGTACCGCGTGCGGGAGATCCCGGTCGCAATCCAGCTGAGCCTCGATCCGGCAGTGGCGCAGATCGAGGCCGACAGCGGACGCGTCCGGCAGATCCTGCACAACCTGATTCGCAACGCGGTTGAAGCGCTCGAGGGCCACGACGACGCGGTGGTTGGTATCACCACTCGCGGCACGGACGAGTTTGACCTTCGCGCAGTGTTCATAATGGTCGAGGACAATGGTCCCGGCATTCCCCCCGATTCGGTCGACCGGATCTTCGACCCCTACGTCACCAGCAAGCCGAAGGGCACCGGACTCGGCCTGGCGATCGTGAAGAAGCTGGTCGAGGAACACGGCGGCTGGGTCGAGGCCAGCAACCGCGCCGAGGGCGGCGTGCGGGTAACCATCGCCTTGCCGGCGGACGAAGACGCGCGCAGCGCCATGCTGCGGCACGAAGTCCGCGCAAGTGAACTCAGGAGAGCGCGCGCATGAGCACCGGCAAGATCCTGGTCGTCGACGACGAGGCCGACATCCGGCAGCTCCTCGAGGAGATCCTCTCCGAGGAGGGCTACGAAGTGAGCTCGGCCGCCAACGCGGCGCAGGCGCAGCAGCAGCGCGAAGCGGGCAAGCCGGACCTGGTGCTGCTCGACATCTGGATGCCGGACGCGGATGGCATCAGCCTGCTGCGCGAATGGTCGACCAGCGACAGGATTCGCCCTTGCCCGGTGGTAATGATGTCGGGGCATGGCACAGTGGAGACGGCGGTGGAGGCCACGCGTCTCGGCGCGTTCGATTTCATCGAGAAGCCGGTGTCGCTGGCCAAGCTGCTGCGCACAGTCGAGCGCGCCCTCGAGTCGGGCCGGGTGCCGGGCCGCTCCGCGCGCCAGATCGGGCCGACCACCGTTGTACCGGTAGGTCGCAGCCGCCTCATCCAGGCGCTGCGCGAGCAGAGCGAGCGGGTCGCCGCACATTCGACGCCGGTGCTGGTCACCGGCGAGCCCGGCACCGGGCGCGAGGCTTTTGCTCGCTACATCCACTCGCTGGGCCCGCGCGGCCACGGGCCCTTCGTGCGGCTGGTCGCCAGCGCCCTGCAGGATGCCGATGCAGAGGTCGCATTGTTCGGCCGTGCGGCGGACGGCGGCATGGAGCCCGGCTTCCTGGAGCGCGCTCGTGGCGGCACGTTGTTCATCAACGAGTTGTCGGACCTTTGTTCATCGGCCCAGCGCCTGCTGCTCGGCGCACTGGAGAACGGTCGCTTCACGCCGGTCGGCGCAGGTGCAGCGCAAGCTATGGACGTGCGCATCATCAGCTCTGCGCGGCCCGGGTTCGAGCATGCGCCGGCCGCGGCGGGATTTCGCCGCGAGCTGCTCACGCAGCTGGCGGTGGTGGTCCTCAAGGTGCCCCCGCTGCGCGAGTACTCCGAGGACGTACCCGAGCTGCTGCGCCATTACCTGGACAAGCTGGTGGACAGCGACGGCCTGCCGTTTCGCAAGTTCGGTGTGGCCGCGCAGAATCGCCTGCGGAACTACCCATGGCCGGGCAA
>CBDDRR010000272.1:0-9532 GCA_965233095.1 uncultured bacterium
CGCGCGACCGGCGACGCCCTCCGCCAGCACCGCGGCCAGCGCCCCGGCAACCAGCGCGCAGATCCAGCCGATGCCGTACACGCCGACCAGCGGAGCGAACGATCCCAGCACCGAGTCCGTCTGGCTGTATCCCAGGCTGAGCCAGGGGAAGCCGCTGAGGAACCAGCCGCGCAGCCACTCGATGGCAGTCCAGGCGGCCGGCAGCGCCACCAGCCAGCGCCAGGCACCGCCGGCGGGCAGCCAGCGGGCCGCCAGCCAGCCAAGCAGGGCGTAGTAGCCGCCCATGATCGCCGCCAGCCCGAAGGTCAGGAATACGGCCAGGGCGAGCGGCGCGCCGCCGAACTCGCGCACCGACACGAAAGTCCACCAGGTGCCGGTCAGGAACGCGGCAAAGCCGTACAGCAAGCCGCGCGCGGCGGCGCGCCCGGGCGTTGCGCCGCGCCAGGCAAGGAACAGCACCGCCGGCGAGACCAGCGCGAGCGGCCAGTAGCTCCACGGGGCAAAGGCAAAAGGCAGCGCCAACCCGGCCGCGAGCGCCGCGAGATCGGCGGGACCGAAACGCCGCAGGGTACGCGGCAATCGGGGGCGGGCCGTCATCCGCTCAGCTGGCGGCCCGGCGCAGGCGCACCGCGTGCACGCGGCGGCGGTCGGCGCGCAGCACGGTGAAGCGCATGCCGTCGAGCACCAGCGTCTCCCCCTTGCGCGCCAGCCGGCCCAGCTCGGTCATCACCAGCCCGCCCACCGTGTCGTAGTCGGCGTCGCTGAACGCGGTGCCGAGCTCCTCGTTAAGGTCCTCGATCCGGGTCAGCGCATCGACCCGCCAGGTGTCCTGCTGCTCGGGCACGATCATGATCTCCTCGTCCGGATCGTGCTCGTCATCGATCTCGCCGACGATCTGCTCAAGCACGTCCTCGATGGTCAGCAGGCCGGACACGCCGCCGTACTCGTCTACCACGATGGCCATGTGGTTGTGGCTGACGCGGAACTCTTTCAGCAGCACGTTGAGGCGCTTGCTCTCGGGGATGAACACGGCCGGGCGCAGGCACTCCTTGATGCGGAAGCGCTCGCGGTCGTTCTCGGCGAAGAAGCGCAGCAGGTCCTTGGCCAGCAGGATGCCGATGACTTCGTCGCGGTCGTCGGCGATGACCGGAAAACGGGAGTGACCCGAATCGATGATGATCTGGAGCATTTCCTGCGGGCTGGCGTTGCGCTCGACGACCACCATCTGGCCGCGCGGGATCATGATGTCGCGTACCTGGATGGTCGCGACCTCGAGCACGCCCTGCAGCATGCTGAACTCGTCCGCATCGAGGATGCGGCTCCGCCGGGCCTGGTCGAGCATCTCGATCAGGCCCTCGCGATCTCGCGGGGCGGCTCGGAAGGTGCTGGCCCAGCGGGCCAGCAGGCCGGACCGGCGCCCGCCGGTACTCGGAGGTTTATCGTCAGTCATCGTGCCCTTCGCGGTCCAGGTAAGGATTTGGCCAACCGAGCTCGGCGAGGAGCTCGGCCTCGACCGATTCCATGGCCGCGGCCTGTTCGTCGGTCTCGTGATCGTAGCCCACCAGGTGCAGCGTACCGTGAATAACCATGTGCGCCCAATGGGCGTCCGGCGGCTTGGCCTGTTCGGCGGCCTCGGCCTCGACCACTTCGCGGCAGATCACGAGGTCGCCGAGCAGCGGCAGCCCGAGATCTGCGGGCAGCTCGGCCGGAAAGGCCAGCACGTTGGTCGGCCGGTCCTTGCCGCGGTAGCGCCGATTGAGCGCCTGGCTCTCGGCGGCGTCGACGATGCGGATCGACAGCTCGGCATCGCGCCGCCGGCCGGCCAGCGCAGCGCGGGCCCAGTGCCGCAGCTTGGCAACCCCGGGCAGCCCGGTGCGCGTGCCGCCGACCTGGACGTCGATGCGCAGGGTCATTGCTGGTCGTCTCCCTGGTGACGCTCGTAAGCCTCCACGATGCGCTGCACCAGCGGATGCCGTACCACGTCCTTCGCCGTGAACCAGGTGAACGCCACGCCCTCGACGTCCTTGAGCACGTCGCTGGCGTGCCGCAGGCCGGACAGCTTGCCTGCCGGCAGGTCGGTCTGGGTGACGTCGCCCGTGACCACGGCACGCGAACCGAAGCCGATGCGCGTCAGGAACATCTTCATCTGCTCGACAGTGGAATTCTGCGCTTCGTCGAGAATCACGAACGCCTCGTTCAGCGTCCTGCCGCGCATAAAGGCAAGCGGCGCGATCTCGATGACGTGTCGCTCGATCAGCTTGCCGACGCGCTCGAAGCCCAGCATCTCGTACAGCGCGTCGTACATCGGCCGCAGGTACGGGTCGACCTTCTGCGACATGTCTCCCGGCAGGAAACCGAGCCGCTCGCCGGCCTCGACCGCGGGACGCACCAGCACGATCCGTCGCACCGCGTCGCGCTCCAGCGCCTCGACCGCGCTGGCCACCGCGAGGTAGGTCTTGCCGGTGCCCGCGGGGCCAATGCCGAAACACAGGTCGTTGTCGCGCATGGACTGGATGTAACGGGCCTGGTTCGGCCCGCGTCCGCGGATTACGCCGCGGCGCGTCCTGAGCTCGCCCGGCGCCTCGCCACCCGGCTCCTCGTAAAGGCCGGCCTCCTGCAGCCACGCATGCACCCGCTGCGGGCTGATGCTCTCGGTGGCAGCCTGCTCGAACAGCGCCACGAGCAGCCGCTCCGCGGCATCCACCGCGCGTTCAGGCCCCTCGATCTGGAAACGGTTGCCGCGTGAGCCGATCGACACGCCGAGGCGATGCTCGATCTGCTTGAGATGCTCATCGAACTGGCCGCAGAGATTGGCGAGCCGCTGGTTGTCGGCGGGTTCGAGGACCAGGTCCCTGACTAGGTTGGCGTTCAAATGGTTATGCGACCTCAGGCGGAGCGAGCCAGCGCGCCGTCGACGCCGATCAACCTGCCACGCAGGGAATTGGGCAGCGCCTCGGTGATGAGCACGTCGACAAACCGGCCGATCATTGCCGGCTCGGCGTCGAAGTTCACCCAGCGCATATTGCCCGTGCGCCCGGCGAGCTGACGGGGATTCTTCTTCGAGGGACGCTCGACCAGCACTCGCTCCACTCCGCCTACCATCGCGCGGCTGATCTCCGCGGCACGCTGGTTGATGCGGTGCTGCAGCAGCGCCAGGCGACGCTGTTTTTCGACCGCGGCCACGTCGTCCGGCAGCGCTGCGGCCGGCGTGCCCGGACGGCGGCTGTAGATGAAACTGAAGGACTGGTCGAAGCCGATGTCGTCGATCAGCTGCAGCGTCTGCTCGAAGTCACGCTCGGTCTCGCCCGGAAAGCCGACGATGAAATCGGAGCTGATGCTGATTCCCGGGCATGCCTCGCGCACGCGCCGGATCTTCTGTCGGTACTCCAGCGCTGTGTGGCCGCGCTTCATCATCGCCAGGACGCGGTCCGAGCCGCTTTGCACCGGCAGGTGCAGGAACGGCGCCAGCTCCGGCACGTCGGCGTAGGCGGCCACCAGGCTGTCGGTGAACTCCACCGGGTGGGATGTCGTGAAACGGATGCGGTCGATGCCGTCAACAGCCGCCACGAAGCGGATCAGCGCGGCGAGATCGGCATGGGTGCCGTCGTGCATCGCGCCCCGATAGGCATTGACGTTCTGGCCCAGCAGGTTGATCTCGCGCACGCCCTGGGCCGCGAGCTGCGCCACCTCGACAATGACGTCGTCGAAGGGCCGGCTGACCTCCTCGCCGCGCGTGTAAGGCACCACGCAAAAACTGCAGTACTTGCTGCAGCCCTCCATGACCGATACGAAGGCCGTCGGGCCCTCGGCACGCGGCGCCGGCAGGCGGTCGAACTTCTCGATTTCGGGGAAGGAAACGTCCACCGCCGCGCGGCCGCGGCTGCGCACTTCCGCCAGCATCTCCGGCAGCCGGTGCAGGGTCTGCGGCCCGAACACGATGTCGACGAAGGGCGCGCGCCCGAGAATGGCCTCGCCCTCCTGGCTGGCGACGCAGCCGCCGACGCCGATCACGACGCCGGGTCGCGCCTGCTTCAGCTCGCGCCAGCGCCCGAGCAGTGAAAAGACTTTCTCCTGGGCCTTTTCACGGATCGAGCAGGTGTTCAGCAGCAGGACGTCGGCCTCCTCCGGCGTGGCCGCTGGCTCGAGACCATGGGAGTCCCGCAGCACGTCCGCCATCTTCGACGAATCGTACTCGTTCATCTGGCACCCGAAGGTCTTGATGAACAGCTTGCCGCCCCGCTCGTGCTCGCTCATCGGCACGCCCCTAGAAGGGGATGTCGTCCTCGAAGGGCTCTTCCTTGCGGGCTGCGCCGCCCGAGGAGCGGCCGCCGGAGGGCTGCTGGCGGTAGTCGTCGTCGCCGCCCGCCGGCGCGCCCGCGCCGGGACGGCCGCCGAGCATCTGCATGTCGCGGCCGATGATCTCGGTGGTGTAGCGATCGTTGCCTTCCTTGTCCTGCCACTTGTTGGTGCGGATCTGCCCCTCGATGTAGACCTGCGAGCCCTTGCGCAGGTACTCCCGCGCGACTTCCGCGAGCCGGTCGAACATCACCACGCGGTGCCACTCGGTCTCCTCGACGAGATCGCCGCTCTGGCGATCCTTGCGCTTCTCGGTTGTCGCCACCCGAATGTTGGTGACGGTCAGTCCGCCTGGGGTCGTCCGTGATTCCGGGTCGGCGCCGAGATTGCCGACCAGGATGACCTTGTTGATACCGCGCGCCATGAGCGTGACCTCGCTTGCAGGAAATGGATGGACCGGTTGCCCGGCCCTCGAGAATAGCCAATTAGTCTAGCCCGAACAGGCAGGAATCTCACGCGCTGTGCCGGGAAACCGCCTCTTGACGGCCGCCGAAACCACAGCCAGCCCCGGTGAGCGAATCACCGGCATTTCTGCGTATAGTAGTGGGCTTCGCCGAGCAGACCAGCAGTCATGGACACGATTCGCATCCGCGGGGCCCGCACCCACAACCTCAAGTCGGTGGATCTCGATCTGCCGCGCGACCGCCTGATCGTGGTCACCGGGTTGTCCGGGTCCGGCAAGTCGTCGCTGGCTTTCGACACCATTTACGCGGAGGGCCAGCGGCGCTACGTGGAGTCGCTGTCGGCCTACGCCCGCCAGTTCCTGTCGATGATGGAAAAGCCCGACGTGGAGTCCATCGAGGGGCTATCGCCGGCTATCTCCATCGAGCAGAAGTCTACCTCGCACAACCCCCGCTCGACCGTCGGCACGGTCACCGAGATCTACGACTACCTGCGGCTGCTCTACGCCCGCGCCGGCACGCCGCGCTGCCCCACCCATGCCGAGCGGCTGGAGGCCCAGACCGTCAGCCAGATGGTCGACCAGGTGCTGGCGCTGCCGGAGGGCACCGCGCTGATGCTGCTGGCCCCGGTGGTCCGGGACCGCAAGGGCGAGCACACCAACGTGATGGCCGAGCTGCGCGCGCAGGGCTTCATCCGCGCGCGGGTGGACGGCGGGGTCTGCGAGCTGGACGACCCGCCCACGCTCGACCTGCATCGCAAGCACACCATCGAGGCGGTGGTGGACCGTTTCCGGGTGCGTCCGGACCTGGGCCTGCGCCTCGCCGAGTCATTCGAGACCGCCCTGAAGCTGGCCGACGGCATGGTCACGGTTGCCTTCATGGACGAGCCGAAGGTCCCGCCGCTGGTGTTTTCCGACCGCTTTGCCTGCCCGGTGTGCGGCTACAGCATCCCTGAGCTCGAGCCGCGGCTGTTCTCCTTCAACAACCCTGCGGGCGCCTGCGCCACCTGCGACGGGCTTGGCGTGCAGCAGTTCTTCGATCCGGAACGCGTTGCGGCCCACCCGCACCTGTCGCTGGCCGGCGGCGCCATTCGCGGCTGGGACCGGCGCAATGCCTACTATTTCCAGCTGGTGAAGAGCCTCGCTGAGCACTACCAGTTCGACGTCGAAACGCCGTTCGAGCAGCTGCCGGCGAAAATCCGCAAGGTGGTGCTGTTCGGCTCCGGCAGCGAGAGCATCGAATTCGCCTACTTCGACGGTCGCGGCGGGATGAACCGGCGCAAGCACCGCTTCGAGGGCATCATCCCCAACATGGAGCGCCGCTACCGCGAGACCGAGTCCGGCACGGTGCGCGACGAGCTCTCCAAGTACCTCGGCACCCACCCCTGCCCCAGCTGCAAAGGCACGCGCCTCAACGAAGCGGCGCGTCACGTGTTCGTCGCCGAGCGCGGGCTCGCGGACGTCACCGCCACCGCCGTCGGCGAGGCGCTGGCCTTTTTCAGCGCCCTCGAGCTGCCCGGCTGGCGCGGCGAGGTCGCCCGCAAAATCGTCAAGGAAATCAATGACCGACTGAAGTTCCTGGTGGACGTCGGGCTGGATTACCTGACGCTGGACCGCAGCGCCGAGACGCTGTCCGGCGGCGAGGCCCAGCGCATCCGCCTCGCCAGCCAGATCGGCTCGGGGCTGGTGGGCGTCATGTACATCCTCGACGAGCCCTCCATCGGCCTGCACCAGCGCGACAACCGCCGGCTGCTGAACACGCTCCTGCACCTGCGTGACCTGGGCAACACGGTGAGCGTCGTCGAGCACGACGAGGAAGCCATCGCCACCGCCGATCACATCGTCGACATCGGCCCCGGCGCCGGCGTGCACGGTGGCCGCGTGGTCGCGCAGGGCTCCCCGGCCGACATCATGGCCAGCGCCGAGTCGCTGACCGGAGACTACCTCGCCGGCCGGCGTGGCATCGCGGTGCCGGGCGAGCGAGCGCCGCGCCGCAAGGGTTGCGAGATCGTCATCCGCGGTGCGCGCGGCAACAACCTGGCCGATCTCGATATCGCCATCCCGATCGGCCTGCTGACATGCGTGACCGGCGTGTCCGGCTCCGGCAAGTCCACGCTGATCAACGACACGCTGTACCTGGCGGCGGCGCAGAAGCTAAACAACGCCGGTGCATCGCCTTCGCCGCACGAGCGCATCGAGGGGCTGCAGCACATCGACAAGGTCATCGATATCAGCCAGAGCCCGATCGGCCGCACGCCGCGCTCCAACCCGGCGACTTACAGCGGCCTGTTCACGCCGATCCGCGAGCTGTTCGCGGGCACCGCCGAGTCGCGCTCCCGCGGCTACAAGGCCGGGCGTTTCAGCTTCAACGTCAAGGGCGGCCGCTGCGAGGCCTGCCAGGGAGATGGCGTGCTCAAGGTGGAGATGCACTTCCTGCCCGACGTCTACGTGGCCTGCGACGCCTGCAAGGGCCAGCGCTACAACCGCGAGACCCTCGAGATCCGCTACAAGGGCAAGAACATTCACGAAATCCTCGAGATGACCATCGAGGACGCGCTGGAGTTTTTCGCCAACGTCCCGGTGGTGAAGCGCAAGCTGCAGACGCTGATGGATGTCGGCCTGTCCTACGTGCGCCTCGGCCAGAACGCCACTACGTTGTCGGGTGGCGAAGCGCAGCGCGTCAAGCTCGCCAAGGAGCTGTCCAAGCGCGACACCGGCAAGACGCTGTACATCCTCGACGAGCCGACCACCGGGCTGCACTTCCACGACATCGCGCAACTGCTCGGTGTGCTCGGCCGGCTGCGAGACCACGGCAATACGGTGGTGGTGATCGAGCACAACCTCGACGTGATCAAGACCGCCGACTGGATCATCGACCTCGGCCCGGAGGGCGGCAGCGGCGGCGGCCGCCTGGTGGCGGAAGGCACGCCGGAACAGGTCGCCGCGAACCGGCGCTCCTTCACCGGCCAATACCTCAAGCCGATCCTCGCAGCCGCGGCGCCGGACAAGCCGCGCCGCAAGCGGCGTGCCTAGGGGATGCACAAGCGCCTCCCGCTGATCGTGCTATTGCTGGCCGTCGCGGGCCTGCTCACGCTCTTGGAGCGCGGCCCGGGAACGCCGGCGCCCGGGCAGGCGATCCCGACCCATGCGGCGCCCGGCGGCCTGCCGCCGGAAGCCGTCGAGACGCTGCGGCTGATCGAGCGCGGCGGCCCCTTCCCGCATCGCCAGGACGGCACGGTGTTCCAGAACCGCGAGCGCCTTTTGCCGGATCGGCCGCGCGGTTACTACCGCGAGTACACCGTGCGCACCCCGGGAGCGCCTGATCGCGGTGCGCGGCGCATCGTCACCGGCGGGGACCCGCCCGAGGCGTATTACTACACCTCGGATCACTACCGCAGCTTCCGTCGCTTCGAGGTGCCGCGATGAGCGCCTCGGCACCGCGCTGGCGGCTGGAGCGGGCAACGGACGCCGGCCTGCGCTGGATCGCCGCCGGCGACGTCGCGGCGCTGTGCGCGGCCGGTCGAGCCGCCGGCCTGCATTGCGCGCGTATCGACCTTGGCGATTGCCGCAACAAGGCGGCGCTGCTCGAGCGCCTCGCGACGGTGCTCTCCTTCCCCGACTGGTTTGGCCACAACTGGGACGCGCTGGCCGATTGCCTCGACGACCTGTCGTGGCTGCCGGATGCCGGACACTTGCTGGTGCTGGAGGATTGCCGTCGTTTCGCCGCGGCCGCGCCGCAAGACTACGCCGTCCTGCTGGAAATTCTCGCCAATGTGGCCAGCAGCTGGCGTGCGCGTGCGGTACCCTTCTGGCCATTCATTTCCATGGCGGCGCCACACGGACAACCGCAATGACCGACACGGAAAACGACGGCAGCGAGGCTGACCCGGCCGCGGACAGACCGGGCCGGTACGGCGATCGCCCGGATATCCGCTTTCGCGGCGGCAAGGCTGCGAGCGCCGTGCCGATCCTGTTCTTCATTGCCTGGGCGATCTTCCAGTCCGGCGTGCTCGGCATCAGCGACACCGCCGGGCTGATCGTGGGCATGCTGGTCGGCCTGACACTCGGCATGCTGCTGGTGCGCGGCAGCTGGACCGTGTACGCCAACGCGATCTTTGCCGGCATGGCGCAGAAAGTGGCTGTCACGGCGATCGTGGCCTGGCTGTGGGCCGGCATGTTCGCCGCCACGCTGCAGGTCGGCGGTTTCGTCAACGGGCTCGGCTGGCTGGCCGAGGTCTCCGGCATGGGCCCCGCCGTGTTTCCGGCCGTCACCTTCGTGCTGGCTGCGCTGCTGGCCACCGGCATCGGCACCGGCTACGGCACTGTCATCGCCTTCGTGGCGCTGTTCTTTCCGGCGGGCGTGGTGCTCGGGGCGGACCCGCTGCTGATGTTCGGCGCCATCCTGTCCGGCGCGGTGTTTGGCGACAACCTCGCGCCGGTCAGCGACACGACCATCGTCAGCGCCGTCACCCAGGACTCGGACGTGGGCGGCGTCGTAGCGAGCCGCTTCAAGTACGCCATCATCGCCGCCGTGCTGGCGTTCATCGCTTACCTGGTGGCAGGCTCGCTGTCCGCGGGCGTCCCGGTGGATGCCGATGCTGCGGCGCTGTTCAGCGCCCAGAGCGACCCGCGCGGCCTGGTTCACCTCCTGCCGATGGGCATCGTGCTGTTCAGCGCGATCCGCGGCAGGCACATCATCGTGGCGATTTCCTGGGGGCTGATCGCGGCTGTCGCGGTCAACCTCGCGCTCGGGCTGGCCGCCGGCAGCGACATGCT
>CBDDRR010000273.1:0-5530 GCA_965233095.1 uncultured bacterium
GTGCGTGCCCTCGACCATCAGCATGAGCGCCTTCTCGCTGCCGATCATGCGCGGCAGGCGCTGGGTGCCACCGGCGCCGGGCAACAGGCCCACCTGCACTTCGGGCAGGCCGATTTTCGCCTTCGGGTTGGTCAGCGCGACGCGGTGATGGCAGGCGAGGCAAAGCTCCAGGCCGCCGCCCAGCGCGGTACCGTTGATCGCGGCGACCAGCGGCTTGCCGCAGGTCTCGAGCTTGCGGAACAGCAGCGTGAAGTTGCGTGCATAGCTGTAGATCTCCTTCGGGTCCTGCATGCTCGCGAACACCCCGACGAGGTCCTTGAGATCGGCGCCTGCGATGAAACTGTCCTTGCCGGAGGTGATCACGATGCCCTTCACGGCCACGTCGCTCGCGAGCGCGCCGATGGCCTCGTCCAGCTCGTCCATGAACTCCGGCGTCAGCACGTTCATCGGCCGGCCCGGGATATCAATGACCAGCAGCGCGACGCCGTCCTGGTCCACGGAATACTTGAGTGTCTCAGTCATGATCGGGTTCCTTCAGGCGCGCTCGAGGATGGTGGCGGTGCCCATGCCCGCCCCGACGCAGAGGTTCACCAGCCCGGTGGCCAGGTCGCGCCGCTCCATCTCGTCGAGCAGCGTGCCGAGCACCATGGCGCCTGTGGCGCCGAGCGGATGACCAAGCGCGATCGCGCCGCCGTTGACGTTGATCTGCTCGTGCGGCACCTCGAGCTGCTGCATGAAACGCAACACCACCGAGGCGAAGGCCTCGTTGAGCTCGAACAGGTCGATGTCCGCGCGGCCCATCTTCGCTTTCTCCAGCGCGCGCTGCGCGGAGGGCGCCGGACCGGTCAGCATGATGGTCGGCTCACTACCGACTGAGGCAAACGCGCGGACGCGCGCGCGCGGCGTGAGGCCGAGTTGCTCGGCCATCCGCTTGCTGGCGACCAGCACGGCCGCGGCGCCGTCCACGATGCCGCTCGAGTTGCCGCCGGTGTGCACGTGGTTGATGGCCTCGACCTCGGGGTAGCGCTGGATGGCGACCGCGTCGAAGCCGGCCTGCTGGCCGGGCATTTCGAACGCGGCGCGCAGCCCGGCGAGGTTTTCGGCCGTGGTGCCGGGGCGCATGTGCTCGTCATAGTCCAGCACGACCTGGCCGAGGCGGTCGCGCACCGGCATGACGGAGCCCTTGAACCAGCCGCTCTGCCAGGCGGCTGCGGCCCGCCGCTGGCTCTCCGCCGCGTAGGCGTCGCAGTCCTCCCGGCTGATGCCGTAGATCGTCGCGATCAGGTCAGCGCTGATGCCCTGCGGGACGAAATAGGTGTTCCAGGCGACCTGCGGGTCGGTGGCCATGGCGCCGCCGTCCGAGCCCATCGGGATGCGTGACATCGACTCGACGCCGCCGGCCACGACCAGGTCAGCCTGGCCGGACATGACCAGCGCCGCGGCGGTGTTGACCGCCTCCAGCCCGGAGGCGCAGAAACGGTTGATCTGCTTGCCCGGCACGCCCTGGTGATAGCCGGCGTTGAGCGCGGCGACCCGGGCGATGTTCGCGCCCTGCTCGCCGACCGGCGCGACGCAGCCCATGATGACGTCTTCCACCAGCGCGGTGTCGAGATCGTTGCGGTCACGCAGCGCCTGCAATACCTGGGTCAGCAGCTGGATGGGGGTGATGCCGTGCAGGGCGCCGTCTGGCTTGCCGCGGCCGCGAGGCGTGCGCACATGGTCGAGAATATAAGCGTCTGTCATTGCTCGCTGTCCCGTTGAGGTGGGCGCCGGACACGTCGGCAATACGCCGGCGCGCGGGCGACTGGGGCGATGGACGGGGCCGCTGCCTTGTTGCAGTCATACGGCCGTTTGACTCGGCCATTATAGACATGCCGACGGGCCTTCCGCATGCCCCCCGGCGCACGCTGGCAGTCCTGTTGCGGCCCGGTCAGCGGGCGGGTAGCTTTGTCCCCTTTCGCGGGAGGCCAGCTTGCGCATCGGGGTGTTCGATTCCGGCCTCGGCGGGATTTCCGTGCTGAGGGAAATCCAGGCGCGCATGCCCGCGGCTTCACTCGCCTATGTTGCCGATTCCGCATGGGTGCCTTACGGCTCCCTTGGCGAAGACGTAATCCGGCAGCGCGCGCTGACTCTGGCGCGCTTCCTGGTCGAGGATGGCGCGGACATCATCGTGGTGGCATGCAACACCGCCACGGCGGCCGCCGTGCCGATGCTCCGCGAGACGATCCGCCTGCCCATCGTCGGCATGGAACCCGCCGTCAAGCCCGCAACCGCGGCGACGCGCAGCGGCGTGGTCGGCGTGCTGGCGACCGTCGGCACACTGCAGAGCGCGCGCTTCGCCGCGCTGCTCGACCAGTTCGGGGGCGACATCCAGGTGCTGACGCGCGCCTGCCCGGGTCTCGTCGAACAGGTGGAGGCCGGCGACCTTGACGGGCCGGCCACCCAGGAACTGGTGGCGCGCTACGTCACGCCGCTGGTGCGCGCCGGCGCCGACACGCTGGTGCTCGGCTGCACGCACTTCCCTTTCCTCAGGCCGCTGATCCAGGCGATCGCCGGCCCGGAAGTCCGCATCATCGACACCGGCGAGGCGGTGGCGCGGCGCGTGGCGCAGGTGGCCGAGGCGCTCGGGCCCGGCATCTGCCGGTCCGGCGACGTGGCATTCTGGACCAGCGGCGACCCGGAGGTGCTGTCCGGCCCACTCCGCAAGCTGTGGGGCCGGCCCGCCCTGCTGGCCAGCCTGCCGTGAAAAACCGGGGTTTTTTCCCCGGTTTTTTACTTGCGGGTCAGCGAGCCGAGAATGCCGCGCAGCAGCGACTGGCCGAGGCTGCGCCCCAGCTGGCTGCTCATGCTCCGGACGGCGCTCTTGGTGGCCGCTTCCACGTAGCCCTGGCGATTGCTGGCGCGCGGCCGGCTTGCCTTCCTGGCGCGTTCCTCCTCGCGGGCACGTGCCTCCGCTTCTTTCTGCGCCTGTTGCGCGGCCGCGGCCGCTACGGCGTCGGCCGCGGCCTGCTCGGCACGCACCGACAGGATCTCGTAGGCCGACTCGCGATTCACGGCTGTGTCGTACAGGCCGCCGACCGGACTGCGCCGCCGCACCGTGGCGCGCTCCTCGTCGCTGATCGGGCCAATGCGCGAGCACGGCGGCCGCACCAGGCAACGCTGCACGACGCCCGGCACGCCCTTATCCTGCAGCGTCGAGACCAGCGCCTCGCCGACCCCGAGCTCGGTGATCACGGTCTCGGTGTCGAGCGCCGGGTTCTGGCGGAACGTGGTGGCGGCCGCGCGCACCGCTTTCTGGTCACGCGGCGTGAAGGCCCGCAGGGCATGCTGGACGCGGTTGCCCAGCTGGCCGAGTACCGGGTCCGGGAGGTCGAGCGGGTTCTGGGTGACGAACCAGACGCCGACGCCCTTGGAACGGATGAGCCGCACGACCTGCTCGACCTTGGACACCAATGCGGGCGGCGCGTTATCGAACAACAGGTGCGCCTCGTCGAAGAAGAACACCAGCCTCGGCACCGGCGGATCACCGACTTCCGGCAGCTGTTCGAACAGCTCCGCCAGCAGCCACAATAGGCTGGTAGCGTAGACACGCGGCGAATGGAACAGCTCGCGGGCGTCCAGCACGTTGATGATGCCGCGCCCCGACAGATCGGTGCGCATCAGGTCCTCCAGCTTGAGCGCGGGCTCGCCGAAGAAGCTGTCGCCGCCCTGCGACTCCAGCGCGAGCAGGCGTCGCTGGATGGCGCCGATCGACGCGCGAGTGATGCGCCCGTAGCGCGCCGAGATGTCCTGCTCGTTGTCGGCGGCATGCGTCAGCAGCGAGCGCAGGTCGGGCATGTCGAGCAGCAGCAGGCCTTCCTCGTCGGCGTAGCGGAACACGACATGCAGCACACCCTCCTGCGTCTCGTTCAGCTCCAGCAACCGCGCCAGCAGCATCGGCCCCATCTCCGAGACGGTCGTGCGCAAGTGGTGCCCGCCACGGCCGAATACATCCCAGAACACCACCGGTGACGGCGCGAGGACAGGTTGCGGCATGCCGATGGTGGCCACGCGCTCATCGATCTTCGGGTGCGGCGCCCCAGCCTGCGACAGCCCGGCGAGATCCCCTTTCACGTCGGCGAGAAACACCGGCACGCCGCGCGCCGAGAAAGCTTCCGCGAGGATCTGCAGCGTCACTGTCTTGCCGGTGCCCGTGGCGCCGGCAATCAGGCCGTGCCGATTTGCGTAACGCGGGTTGAGCAACACGTGCCCGGCCTCACCGCCGCCTACCAGGATATGGTTGTCTTCCATGGTCTGTTCCCCGTCATCGAATTCGTGTCATTGCGTCACTTCTTCGAGCCGCGACGCGCCCAGCGCGCCGGCCAGGCAGATGAGCCCGAGCAGCCCCATCGTCACGGCGGTGCCGACCCAGTCGGCGATCCAGCCAAACACGCCGCCGGCCAGCAGCACCACGCCGATCGCAGTGTTGCTGACGGCCACATAGGTTGCCCGCGTATTGGCGTCGGCCATGTCCACCAGGTAGGTCTTGCGGCCGATGCGGATCCCCGCATGGGCGATCCCGATGATAAAGAACGCGGCCACGATTGCCACGCCGCCCGGCAGGCCGGGCGATCCGGCCATGGTCCAGGCGGCGACGGCGACGCTCAGCAGGCCGGCGCCAAGCGCCGCAAGCCGTAGCACATCGCGGCTGGAGCGGTCCGCCATGCGGCCCCAGAACCCGGAACTCACCGTCGAGGCAACGCCGGCTGCGACCAGCAGCGCACCCAGGCCGCCGATGCCGCCATCACTTTGCTCGCGCGCCAGCGCCGCGTAGAACGGCACCAGCAGGGCCGTGGAAACCAGCAGCGAACGGGTGATGACGAAACGGCGGAACGGCGCGTCGGAGACGAGAATCGAAAGGCTGGCGATGGCGTCGCGGC
Source organism: uncultured bacterium (assembly GCA_965233095.1). Classification (GTDB taxonomy): domain Bacteria; phylum Pseudomonadota; class Gammaproteobacteria; order Steroidobacterales; family XN24; genus XN24. The sequence continues at coordinate 4,920 of CBDDRR010000273.1, forward strand.
CGGCATTGCCGCCGCCCTCGGTGGCGCCCGGCTGCTCGCGGATGCCGGCATACAGCCCGGCGCCCAGCAGCCACAGGCCGCCGGCCAGCAACAGCAGGCCGACGACGCCGGCAGCGCCCTCGGGCGCACCGCCGCGGAACTGCAGCCAGCCGCCCGCGGCCACCGTCACCAGGCCGGCGGCCGCAGTCGCGTAGCCGGTCAGCGTGCCGCGGCGTGTTTTCGACACGGTCTTGCCCAACACGTCCTTGGCGGCCACCGACGACACGCCCCGCGCCAGGCTGAATACCACCAGCAGCCCCAGCACCGACCAACCGGCGGCCACGCCCTCCAGCCACAGCGCCACCGCGGCCATGGCCATGACACAGGCGCCCTGCACCACGCTGCCCGCGATCCAGAACCACTTGCGGATGGCGCATGCGCGGATCATTGCGGCAACGAACAGCTGCGGCAGCAACGACAGGGACTCGCGAATCGGCACCAGCAGGCCGATAAAGAAGGCTGGCGCGCCGGCGGCAGACAGCAACCAGGGGAGTACCAGCTTTGCGCTTGCCAGCTCGTCGCCGATCTTGGTACAGACATTCGCGCCCAGCTGCAGGAAAAAATTCTCCGGC
>CBDDRR010000274.1:0-4639 GCA_965233095.1 uncultured bacterium
ATTCATCAGCCCGGTGGACGCCGCGGACGCGATGTTCCCGACCGGCAACCTGGTCGACGAGCTGGCGGTGCCCGGGATCGGTACCTTCCCCGCAACCCTGATCAACGCCGGCATCCCCACCGTGTTCCTGAATGCCGCGGACATCGGCTACACCGGCTGCGAATTGCAGGAGGCCATCAACGGCGACCCGGCGGCATTGGCACGGTTCGAGACCATTCGCGCGCATGGCGCAGTGCGGATGGGGTTGATTGCCGACGTCGCCGAAGCTGCAGCGCGCCAGCACACGCCCAAGGTGGCCCTGGTCGCGCCGCCGGCCAGCTACACGGCCGCCAGCGGCAGGGCGGTCCGCTCCGCGGACATCGACCTGAACGTGCGGGCGCTGTCGATGGGCAAGCTGCACCACGCCATGATGGGCACCGCCGCGGTGGCCATCGGCACGGCGGCGGCGATTCCCGGGACACTGGTCAACCTCGCCGCGGGCGGCGGCGAGCGGGACGCGGTGACCTTCGGCCATCCGTCCGGCACCCTGAAAGTCGGTGCCGCCGCCAGCGAAACCGACGGCGAATGGAAAGTGGAAAAAGTCGTCATGAGCCGCAGCGCGCGCGTGCTCATGGAAGGCTGGGTGCGCGTGCCCGGCGATTGCTTCTAGGCGCGCGGCGGACAGGTTCTTGCTAGCATGAGGCATGCTGCACGACATAACGAAGCCTGAGCGATGACCAGCGGTTTGCGCGCCGGTTACGTTGCCTACAGCCGCTTCGTAGTGGCCAACGGCATGCGCGAGGAGGTCAAGGCCGCGTTCCGGCGGCGTCCCGGCCTCGTTGACGAGGCCCCGGGCTTTCTGCGCATGGACGTCATAAGCCCCCTGGACCGGCCGGAGGAGTTCTGGCTGGTCACGTTCTGGACGGACGAAGAAAGCTTTCGCAAGTGGCACCGGGGCCACACCTACAGCGAATCCCATGCGGGTATTCCACCCGGCCTGAAGCTGGTGCGCGGCGAGACCATCGTCAAGGGATTCGAGCATGTCACCAGCTGAAGGAGGCCGCGTGGCGCAGGCAGGGCGCGAGACGCTCAGTCACCGGCGCGCCATTGCAAAGGCACTGGTGGCGCGCGAATTCTCGCGCCACCCGGAGCTGCAGGCACGCTACGGCGACATCGCGCGCGAAAAATCGCTGCAGGATGCCGGCTATCACATCGAGTATCTCGCCAATGCGCTGGCGTTCGACAGCGAGAAGCTCTTTGTCGACTACATCGAGTGGGCGCGCTTGATGCTGGCGCGTCGCGGCGTCCGGCCGGCGGACCTGAAGTTTCACCTCGAGTGCATGCGGGAAGTCCTGCAGGAAACCCTGTCGCCTGAATCGGCCCGGGAGGCGGCCCGTTTTCTCGACGCCGCGATCGAGGCGATGTCGGGGATGCCGGATGAGACTCCGAGCTATCTCGAGGACGACTCGCCCCTGTCCCCGCTGGCACACCAGTACCTGCGCGCCCTGCTGCGCGGGGAACGCCATCTCGCGAGCCGGCTGGTGCTCGAAGCGGTCGAGCATGGCGCCTCGGTCAAGGAGGTTTATCTCGCCGTGTTCCAGCCGGCGCAACGGGAAGTGGGCCGGCTTTGGCAGCTCAACCAGATCAGCGTGGCGCAGGAGCACTACTGCACCGCGGCCACGCAGCTGGTCATGTCGCAGCTCTACCCGAAGCTGTTCGAAGGGGAGCGCAAGGGACCCGCGCTGGTGATGACCGCCGTGGCCGGCGAGCTGCACGAGATCGGCGCCAGGATGGTGGCGGACTTCTTCGAGATGGAAGGCTGGAACACCTTCTACACCGGGGCCAACACGCCGCCGGACAGCATCATCCAGGCAGTGCTCGCCCAGCGCGCTGCGGTGCTGGGGATCTCCGCCACGCTGACGTCCAACATCGGCGCCGTGGAGGCGCTGATCAAGAAGATGCGCAGCAATCCAGAATGCGGTGCGGTCAAGATCCTGGTGGGTGGCTATCCGTTCATCCAGGCCCCCGATCTCTGGCGGAAAGTCGGCGCAGATGGTTTTGGCGCAGACGCCCAGCAGGCCATCAACCAGGCTCATGCGCTGTTGACGGAGCGGGCAGTGCACTCATGAGCGGCGCCGGCCTGACCGGAATCGAGCGCCTGATCGAGGAACTCGTGCGCATCAACAACGAGCAGGCGAACGCGCTGCGCGCCGCCGCCAAGGCGTTGGCGATGGCTGCGGGAGAAAACCGGCGGAGTGAAGAAGAGCTGCTGGACGAGTTCAGCCAGGTAAACAACGAGCTGGCAACCCTGCAGCGGGAGCTGGCGCGCAAGAACGCCGAACTCATGCGACTAAACGAGCAGAAGAACCGGCTGCTCGGCATGGCGGCGCACGATCTGCGCAGCCCGCTGAGCGTGGTGCAGAGCTACAGCGAATTTTTGCGGGACGAGGCCGGGGAGATCCTGGATGAGGAACAGCGCAGGTTCGTCGACGCCATCTGGGACTCCAGCCGCTTCATGCTGTCGATCATCGACGACTTGCTGGATGTCGCCCAGATCGAGGCAGGCACCCTGAAGTTGGAGCTGGCAGAGACCGACGTCGTAGATCTGGTGCAGCGTATCGTGGTCCTGAACCAGGTACTGGCATCCCGCAAGGCCATCCGGCTGGAGCTCGCGACTCCGACTGAGCCGGTGCTTTTGTTCGTCGACGGGCGCAAGATCCAGCAGGTTCTAAACAATCTCCTCAGTAACGCCATCAAGTTTTCCCACCGGGACAGCACCGTGTGGATCGTGGTGCAGGCGGGCGCGGACATGACCCGGATCGCGGTCCGGGACGAGGGCGAGGGCATTGCTGCGGAGGATGTTCCGCGGCTCTTTCAGCCCTTCGGGCGGGGCAGCAGGACGGGGACTGCGGGTGAGCCGGGCACCGGGCTGGGTCTAGCCATTGTGCGTCGCATCATCGAAGGTCATGGCGGGCAGGTAACGCTGGAGAGCGCGCCGGGCAAGGGATCCACGTTCACGATTGCACTGCCCCGCTGCACGGAAGCGTGAAACCTGTCAGCCGTGTAGTTGGCCGGATGCGCTAGTCTTGGGTGGTCAGGATGGATCGCGAACAGAAGGATGAGTTCGATGAGTGAAGAGTACGTCCTGCGCCTTTACGTGGCGGGTAAGACGGCCCGCTCCGAGCAGGCGATCGCTGACCTGAAGCGCATGTGCGAACAGGAGCTCGGCGGGGTTTATCGTGTTGAAGTCACTGACGTGCTGGAGGACCCGGCGGCAGCGGAACGCGAGAAAGTCCTGGCGACGCCGACGGTGATCAAGGAACTGCCACTTCCGGTGCGTCGGGTCATCGGCGACTTGTCACAATCCGAGCAGGTGCTGGTCGGCCTGGACCTCGAGAGAGTCGATGCGAGGAAGGCCTGACAACATATGACGGATCCATCCCGCATAGTCGTCGTAGATGACAATGCCGCGGCGCTCAAGGCCACGGCGCGCGTGCTTGAGCGCGCGGGCTACGAGGTCCATGTCGCGGCGACCGGGCAGCAGGGACTCGCCCTGATCCGCGAGCAGCGCCCCGAGCTGGTGCTCCTTGACGTGATGCTCCCCGACATCGGCGGGGCGGAAGTCCTGGAGCAGGTCCGCTCGGACCCGCAATTGCAGACCATTTCGGTGGTTTTTCTGAGCTCAATGCAGATCATGCCCGAGCACCAGGCTGGCGGGCTTGATGCCGGGGCTGACGGCTACCTGGTCCGCCCGATTGCGAACCAGGAGCTGCTGGCGCGCGTGCGATTGCATCTGCGCCAGCGCGAACTCATGGAGAAGCTGCGGGAGAACCAGGCCCGATTTCGTTCCCTGGTCGACGCACTTGCGGAAGCAGTCCTGGTCGTGTCCCTGGAGGGGGAGGTGCGCTACGCCAACCCCTCCGCGGAAGCCCTGTTCCAGCAGTCTTGGGAAAAACTGTCCGCGGTACCCTTCGGCATCCCGGTCGAGTCCGTCGGGGGCAGCGGGCCGCAGATAATCGAGCTCCCGCGCGGCGATTTGCCGCCGGTGATCGCCGAGTTGCGTGTGTCGAACTTGTGGTGGGAGAACGAGCAGGCCTGGATCGTATCGCTGCACGACATCACGGAGCAGCAAACGGCACAGGAAGCGCTGCGCGCCAGCGAGCAGCGCTACCGCGACATGGTGGAGAACCTGCCCGATATCGTCTGGGTCAATCGCAACGACCGCATCGTCTATATCAATCCCACCGGGGTGCGGCTGCTGCGGGCCGAGTCGGAGGCGAACATCCTGGGACGCTCTCCCTTCGACTTCATCCACCCGGACTTCCACGACAGAGTCCGTGAGCGAATCGCCCGTGCCAGGCAGGGACCCATGGTCAGCCCCGTGACGGAGAATTCCCTGCTGGCACTGGACGGGACCCGCATTCCGGTTGACGTGACGGCGATCTCGTATCGCAGCGCCGAGGGGATGGACATCCTGGCCATCTCCCGGGACATCACGCTGCGCAAGCAGGCCGAAGCCCAGAAGCAGGTACTGCTGGCGCACGAGCAGGCGGCGCGGCAGGCGGCGGTCGAGGCCAGCCGGTACTATCGCGCGTTGTTCGAGTCGGCGCCGGGGTGCTACCTGGTGCTGACGCCGGCTGACTACGAGATCGTTGCCGTC
>CBDDRR010000275.1:0-83478 GCA_965233095.1 uncultured bacterium
CTCACCGGCGAGGACACCTGGTGCCAGCTGTTCAGCGAGCCCGGCAGCGGCTCGGATCTCGCCGGCCTGAGCACCCGCGCCGTGGCCGACGCCGAGGGCTGGACCATGAACGGGCAGAAGGTCTGGACCACCAGCGCCCAGCACGCGCACTACGGCATCCTGCTGGCGCGCACCGACTGGGACCTGCCCAAGCACCGCGGGCTGAGCTTCTTCATCCTGCCCATGCACCAGGCCGGGGTCGAGGTGCGCCCGCTGCGCCAGATGAACGGCTACGCCTCGTTCAACGAGGTATTCATTACCAATGCGCGCGTTGGCCGCGACGATCTCGTCGGCAAGCTGGGCGAGGGCTGGAAGATCGCCCTGACCACGCTGGCGCACGAGCGGCGCATGGCCGATTCCATGCGCAACTGGGGCCGCCTTCAGCTCGGCCAGGGTCGCATCTACGACGAGCTCAAGCGCGAGTACGCGCAGGTGATGGAGCCCTACAAGTGGTACGCGCAGCGCGCGGGCCGGCCCGACCTGCTGCTGGAACGCGCGCAGGCCAGCGGCCGCATCGCCGACCCGGCGGTGCGCCAGGATTTGGCGCGTGCGCTGATGCTGGAACGCGCCGCCGAGTGGACCGCGGCGCGTGCCCGCGCGACGCGCGTCGCGGGCCAGCCGCCCGGGCCGGAGGGCTCGCTGGGCAAGCTCGCGGCGAGTCTGGTCGCCCGTGCCTGCGCCCGTGCCCACGCCGCGATCAGCGGCGCTGACGCGATGCTAGCCGGCGGTGAGGACCCCGGCAGCGATCATGGCCTGGTGGCCGAGATCCTGCTGTCGGTGCCGGCCTGCTCGATTGCCGGCGGCACCGACGAGATTCAGCGCAACATCATCTCCGAGCGCGTGCTCGGCCTGCCGCGCGAACCTTCTACCGACACTGATATCCCGTTCCGCGAGGTGCGTCGCAACGCGGGGGTATGAGGCGGCACGGGCCCGATATCCGTGCCCCGAAAAAATATACATGAGGAGAGAACCCGATGATCCTGGACCCCTGCATCCGCCCCGCCCGCGCCGCCGCGCTGCGCGCCAACCGCGAGTGGGCCGACGTGCCGATGCTGCGCTACTTCGACGAGGCCGTGGCCGAGGCCCCGGACCGGCTCGCCATCATCGACTGCCGGGAGAACGCGCCGGAGCGCGCCGTCAGCTACCGCGAGCTGGACCAGGCCAGCCGGCGCATCGCCGCCAACCTGGTGCGGCTGGGCGTGCAGCGCGGCGACATCGTGTCGTTCCAGTTGCCCAACTGGTGGGAATTCGTGGCCCTGCACCTGGGCTGCCTGCGCGCGGGCGCGGCCAGCAACCCGCTGATGCCGATTTTCCGCCAGCGCGAGCTGTCCTTCATGCTGGCCTACGCGCAGTCCCGTGTGGTGGTGGTGCCCAGGGCGTTCCGCGGCTTCGACCACGCCGCGATGATCCGCTCGCTGCGCCCGATGCTGCCGCACCTCGAACAACTCGCGGTGATCGGCGAGGACGGCGACGAGGGCTTCGAGCCGGTGCTGATGGCGCCCTGCGACGCCCCCCTGCCCGCGCCGCTGGCTCCCGACGAGGTGGTGCAGGTGCTCTACACCTCGGGCACCACCGGCATGCCCAAGGGCGTGATGCATTCGTCGAACACGCTGATGGCCAACGCGCGGCCGTTCATTGCGCGCCTGGGCCTGGACGGACGCGACCGCGTGTTCATGGGCTCGCCGCTCGCGCACCAGACCGGCTTTCTCTACGGTATGTGGCTGCCGCTGATCGTGCGGTCCTTCGTGGCGCTGACCGATGTCTGGGACAAGGACCGCGCCTGGTCGCTAATCCAGAAGCACCGCTGCAGCTTCACCATGGCCTCCACGCCCTTCCTGGCCGACCTGGTGGCCTCCTCACAGGCCCCGCCCCCGGCCGAGGTCGCGCTGCGCATGTTCGTGTGCGGCGGCGCGCCGATTCCACGCGCGCTGGCCGAGCAGGCCGAGGCGCGCCTGGGGTTGCGCGTGCTGTCGGTGTACGGCATGTCGGAGAACGGGGCCATCACCGTGACGTCACCCGACGCACCGCGCGACAAGGCCATCAATACCGACGGCGCGCCGCTGCCCGGCGTGCGCGTGCGCGTGGTGGACGCCGAGGGCCGTGATCTTCCGGTGGGCGAGGAAGGCCGGCTGCTGCTGCACACGCCGTCGAATTTTCTCGGCTACCTGCAGAAGCCCGAGGACTACGGCATGGACGCCGACGACTGGTTCGACTCCGGCGATTTGGCGAGGCTGGATGCGGACGGCTACGTGCGCATCACCGGCCGCAGCAAGGACATCATCATCCGAGGTGGCGAGAACGTGCCGGTGGTGGAGGTGGAAAACCTGCTCTACCGTCATCCGGTCATCGTGGACGCCGCGGTCGTCGCCATGCCGCACGATCGCCTGGGCGAGATCGGCTGCTGCTACGTGAGCCTCAAGCCCGGCGAGCGGTTCAACCTGGCCGCGATGCGCGAATACCTGTCCGCCGCCGGCATGGCGCGTCATTACTGGCCTGAACGGGTCGAGGTGATCGACACCTTTCCGCGCACCGCCAGCGGCAAGATCCAGAAATTCCAGTTGCGCGAGATGGCGCGCGCCCTGCCGCCGTCGAAGGGGGCCTGAATGGCTGCCGGACCCCTGAAGGGCCTGCGCGTGCTGGACCTGACCGCGGTGCTGATGGGACCGTTCGCCACGCAGATGCTGGCGGACCTGGGCGCGGAGGTGATCAAGGTCGAGACGCCGGACGGTGACGGCACCCGCCACATCGGCCCGATGCGCTCGCCCGGCATGGGCGCGATCTTCCTCAACGTCAACCGCGGCAAGCGCAGCGTGGTGCTCGACCTCAAGCAGCCGGTGGCACACGCCGCCTTCATGCGCATGGTCGCGCGCAGCGACGTGCTGGTCTACAACGTGCGGCCCTCGGCGATGGAACGGCTCGGGCTGTCCTGGGAAGCGGTGCGCGCGGTCAATCCGCACATCGTCTACGCCGGGCTGTTCGGCTACGGCCGGGAAGGCCCCTACGCGCCCCGCCCCGCCTACGACGACCTCATCCAGGGCGCCACGGGCCTCGCCGCGCTGGCGCAGATGGCCGGCAGTCCGGTGCCGCGCTACGTGCCCACCACCATCGCTGACCGCACCGTGGGTCTGCACGCCTTCGGCGCGATCCTGGCCGCGATCTATCACCGCGAGAAGACCGGCGAGGGCCAGGCGCTGGACGTGCCGATGTTCGAGACCATGACCCAGTTCGTCATGGGCGATCACCTGAGCGGCAAGACCTTCGTGCCCGACCATGGCCGCGCCGGCTACGCGCGCCTGCTGGCCCACGAGCGCCGCCCCTACGCCACTTCGGACGGCTACGTTTGCGCGCTGATCTACTCCGACAAGCAGTGGAAGAATTTCTGCGCGCTGATCGGCCGGCCCGAGATGTTCACGCAGGATGCGCGTATGGCCAGCCTGACCACGCGCACCCAGCACATCGATGCGTTATATGCCTTCGTTGGCGAACAACTGCGCCTGCGCAGCACTGCCGAGTGGCTCGCGGTACTGGAACAGGCCGACATCCCCTGTATGCCGATGCATACGCCCGAGAGCATCGTCGATGACCCGCACCTCGCGGCGGCGGGTTTCTTCGGCGAGTTCGATCACCCCAGCGAGGGCCGGCTGCGCGGCATGCGCCCGCCCACGCGCTGGTCGGCCACGCCGCCGGCCGCGCCCGCACCCACCCCGCGCCTGGGCGAGCACACCGCCGAGGTGCTGCGCGAGGCCGGCTGCAACGACGCCGAGATCGCCGCCATCACCCAAGCCCGCCTACGCACATGAAGACCATCGGCATCGGGTTTTTCTATGAGGACCTGCATCTCGGCATGTGCTTCCGCACCGTAGGTCGCACGGTGACGGAAACCGATCTGGTGAACTTCACCAGCTTCAGCTGGCTCACTGAGGAGGTGTTCACCAATACCACCGAGCGCGAGGGCATGGCCCTGCCGCCCCGCGTGATTCCGGGTGCGATGGTGTACTCGATGGCCGAGGGCCTGCTGCTGCCGGCGATCCAGAACGTGGGCCTCGCGTTCCTGGGCATGACGCTGGACGTGCGCGGCCCAACCTGCGTCGGCGACACGCTGCACGTTGAGGTGCGGGTGGACGAGATGCGGCTCACCGCCAAGGGTGACCGGGGGCTGGTGCGCACCGAGAACCGCGTGGTCAACCAGCGCGGCCAGACCGTGCTGGTCTACACCCCGCTGCGCATGCTGCGCCGCCGGCCGGACGGCACCTCGGACGGCGGCTCCGGCGGATCGCAGCCAGCGACCTAACATCCGTTAGAATCGTGATCTGGACCGCGGCGCCTTCCGCGTCCTCAACCGCAGAGATTCAACGAGCCATGTCCATTCGCGAAAACCATCCGGAAATGCGCGAAGCCCTGCGCGACCTGTGCAGTCGCTTTCCGGATGAATACTTCCTCAAGATCGATCACGAGCGTGGCTACCCGGAAGCCTTCATCAAGGCGCTGACCGACGCCGGCTGGCTGTCGGTGATGATCCCGCAGGAATACGGCGGCTCGGGTCTGGGCCTGGCCGAGGCTTCGGTGGTGATGGAAGAGGTCAACCGCTGCGGCGGCAATGCCGGTGCCTGCCACGGCCAGATGTACAACATGGGGACGCTGTTGCGTCACGGCTCCAAGAAGCAGCAGGCGCTGTACCTGCCGAAAATTGCCACGGGCGAATGGCGCCTGCAGTCCATGGCGGTGACCGAGCCGACCACGGGCACCGACACCACCAAGCTCAAGACCACGGCGGTGAAGAAGGGCGACCGCTACGTGGTCAACGGCCAGAAGGTGTGGATCTCGCGCCTGCAGCACTCGGAACTGATGATCCTGCTGGCGCGCACCACGCCGGTGGACAAGGTCAAGCGCAAGTCCGAGGGCATGTCGATCTTCATGGTCCACCTCGACCAGGTGCTGGGCAAGGGCATGGAGATGCGCCTGATCCCCAACATGGTCAACCACGAGACCAATCAGGTCTTCTTCGACAACATGGAGATCCCGGAGGAGAACCTGATCGGCGAGGAAGGCAAGGGCTTCAAGTACATCCTCGATGGCCTCAATGCCGAGCGCACGCTGATCGCCGCCGAGTGCATCGGCGACGGCTACTGGTTCGTGGACCGCGCCACGCGCTACGCCAAGGACCGCATCGTCTTCGACCGGCCGATCGGCCAGAACCAGGGCGTGCAGTTCCCCATCGCCGAGTCCTTCATCGAAGTGGAGGCGGCCAATCTCATGCGCTGGCGCGCCTGCGAGCTGTTCGATGCCCACCAGCCCTGCGGCGCCGAGGCCAACATGGCCAAGCACCTCGCGGCCAAGGCGTCGTTCGAGGCCGGCAACGTCTGCCTGCAGACTCACGGCGGCTTCGGCTTCGCCAACGAGTACCACGTAGAGCGCAAATTCCGCGAGACGAGGCTCTACCAGGTCGCGCCCATCTCCACCAATCTGATCTTCTCCTATGTCGCCGAGCACGTCCTCGGGCTGCCGAGGTCGTTCTGATGCTGCCGCTGAAGGGCCTGCTGGTCGTCTCCATCGAACACGCCATCGCGGCACCGCTGGCCACGCGTCACCTCGCCGACCTGGGCGCGCGCGTGATCAAGATCGAGCGCCCCGAGGGCGGCGACTTCGCGCGTGCCTACGACAAGCGTGCACGCGGCACCGCCTCGCACTTCGCCTGGTGCAACCGCTCCAAGGAGAGCCTCACGCTCGACGTGAAGCATCCCGTGGCCACCGAGGCGCTGATGAAGCTGGTCGCGCGCGCCGACGTGCTGGTGCAGAACCTCGCGCCCGGCGCCGCCGCGCGGCTCGGACTGTCCTTTGATGCCCTGAGCACGAAGCATCCCCGGCTGATCGTCTGCGACATCTCGGGTTACGGCGACGCCGGTCCCTACCTCGAAAAAAAGGCCTACGACTTGCTGGTGCAGGCCGAGGCGGGCTTTTTGTCCATCACCGGCACGCCGGAAGGCCCGGCCAAGGCTGGCAATTCCATCGCCGACATCTCGGCCGGCATGTACGCCTACAGCAACATCCTCGCGGCGTTGCTGGAGCGCGCGCAGACGGGTCGCGGCCGGCGCGTGGACATTTCCTTGCTGGAGACCATGACCGAGTGGATGGGGTATCCGCTGTACTTCGGCATGGACGGCGCCGCGCCGCCTCCGCGCACCGGCGCCGCGCACGCCACCATCTATCCCTACGGCCCGTTCAAGGCCGGCGACGGCGGCAGCGTGCTGCTGGGCGTGCAGAACGACCGCGAGTGGAAGCGCTTCGCGGCCATTGTGCTGCAGCGGCCGGAGCTGGCCGATGACCCGCGCTTCGCCGGCAATGCGCAGCGCACCGCCCACCGCCGCGAGATCGACGAGATCGCCAATGCCGCCTTCGCCGGCATCACGCTCGATGAACTCGTGCGCCGGCTGGACGAGGCCGACATCGCCAACGGGCGCATCAACACCGTGCAGGAGGTCTGGGACCATCCCCAGCTCGCCGCGCGCGGCCGCTGGACGCAGGTCGACAGCGCCGGCGGCGCGCTGCCGGCGCTGATCCCACCCGGCCGGCGCGATGCGCAGGACGCGCAGCTCGGCCCCATCCCGGCGCTGGGCGCGCACAGTCGCAGCATCCTCGCTGAGCTGGGCTATTCACCCGCCGACATCGAGCGCATGGCGGCCGACAAGGCCATCTGACCGTCCATTGACTCGGCCATCCAAGCCTTGGAGAACCCCCAAAAAATGACCGACCTTCCCGCTCCCGGCGCCGAACTCGCGCGCTTTGCCGCCACTCTGAACATTAAGCAGATCCCGGCCCCGGTGCTTCGCCGTGCCGAGGACTTGTTCCTCGACTGGTTCGCCTGCGCGCTGGCCGGGCGCAGCGGCGAGCCGGTGCAGGCGCTGGAACGCTTCGTGGTCCGCCACGCAAAGGCGGGCGAGGCCGAGCTGATCACCTCACGGCAGAAGGTCGATCCGCTGTTCGCCGCGATGCTCAACTCCGGCGCCTCGCACATGGTCGAGCAGGACGACGTGCACAACGGCTCGGTGTTCCACGCCGCTGCCGTGGTGTTCGGTCCGGCGCTGGCCCTCGCCCAGGCGGGCAATGCCAGCGGCGCACAGATGCTGGAGGCGATCGTCGCCGGCTACGAGGTCGGCATCCGCCTCGGCGAGTTCCTCGGCCGGCCGCATTACCGGCGCTTCCATACCACGGCCACCGTGGGTTGCGTGGCCGCCGCCGCCACCGCGGGACGCCTGCTGGGCCTGGATGCCGAGCGCATGGTCTGGGCCTTCGGCAGCGCCGCAACGCAGGCCGGCGGGCTGTGGGAATACCTTCGCGAAGGCGCGCAGTCCAAGCAGCTGCACTGCGCGCACGCGGCGCAGGTCGGCATCACCGCCGCCGAACTCGCCGCCGAGGGCTACACCGGCGCGCGGCGTGCGCTCGAGGGCGCGGGCGGGATGGCCGGTTCGATGTCCGAAGGCGCGGACCCGGCACGTCTGACCGACGGCCTCGGCACGCGCTGGGCGCTGGCGGAATCCTCGTTCAAGTTCCACGCCTCCTGCCGCCACACGCATCCGGCGGCCGACGCCCTGCTGCTGCTGATGCAACGCGAGCGTCTGCGCCACGAGGATCTCGCCGACGTGCTCTGCGGCGTGCACCAGGGCGCCCTCGACGTGCTCGGCTCGGTGGTGGAGCCGGCCTCGGTGCACCAGTCCAAGTTCTCCATGGGCACGGTGCTGGGCCTGATCGCGGTGCACGGCCGCGCGCAGCTGCCGGACTTCGACGCCGATTTCCGCGACCCGCGCGTGGTCGCGGTGCGCCGCAAGGTGCGCATGCAGCTCGATGCCGAGGTGGACGGCGCCTACCCCGCGCGCTGGATCGGCAAGGTCTGGGTGACGACCACCGACGGCCGCCGCTTCGAGGCCCGCGTGGACGAGCCCAAGGGCGACCCCGGCAACACGCTCAGCCGCCCGGAACTCGAGGACAAGGCGCGCCGCCTGGCCGCCTACGCCCAGGGTGCCAGCGCGGACGAGATGAAAGCCATCATCGCGCGCTGCTGGAATCTCGAGCACGAAGCGCAGGTCCGGAGCTGGCTGTCATGACCCTCGCCCGCAGCTACCTGTTCGTTCCCGGCAACCGCTGCGAACGCATCCCCAAGGCCCTGGCCAGCGGCGCGGACGCGGTGATCGTCGATCTCGAAGACGCCGTGCCCACCGCCGAGAAGGACGCCGCGCGCGCGGCCGTGGCCGCCGCGCTGCGCGCCGAGGCGCCGGTGTGGCTGCGCGTCAACGGCGAACAAACGCCCTGGTTCGAGGCCGACTGCTCGCTGCTGGGCCAGCCCGGCATCGCCGGCCTGGTGATCCCGAAGGCCGAGTCGGCCTCGCGCATCACCGCGCTGCATGAGCAGGGCCGCGTGCCGGTGCTGCCCACCGTCGAGAGCGCGATGGGTCTGGCGCGGCTGCACGCGCTGGCGGCCGCCACCGGCACGCAGCGGCTGGTGCTGGGCAGCATCGACCTGCGGGCCGACCTGGGCATCCCCGGCGACGAGACCGTGATCGACCCCTACCGCATGCAGATCGTGCTCGCCTCGCGGCTGGCCGGCCTGCCCGCGCCGGTCGAGGGCGTGACGCTGACCTTCGACAACCCCGCGATTGTCGAAGCCGATACGCGCCGTTCGGCCGCGATGGGATTCGGCGGCAAGCTGTGCATCCATCCCGCGCAGATCGCGCCGGTGCATCGCGGCTTCGAGCCCTCGCCGGCCGAGATCGAATGGGCGCGCAGGGTGATCGCGGCCGACGACGGCGCGGGCGGCCGCGCGGTGGCGCTGGACGGCCAGATGGTGGACCGCCCGGTGGTCGAGCGCGCCCGCGCCATCCTTTCGCGCGCCGGCTGATCCGGCGCACCCCTACCCCCGACCTGATCCGAGCACCGAACACCATGACCCAGCCCCTGCTTTTCAGCGTTGCCGACGGCGTCGGCGAGATCGTCCTCAACCGTCCGGACGCGGGCAACGCGTTCGACGAACCCATGCTCGACGCCTGGGTCGCCGCGCTGCAGCAGTGCGTGGCCGACGACTCGGTGCGTGCCGTGCTGCTGCGCGCCAACGGTCGCCACTTCTGCGCCGGCGGCGACCTCCACGACATGAAGCGCGAGCTCGAGGGCCCGCCCGCGATCCACAAGTCCAAGCTGTGGAACGGAGTGCACCGCATTCCGCGCCTGATGATGCAGCTCGACAAGCCGGTGGTCGCCGCCTTGCAGGGTGCCGCCACGGGCGCTGGGCTGGACATGGCGCTGCAATGCGACCTACGCCTGGCGGCCGACAACGCGCGCGTCGCCGCCAGCTACGTGAAGATCGGCCTGGTGCCCGGCGACGGCGGCGCCTGGCTGCTGCCGCGCATCGTGGGCCTGCCGCGCGCGCTGGAGATGCTGCTGACCGGCGACTTCGTGGAAGCGGCCGAGGGCCAGCGCATCGGCCTGTTCAACCGCGTGGTGCCGCTGGCCGGGCTTGAGAACGAGGCCCGTGCCCTCGCCCGTCGCCTCGCCGACGGCGCCGCCACCGCCGTGCGCCTGACCAAGCGCGCCACCTATCAGGGCCTGCACCTGGACTTCAACACGCACCTGGACCAGATCTCCTCGCACTTTGTGCTCGCCGCCAAGAGCCGCGAGCACCGCGAGGGCGTGGAAGCCTTTCTGGAAAAGCGCAAGCCCAACTTCCGCCGCTGAGCCGGAGCATCGGCATCCGCGGCGTTGATGCTGCGGATGCCGGATTCCCGGACGGGGAGGCTTCAGCCGGGCGGCGTCGCCGAGCCGCCCGTTTTTGCGCTGAGCCTTTCGCGCACCCGGCCGGAGTGCCGGTAGAACCCGTAGCCCAGCAGCGCCGCGCCCAGCGCGAGCAGGTAGTGCCCGTAGGAATGCTTCTCGATTCCAACGCTAAACGGAAAGCGCGATACAAATTCGCCGTTGTTGCCGGCCTTGACCAGTCCCACGAAGCGGCCGGGGGTTGAAAACGAGTACTCCAGCGGAACCGAACCGGTCTCGTAGACCTTCGGTGGCAGGTGCACCACGGTGAGCTGGTCGAGCTGCGTGCCCTGCACGTTCTCGGCCTCCGGCGAGCCGGGATCGCGGATGATGCGCACCTCGATCGGCAGGCCGCGCAGGTCTGGCTCCAGCGCGTCCATCACCACGATGGTGTGACCCACCTTGGGAATGTCCTCGCAGAACTCACGGTTGCCGTTGAGCTCCGGCTGGTAGCCGGTGAAGTGCATGTTGAACGGGCCGACCCGGAGCTTGCACATGTCGTCGTCGATGGACAGCCCGCCGTGCGCACGCGCCGGCGATGCCGCCAGCAGGCAGGCCGTCACCATCGTTGCTTTGCACATCGCCGAGCGCCGCGCCACGTCGCCGCTCAGTGGCCCGAGTGAGCCGTCTGCAACTGCGTGAACACGGGCATGATGGGCCCGTAGACCTCCGCCATGTGGCGCTCGCCGCCGCCTTCGAAGAAGAACAGCATGCCGCCGATGCGGCTGTCGACATTGGTCAGGAAGCTCACCAGGCGCTCGATCTCCCAGGCCGCGTCCGTCGCCTCGATCTTCAGGACGCGCTTCTCGCCCGGAGCAATGGGGGAATCGTCGCTGATCTTCAGGCTCGCCCCTGCGATGAGGTCCTTGGGGAACGAGGGATGCACGCCGGCCAGGGCAACATCGAGCGAGCGGTTGAGGAACCGCAGGTTGGCCGTGGAGAACTCGCCCAGTCGCAGCGGATTGGCTGTTGTGTTGGTCACCTCCACATCCAGGCGCAGGCTGCGGCCGGGGACATCGTAAGTGGCGTCGGTCATCTTCACTGCCACCGTCGTGGCAGGTTCAGGCAGCGGTTCGGTCTTGTTGGATCCGGCCTGCAGCGGGACGACGTAAGGATAGCGCTGGGTGGCGTAGCGATACCCGGCGATGGCAATCACCAGCACCGTCACCAGCAGCGCGGCGGCAACCCGGTCATCCGTGCGCGTCACCAGCAGGTCCTCGCGCCCTTTGCGGATGGTGTTCCAGCGCGGAACGATCAGCGGCCGGCGGATCCACCACACGATCCACGCCACCGCCAGCAGCATGAATCCTGCCTGCCAGATCTGAACCCGCGCCACGCCGAAATGCTGCAGGTCCTCGATCTTCTCGCCGGTCATGGTGGTGACCGGCTGCTTGAACGTGGCCGGGTCGCCGCTGACCTCCATCCAGTGCCCCGGCCCCACGATAGGGCCGGCACCATGCACGTTGAGCACCGGGTGCAGGTGCCATTTGCCGGGGATGCGCCCGCGCATCACCAGCTTGAAGCTGTAGTCGCGTCCGATCTTCATCTGGCGGAAAGACTGCTGCGCCGGCACGTCGTTGATGTACGACGCGACCCGGGTCATGGTGGCGCCGGGCGTAGCGTTGGACAGGAACACCAGTTCGGGCTTGGTGGCCGCATCCGGCCAGTCGGTGAACAGGTGGAACTTGCCTTCGACGGTGACATCCTCGCCGACGCCCACCGCGGCCGTGGACCAGGTCACGTCGTACCAGTGCACGGTGCGCGTGCGGATGTAGGGCTCCGTTGCGCGTTCGCCGTGCGCGGCCACCGGCATCGGCAGCAGCGTGCCCATCAGGACCAGGGTAGCCAGGGCCAGGGCGAGCACGGGTGCAAGGCCCCTCACGAGGCGTGCTCCTGCACGTCGGCGACCTGTCCCGTCGGCTGCGACTGGCGGGCACCGTAGATGTCCTTGAAACGCTGCCCCACCGGCACGAAGCGCGCGTTGCAGGCCAGCACGCCGAGGCCCCAGAACAGGTAGTACAGGAAAATGCAGACGAAAGCCGAGAAGAACGCCGACACCCAGGTCGGCGTATCGCCGAAGGTCCGCAGCGTGCCGCGCTCGATGATGCGGATGTACTCCGGTGTGCCGGCCCGCGGGAAGGTGTAGCCGATCAGGTCGGCCACCGAGGTCATCTCGCCCATGTGCTGCACCGGCTGGAAGTAGCCCGCGAGATAGGCCCAGTTGGTGGGGTAGAACAGCAGGCCGTAAAGCGCCGCACCGAACGCGCCCGTCACCACCCAGCTGCGGCTCAGCACCAGGATCGCGTCCAGCGCCATCGCGCCGAGCAGGCAGGTAGCGGGCACCACCAGGCTGATCGGGAAGTACGCCAGCCCCTGCCAGCTGTGGTAGCGCACGATCCAGGTGCCGACCAGCAGCAGCAGCAGGCTGGCCGTTGCCCCTACCGGCAGGCGGAACAGGTTCCAGAAGATGCCCTGGAACGCCGCCGCCATGATGATGGTCGTGATCGGCGTGATCAGGATCCAGTACTGCCGATCCTTCCAGTCGATGAAGAAATCCCAGTCGCCGCCCAGCAGCAGGAAGTTAATGTGGGACACGGCCCAGATCAGAAAGGCGGCGACCACGACGATCAGCAGGTCCAGCGTGCGCGACCACTGCAATGCCAATGGGGAAAGCTCTGCAGCTGCGAGCACGGCGCGGTCGTTCTTGGTCATCGGGACTCCTCCAGACTCAGGGTTTTCGACGTGTTTGACGCGGCTACGCCGGCCGCGGTCCGTCCCCGCGCCGTCCCCCCTCCTCAATCCGGGAAGGGACGGAAGCGACGCGGGTGCTTCTGATTCGAATCAGGAATTCGAAGCGGGCGCCGCAGGTCCGCCGGCCTCGCGGAACAGCTCGGCCATGCGCCCGATCACCTGGATGAACAATCCACCCAGCGCCAGCCCGGTCCAACCGAGAATGGGGAAACCCCAGTGCAGCGGGTGGCTGAAGATTTCCTCGGTCATCCAGAACGCGTGGCCCCACTCGTTGAAGCCGAGATTGGGCAGGATCATGCCCGGCCCGAGCACGGCCATGATCAGCGGAATGGAATAGCCCTTGGCGAACGCCGGGATGCGCGTGGTGGCGTACAGCAGGCTGGCCACGCCGAACACGATGTACATCGGCACGCAGGCGTAGAACACGACAATGTGGCTCGGGGTGAGCGCGGTATCGCGGATCACGGTCTGGTGCCAGGTGGCGTCGCCTTCACCGAAGAAGCTGGCGATCCACAGGAACGAGAACGTGTACATCATGAACCAGGCGATCAGGCCGAAGTACCGGCGCAGTTCGACCTCCGGCGTGATGCGGTCGAGATCACGGTCCCGCGTGAGCCAGAGGTAGGTCCAGATGATCAGGCCCGTGCCAAAAATGGCCGGCACCTCGATCTTGAACAGCAGGCCCCAGTGCGTTGCGAACTCCGGCGAGGTGGCATCCAGTCCATACTTGAACGAGAACGCGCCCTGGTAAAGGCGGAACCCGGCATAGATCGCCAGCAGGACTCCCCAACCGATGGCGACCGGTCCCAGGCTGAAAATCTTGGCAGGGGCAGCCGCCTGGGCTTCGGCTTGCGCGGCGCGGTGAGCGGAGGGCGTGGACACGGTTTGGACGGACATGGTTTTTCTCCTCGACTTCAGGCGGTGATGACGGTGACACTCGACGGACGTACCTGGGGAAAGCCACGTGACGGCGACTGTCGGGCAACGGGCCCTTTGCGTTCGCGCATAACCAGACTGCGCCCGGCCGCACCAAGCCCTGCGCGTGCTCGCCGAATGCAGAAATTCGAACTCATTGGCTCCTCCACGCGGCTGTCCATGTCAGCCGTTTCCCCGACTACACTCCTTGTCGATAGTTTTGTCAATAGCGTATTGCGATGAGTAAAGGCCAGTTTCCCAGCATGAACTCGGGCTCCCCCACTCCCCGCGATACCGGCGCGCGCTTACCTGCTCGCCGCCGCCTCCGGATGGACCGCGAATCGCGACAAAGGCAACTCCTGGACTGCGCCATCCGGGCCTTCGCGGAGCGCGGGAACGCGCGGGCGGGTCACGCCGACGTGGCGCGAATCGCGCGCGTATCCGTCGCGACGGTATTCGAGTACTTCCCCACTCGAGCCGAACTGCTCGATGCGGTCCTCACCGAAACCGAGTCGTTTCTGCACACAGTCATGGCGCAAGGGCAGGGAAAGTCCAGTGCCATCGGTGCCGTGATGGACATCTTCCACGCCTTCGAAGCCTGCGTGGACGAGCGCCCCTATCACATGCGGGTATGGCTGGACTGGAGCACCTCGATCCGCGAGGACGTCTGGCCGCAATACATCGCGGTGCAGGAACGGATCATCGATGCGTTCAAGGCCACGATCGACGCAGGGCGCGCGCGCGGCGAGATCGATCGCCGGGTGGTAGCCGAGGATGCGGCGCGCTTCGTGGTGGGACAGGCGCACATGGTCGTCTTGATGCGTTTCGCCCGGGTTGATCGCGCCCGCGTGATCCGCTTCATGGACCACATGATCCAGACCACGCTGCCAACGGCCGGGTGCTGAAGCTAGTGTAGTGTCCAGTAAATAACTGGACATATTTTATCCAATGGGCTATGCCGGCTCAGCCTATCGATCCAAGGACTTTGCGAGGGCCTGCACCAGGCTGGGCCTGAAACACGCGCGAGTGGGCTTACGCGCGGGCTTACATACGGAAAGCCTCTCAGTTGCCGGTCGCCGCTGTTGAAGCTGCCTTTGGGCACCAGATCGCTGCCCAATGGCGCCACGATCTTGCCGACCCGCGCCAAGCTGCTGCTCTCTGACGCCACTGCGTTGCCCACGGGCACCAGCGAGCTGCCCACCGCCGCGCCCTTATGTCAAAAGCCATCCACTCCATTGGAATGCGGACACTGCAGCATTTACATTGCGGATATTGATCAATATCCGTAAAATACGTGAAAACAGAGTACGCACATGCACTTCATCAACAGCACCGAGGCAGCCAAGAAGTTCGGCGCCATTGCTCAGATCGTACAGACGGAGCCCGTGTGCATTCAGTCCCACGGGCGTCCCCAGATGGTGATGTTGTCGCCCGCAGAATACGAACGGCTTCGGCGGCAGGATCGGCGCGTCTACGCGACATCGGAACTTCCTGCGAGCCTGCGCGCTGCGATTGCTGCGGCCAAGCCGTCGAGGCGCGCGGCAGAGTTCAACCACGAAGCGAAGAAGAAGTAGTTGGCCGCCTATCCGACCCCAATCCCAGGGTTGGTTATTCGCTATTCCTACCTTTGGAAGCGCGAGGCCGATCAAGGTCGCATCGAAGGGCAGAAGCACAGGCCCTGTGTCGTCGTGGTCTGCGTGGAGGACGTCGGCGGCGAGAAGGTGGTGACGGTTGCACCGATCACGCACACGAAGCCAGATGATCTTGCCCAGTCCATCGAGCTGACTCCCGCCACGCGCCGCCGGCTTGGGCTCGACGCCCAAAAGAACTGGATCATGGCCGCCGAGGTGAACACGTTCTTCTGGCCGGGGCCCGACCTTGCACCGAACGAGGCGGGTTCGTACGAGTACGGGGAGCTTCCGGCCGTAGTGTTCAACGCGCTGAAGGCCAAGATTCTCGGCGCCGGCAGCATGCCCGCCGTCAAGCGAAACGAATAGCAGGCCGGCAGCACCCCCCTGTGGTCAGAACCCTGGCGCCGGTGGGCAGTTTCGTCGGCGGCGCTGGGCATCCGACCTGGCGATTAATGGGCAACAAGCTGACGATTCGCACTTACACGCAGTCGGCCCAGCGCACCCAGGAATTACCGCGCTGGCTACACCGCTACAACTGGCATCGCCCACATTCCAGCCTGGCACGACAACCTCCGATCACTAGAATGGGCCTCAGCGGGGACAATCTGCTGAGACTCCACAGCTAGGCCGGCGCCGTCTGTATCTCGCGCGCATGATCAGCGATACTGACGATCAGTACCGCTGAACGAGAACTGATAAGCGTGGCGAATTCCAGGTTGCCCCCGGACGCAGGCGAATCCGGCCGCGATCGCCAGATACCCGATGTCTTTGCCAAGCATCCGGCGTTCCTTCTGGCCAGGGCGCGCCTGTCGCTGATCCGCAAGCTCGACGCCGTGCTCGAATCCACCGGCGCGTTCAGCCGACACTTCGCGCTGGCCATGTTGCTGGGCGAACGACCGGGGCTGAGCCAGGTCCAGGTGTCCAGCCTGCTGGGAACGGACCGCACCACGACCATGAACATGGCGGCGGAGCTTGAGACACTCGGGATCATTCGCCGCGCGCGCTCCGCGCTCGACCGCCGCCACTACGCCCTGCATCTGACGCCCGCAGGACGACGCTGGATC
The DNA here is from genome assembly GCA_965233095.1 of uncultured bacterium. Classification (GTDB taxonomy): domain Bacteria; phylum Pseudomonadota; class Gammaproteobacteria; order Steroidobacterales; family XN24; genus XN24. The sequence continues at coordinate 16,196 of CBDDRR010000275.1, forward strand.
GCCCGTATCCTTCCGGCCATGGAGAACGCGAGCGCGGAGTTCCTCGCCCCTCTGTCCGCCGGCGAACAGGTTCTGATGCGGGAGTGGCTGCTGCGGCTCGTGCAGCGCGACCTGCAACGTGATGAGAAGGCAACTCGATGACCCCAATCCTCGTTCGTGGCAGCCGGACGGCTGTCCTGGCCCTGCTGCTCGCCCTGCCCGCGGCCGCGCCGGCTGCGCCTGAAGGTGGCGCCACCTTGCGCGAGCTGATCGACCACGCGCTGGCGAATTCGCCCGCGCCGCAGATCGCCGATCTGACGGTCGATGCGGCCGAGCAGGGCCGCGCGATCACTCGCGCGGCCTTGCTGCCGCAGGCCGCGATTGGCGTGACGCAGCGGCGCGAGACGCTGAACCCGGCGGTGCTCGGCTTCGAGTTTCCGGGGCTGCCCTCGCTGATCGGCCCGTACTCGGTGTTCGATGCACGGCTCAGCCTGACCCAGACCGTGCTGGACCTGGCGCGATTCAGCGCGCTGGACGCCGCCGACGCTGCGCTGCGGGCAAGCCTCGCCCAGGCAAGCATCGAGCGGGAGCGGCTCGCCGCCCAGGTGGCCACCGCGTTCATCGGCACGCTGGCCGCGCAAGCGCGCGTGGACAGCGCGCAGGCCGATATCGACCTGGCCGAGCAACTCCTGAACCTCGCGCAGTCGCGCCTGAAGCTGGGCCTGGCCTCGGGCGTCGACGTTCTGCGCGCCGAAACCCTGGTGTCGCAGTCGCGCTTCGCCACCGCGGAAGCCGGCACGGCCCTGATGGTGGCGCGGCTGCAGTTGCAAGGCATCAGCGAGCTGCCGCTGGATCCCGACGCGATGGACCTGGCCGGCGACCTTGAGCCGCGCCACGCGCCCGCCGCCGAACCGAGGTCGGAAGTTCTGAACGACGCCTGGCGCAGGCGACCCGAGGTCAAGCTGATCCGGGCGATGACGGAGAAGGCACGTGCGGAACTTGCCCAGGTGCGACGCCAGCGGCTGCCCACCATCACCGCGTTCGCCGACTACGGCCTGTCGGCGAACACGCCGTCCCAAAACGAAGAAGACACTTACCGCTTCGGGGCCATGGTCAGCATGCCGGTGTTCGCCGGCGGGGCCCTGCGCGCGGGCGATTCGGCTCGCGAACTGGAGCTCGAACAGCAGTTGTTGCGACTGACCGACCTGCATCGGCGCATCGATGAAGACGTGTTGCAGGCCCTGGCCACGACCAGCGCCACGGCCGAGCAGGTCCGCGCGGCGCAGGCCACCGTCGCCCTCGCCACGCGCGAAGTCGAGAGCGCGCGCGACCGCTTCGCCCACGGCGTGGCCGACAATCTCGACGTGGTGTCCGCCCAGGCCGCCCTGACGCGCGCCCGCAGCCAGCGTGTCGGTGCGCACGCGGCGCACCAGCAGGCGCGGCTGAGCCTGGCCCTGGCGCGCGGCCGCGCCGCCGCCTTCGACCTCGGTCCGCCTTCCGCAGCAAGCCCGCAACCGGATCCGCTGCAGCAACCGGAGGAAGCGGTCCCGTGATCGCCTCCACGGCTGCCGGACCCTCGCCGCCGCCCGCACCGAACGGCCGCGCAAGGTTGATCGCGATAATGGCCGCGCTGGCCTGTGCGCTGGCGGCGCTCGCCGCTTGGTGGTCAGGCCTGGGCACGGAATCGACCGACGATGCGCACGTGCAGGCCGAGATCACGCTGATCGCGCCGCGTATTGCAGGCACGGTGGTCCACGTGGCGGTACAGGACAATCAGATCGTGCAGGCCGGAGACCTGCTGTTCGAACTCGACCGCGCGGACGCCGAGGCCCGTGAGCGCCAGGCGGTGGCCGATCTGGCCGCCGCCGAGGCCCGGGTCCAGACCGCGAGGGCTGAGCTGGAGATAACACGCAAGCAGGCTCCGGCGCTCCTGGCGGAGACCGAGGCGGCGGTGCGTGCGGCGAAGGCCAATGCCGAGCGGGCGCGCCTGGATGCCAGCCGCTATCAGGCTTTGTACGAGCGCAACGAAATCCCGCTCCAGTTGCTCGACCAGGCCCGCGCCTCGAGTCATGCGCTGCAGGCTCAGGCTGAAGGTTCGCGTGCGCAGCAGCGCGCCGCCGCGACCCTGGACGAGCAACTTGCCGCGCGGGAGGCGGCGCTCGCGAGCGCATCGGCGGTGGCCGAGCAGGCTCGGAGCGGGCTCGAACAGGCACGCCTGCAGCTCTCGTACACCTGCGTCACCGCTCCCAGCGCCGGCACCGTAACACGCAAGAACGTGTACCCGGGAACACAGATCGCAGCTGGTGCGCCAGCGCTCGCGCTGGTCGGCAACACGCCTTGGGTAGTGGCCAACTTCAAGGAAACCCAGCTCGAGGATATGCGCACCGGCCAGCCGGTGGAGATCGAGATCGATGCTTTCCCGGGCCAGGTATTCCACGGCCGGGTCGAGAGCCTGCAAGCCGGCACCGGCTCGGTGTTCAGCCTGCTGCCGCCGGAAAACGCCAGCGGCAACTTCGTCAAGGTCGTGCAGCGCGTGCCGGTGAAGATCGTATTCGATCCGCCACCGCCGGCGCATCTGCGCCTGGCGGCGGGCCTGTCGGCGATTCCCAGCGTGGACGTGCGCGAATCGTCCGGATCGGCGCTCGCCGCCGCACCGTGAGCGGCAACGTCCAGGCGGCAGTGCCGGGGGCGTCGGATTCCGCGCTGCCGCGCTCGCCGTACCTGATCGCGCTGGTCTGTGGCATGGCCGCCTTCATGGAAGTGCTGGACATGTCGGTAGCCAATGTCTCGCTCGTGCACATTGCCGGCTCGCTGTCGGCCAGCCGCGAGGAAGCCACCTGGGTGCTGACCAGCTACCTGGTGGCCAATGCCATCATCCTGCCGATGACAGGATGGCTGGCCGACCGCATCGGCCGCAAGCGCTACTACCTCGGTTCGCTGGCACTGTTCACCCTGGCCTCGCTTGGCTGCGGTCTGGCACCCTCACTGGAGTTCCTGGTGGGCGCGCGCATCCTCCAGGGCCTCGCGGGCGGGGCGCTGCAGCCGGTGTCGCAGGCCATCCTCAACGAATCGTTTCCGCCCGAGAAACGCGGAATGGCGATCGCGGTGTATGGCCTGGCGGTAATCGTGGGGCCAGCGCTCGGCCCCACCCTGGGCGGATTCCTCACCGACCAGTACAGCTGGCACTGGATCTTCCTGATCAATATCCCGGTCGGCGTGGTGCTTCTGATGATCGGCAACCGTCTGCTCCACGACTCGCCCGCGCAGCGCGAACGGCAACGCGCGGCCAAGACGCGCGGCGTCGACTACCTGGGCTTCGCGTTCATTTCGGTGGCGGTCGGCAGCCTCCAGCTCATGCTCGACCTGGGGCAGCAGGAAGACTGGTTCGAGTCCGGCCTGATGCGTACCCTGGCCGCCGTCTTTGCCGTGACCTTCCTGCTGATGATTCGGCGCGAACTGACTCACGAGCACCCGATCATTAACCTGCGCCTGCTGCGCGATCGCAACTTCGCGGTCGGTAACCTGATGATCGCCGCCATGTACGGCACGCTGATGGGCGCCACCGTGATGCTGCCGCTGATGATGCAGTCGCTTCTGGGTTATAGCGCCCTGCAGGCCGGCCTGGTGCTGTCTCCTGCGGCGGCGCTGATGGCGGTCATGATGCCCATCGTCGGCCGCATCAGCGGCCGTGTTGACGAGCGACTGCTGACCAGCATCGGGTTCATCCTGGTGTGCATCGCGATGCTCGCGCTGGCCGAGATCAGCCTCGAAGTGTCGCAGCAGCAGCTGATCTGGCTGCGATTCGCGCAGCTGGCGGGCGTGGCGCTGCTTTTTATCCCGGTCTCCGGCATCGCGTTCGGTTTTATCGCAGCGCGCGATCTCGGCAATGCGAGCGCCATCTTCAACCTGTCGCGTAACCTCGGGGGCAGCATTGGCGTGTCCCTGCTCACCACCTATCTCGCCCGATTGGCGCAGTCGCACCATGCTGATCTGGTTGAGCGCTTCACGCCGCTGGATCCGGCCTACCAGGACGCGATGGCCGCAACGATTCGCGTCGCTCGCGAACCCCTCGCCGCACAGGCCGTGCTTGCAGCGGAGGTCGCGCGGCAGGCCCAACTGCTCGCCTTCCTCGACAATTTTCGAGCCCTCGCCTTAATCGCCATCGGCCTGCTTCCGGTGATTTGGCTGGCGCGTCGTGCACCGGTCGGAAGGAGTGGCACGGACTCCGATAATCTAAATTGATTCCGCCATAGGCGGCACCGTCCAGGCGGCGATGGCAGCAGAATGGGTTAGAATCTTGCGTGTTTTCAATAAGGATGCTCCATGACTCACCATTTGCAGATCGTTGAAGTGCTCCCCATTAAGGTGGAGAAGTTATTTGACCGCGTCTCCGACCACGAGACTCTGGGGAAGGTACTGGGAGTGCCGGTCCGCCGCAGCCGTGACGGTGACGGCCACATCAACGGCCTGGGTTCGGTTCGCACGATGGGTTTCCGTCCGCTGGATTTCGACGAAACGATCACCGCTTTCGAACCGCCGCGCCGCATCGAGTACCGCATCACGCGCGGTTCTCCGTTGCGCAACCACCGTGCCAACGTTGTGTTCTCGCCTAACGGTGCCGCTACCGAGGTCACGTGGACTATCGACTTCGAGACGCGGCCCGCCCTGCTCGGCGTCATCGTCAAGCGCGCCCTCAGCCTCGGCATCCGGCAGGGCCTGCGCAAACTGGCCCGCGCAGCGTGACCAAAGAGGAACCCATCGCACCACGCCGCGCTGTGGCGGAAGAAACCCATCCCTACCGGATGGCGGAAGTCATGAAGCTCACCGGGGCGAGCCGCGAAGCGGTGCGCTTCTATGTCAATGCAGGGTTGCTCCCGAAGCCGTACCGCACGGCGCGCAACATGGCGTGGTATTCCGCCAAGCACATCGAAACCATCAAGCTAGTCCGGGCGCTGCAGGAAGAGCAGTTCCTCCCGCTCAAGGCGATCAAGGCACTGTTCGAAGACGACAAGGACTTTGAGTTCACACCCCGTCAGCGCAGCATCTTCGCTGGCATGCGCGAGGAAATGCTCAGCAGATCGCGCCGCACCTTGCCCGGTCCGGCGTCTCACACGCTGGCAGAGGCACTGGGCTTGAGCGACGCGGATTTCGAAGACCTGAAGAAGGTCGGCGCGATCAGGGCTGACGCAGATCGACTGTCCTCCGACGAAGAGGAAATTGTCCGGCAGTTCGCGGCACTGCGACACAGTGGCATGACTGTGTCGCGAGGCTTCTCCGCACGCCACATCGAAATCGTGGAGGCGGCCGCCGAACTGCTGTTCTCCAAAGAATTGCGCCTGTTCCAGGAGCTTCTCGTGGACCTGCGAGACGACGAGATCCCCGTGTTGATGGCGCGCGTGATTCCTGCCGTCAACCGCATATTCGCGGTCTACCATGAGCGTCGACTGCGCGCCTTCGTGGCGCGTTACGCGCAGAACGGAAAGGTTGACGCGCTTTCAGGTTCCAAACCGGCCGCGAAAGCCTCCAAGGATGGTCCGAGTCTTGTCCTCGCTTCCCGGAAGCGGTCGAGTCCCAAGAGGCCAGGGGTCGGCAGCACGAAGTAGCCCAACCGGCAGCCCATCAGTAGAAGGCGGGAATTCCCGTCTGCGCGCGCCCCAGAATCAGGGCGTGGACGTCGTGGGTCCCCTCGTAGGTGTTCACCGCCTCCAGGTTCAGCACGTGGCGGATGACGTGGTACTCGTCCGAAATGCCATTGCCGCCGTGCATGTCGCGCGCAACGCGGGCAATGTCGAGCGCCTTGCCACAGTTGTTGCGCTTGATCAGCGACACCATTTCCGGCGCCGCCAGGCCCTCGTCCATCAGCCGGCCGACCCGCAGCGCGGCGTGCAGGCCGAGCGCGATCTCGGTCTGCATGTCGGCGAGCTTCTTCTGGATCAGCTGATTGGCCGCCAGCGGCCGGCCGAACTGGCGGCGGTTGAGCGTATAGTCCCGAGCGGCCTGCCAGCAGAACTCCGCGGCACCCATGGAGCCCCAGGCGATACCGTAGCGCGCCTTGTTCAGACAGCCGAACGGACCCTTGAGCCCGCTCACGCCCGGCAACAGGTTGTCGGCCGGCACGAACACGTCGTCCATGACGATCTCGCCGGTGATCGAGGCGCGCAGGCTGAACTTGCCTTCGATCTTGGGCGCGGACAGGCCCTCCATCCCCTTGTCGAGGATGAAACCGCGAATCTGTCCGCCATCGTCCTTGGCCCAGACCACGAACACGTCGGCAATCGGCGAGTTGGTGATCCACATCTTGGCGCCGGTGAGCCGGTAGCCGCCGGGCGCGCTGCGTGCGCGGGTGACCATGCTGCCGGGATCGGAACCATGATCGGGCTCGGTCAGGCCGAAGCAGCCCACCCACTCGCCGGTGGCCAGGCGCGGGAGGTATTTCTGCTTCTGCGCCTCGCTGCCGTAGGCGTGGATCGGGTACATGACCAGCGAGGACTGCACGCTCATCGCGGAGCGATAGCCGGAATCCACGCGCTCGACTTCGCGCGCGATCAGACCGTAGGCGACGTGGCTCACGCCCGGACAGCCGTAGCCCTCGAGCGAGGCGCCGAGCAGGCCCAGCGAACCCATCTCGGTCATCACGGCGCGGTCGAAGGTTTCATGGCGATGGGCGTCGCGCACGCGCGGCAGGAGTTGGCCCTGGCAGTAGTCGCGGGCGGCTTCGGCGATCAGCCGCTCTTCCTCCGACAGCAGGTCATCGAGCAACAGGGGGTCTTGCCAGTTGAAAGCCGCGCGGGACATGGAAATCTTGCTCGGGTAAGTGGGTTCAGTTCGCCACGGCCGGGCGGGCGGCCACCGGCTTGCGACCGCGCCGGTAGACGAGGAGTGTGCGACGGAAGGAGATCACCACCACGCCGTCCTGGTTGTAACCCTCGGTGCGCACTGTGACCACGCCCACGTCGGGACGCGAGCGCGACTCGCGCTTCTCCAGCACCTCGGATCGGGAATACAGCGTGTCGCCCTCGAACACCGGGCGCGGCAGCCGCACCTCGTCCCAGCCCAGGTTGGCGAACACGTTCTGCGAGATGTCGGTGACGCTCTGCCCGGTGACCAGAGCCAGCGTCAGGCAAGAGTTGATCAGGGGCTTGCCGAACTCGGTCTGCGCCGCGTAATGCGCATCGAAGTGCAGCGGCGCGGTGTTCTGCGTCATCAGGGTGAACCAGATGTTGTCGTTCTGCGTGAGCGTGCGCCCGAGTGGGTGCGGGTAGATGTCACCCGCTTCGAAATCTTCGAAATAGCGTCCTTCCCAACCGTTTTTGATCGCCATGTGTGCTGACCGTGGTCCCGCGCTGCACCCGGCGAACCCGTACGGTTCGCCGCGGCTATACTGACCGACATATTCTAACAGTTGTTTGGCGCTCGGGCCGCAACGTGCCGCCGCCGCGAGGAAGGGGGATAGGGAGTTGGATACCGAAGGCCTGCACCGGATCTTGGCGGACGTCCAGGCGAACTGGTTTTTGTACGCCTCCATGCCGATCGTGGCTGCGATCATCGGCTACGGCACCAAGATCGCGGCGATCTACATGATGTTCAAGCCGCTCGACTTTGTCGGCATCCGGCCCTACCTTGGCTGGCAGGGCATCATTCCGCGCAACGCCCAGCGCATGGCGACCATTGCCTGCGACACCTTGACGGCGAAGCTGCTCAAGCCCGAGGAGTTGCTGGACCGACTCGACCCCATCCGTGTGGCGATAGCCATCGACGCGCCGCTGCGTGACGCCGTGCAGCAGATCGTCCACGAGGTCTTCGAGCACCATGCCCCCGGCCTCTGGACCGCCGCGCCGGTGACCATGAAAAGACGCCTGGTCAAGCGCGTGCAGGACAAGGCGCCGGAACTGGTTGAGGACATCATGAGCAAGGTTCGCTCCGATCTTGGCTCGGTGTTCGACCTCAAGGACATGGTCGTGAGCAACCTGACCAAAGACAAACCGCTGCTCAACCAGATGTTCAAGGAGGTCGGCCACGGCGAATTCCGCTTCATCCGCAACTCCGGGATCTGGTTTGGCCTGCTGATCGGCTTCGTGCAGGCGGTGGCCTGGGCCCTGACGCACTCGATGTGGATCATGCCGATCTTCGGCGGCCTGACCGGCTGGATCAGCGACTGGCTGGCCCTAAAGATGGTATTCCGCCCCAAGGAGCCGACCCGATATCTCGGCCTCTTCACCTGGCAGGGCCTGTTCATCAAGCGACGCATGGAAGTCGCCGCCGAGTACGGGCGCCTGATGGCACAGCGCGTGCTAACGCCGAGTGCGATCATGGAGGCGGTCCTGCGCGGTCCTCTGTCGGACCGGCTCTACGATCTGGTTCAGACGGAAATCCGGTACGCAGTCGATGAGGAAGCCGGCTTCGCCCGGCCGCTGGTGGTGATGGCCCTGGGCAGCCAGAAGTACATAGAGATGAAGCGCGAGGTGGCGGCCAAGGTCACCGAGCGCTTGCCCGAAGCGCTCAAGCACGTCGAAACCTATGCATTCGAAGCGATGGACGTGGAGAACACGCTCAAGAGCAAGATGCAGCAACTCAGCGTCGACGAGTACGAAGGCCTGCTGCGGCCGGCATTCCAGCAGGACGAACGGACCCTGATCGCGGTCGGGGCGGCACTGGGATTTCTGGTCGGCGAGATGCAGGTTCACGTCATGCTCGCCTTTGCCGTCAGCGTGCCCTGATCCTGCACGCTCGTCGGATGAACGACATCATTGCTCGCGACAAACTAACAACCGTTTGATAGTCTCGCACGGCGTCCGGGCCGGTCAGTACCTCTCCGGCGCTCTCCTAACCTTCCCGCCGGATTTCGGAGGCACCTCATGATCGGCATCACCTCCTTCGGGGCCTATGTGCCAAGGTTGCGGCTGAGCCGCGCAGCCGCCGCCAAGGCCAACGCATGGGCCAATCCCGGCCTGATGGCCCAGGGGCGCGGCGAGCGCGCGATGGCCAACTGGGACGAGGACAGTCTCACCATGGCGGTCGAGGCGGCGCGCGACGCGCTCGCCGGACGTGACGGTGCCTCGCTCGGTGCCGTGTACTTCGGCTCCAGCACCCACCCCTTCGCCGACCGCCAGAACGCAGGCGTGGTGGCCGCTGCGCTGGACCTGCCGGAGGCCGTGGCCTCGGCCGACCTCGGCGGCGCCCAGAAGGCCGGCACCGCCGCGCTGCTCGCCGCGCTGGATCGAGTGGCGGCCGGCCGTCCTGGCGAGGCGCTGGCCCTGGCCGCCGAGCACCGCCGGGCCAGACCCGGCAGCGCGCAGGAACTCCAGTACGGAGACGCCGCTGCCGCCTTCACCGTCGGCCGCAAAGGCGTGCTGGCGGAATTCCTCGGCGCGCACAGCGTCTCGGTGGATTTCGTCGATCACTACCGCGCTGCGGGCCAGGCCTACGACTACACCTGGGAAGAGCGCTGGCTGCGCGACGAGGCCTTCAGCAAGTGGGTGCCGGCCGCGGTGGGCCAGGCGCTGGCGCAGATCGGGCTCGCCCCGGACGCGGTGCATCACTTCGTGCTCGCCGAGCCGGTGGCCAAGCTCGCGGCCCTGGTGGCCAAGCGCGTGCGCATCACCGAGACCGCCATTGCTGACAGCCTGCTCGGCAACGTCGGCCACGCCGGCGCCGCGCACGCGCCGCTGATGCTCGTGTCCGTGCTGGAAAAGGCCCGGCCCGGCGAGAACATCGTGGTCGTCGGCTTTGGCCAGGGCTGCGACGTGCTGGCGTTCCGTGCCACGGCGGCGCTCGGCACTCCGGTCGCTGGCCGCAAGGCGGTGTCGGGCAGCCTGGCGCGGCGCAAGGAGGAATCCAACTACCCGAAGTTCCTGTCCTTCAACGGCAACCTGCCGCTGGAGAAGGGGCTGCGCGGCGAGTCCAACCCGCAGACGGCGCTGTCGGCGCTGTACCGCAACCGCAGGATGATCCACGGCCTGGTCGGCGGACAGTGCACGCGCTGCCAGACGCCGCAGTTCCCGGCCGCGGACGTCTGCGTGAACCCGTCCTGCCAGTTCCAGGGCGCGATGACGCCCTACCGCTTCGCCGACGAGGCGGCCTCGATCAAGACCTGGTCGGCCGACTGGCTCACCTACACGCCCGACCCGCCGTCGCATTACGGCATGGTCGAGTTCGCGCGCGGCGGCCGCTTCGTGGCCGACATCACCGACTGGGATCTGGGACAGGTGCAGGTCGGACAGCCGGTGCGGATGGTGTTCCGCGTGCGCGGCCGCGACGAACAGCGCGGCATGGTGCGGTATTTCTGGAAGGCCGCGCCGCTGGCCGGCGCCGGGGAGCATTGAGATGAGCAGCGGAATCCGCGACAAGGTGGCGATCCTAGGAATGGGCTGCTCGCGCTTCGGCGAGCGCTGGGACATGGGCGCCGAGGAACTCATGGTGGAGTCCTTCACCGAGGCCCTGGCCGACGCCGGCATCGAGCGCAAGCAGATCCAGGCGGCTTGGCTGGGCTCGTGCATGGACGAGGTCAACATCGGCAAGTCCGCCCTGCCCGCCTCGATGGCGCTGCGGCTGGACAACGTGCCCGTGACGCGCGTCGAGAACTACTGCGCGACCGGCACCGAGGCTTTCCGCGGCGCGGTCTATGCCGTGGCCGCCGGGGCCTGCGACATTGCCCTGGCGATCGGCGTGGAGAAACTCAAGGACACCGGCTACGGCGGCCTGCCGGGCCTGGAGATCGGCTCGCTGCCGCCGCTCTGGTGGCCCAATCTCTCCGCCCCCGGCGTGTTCGCCCAGGTGGCCAGCGCCTACATGAGCCGCTACAAGGTCTCGCGCGACACGCTCAAGCGCGCGTTGGCGCAGATTTCGGCCAAGAGCCACGCCAACGGTGTCAAGAACCCCAAGGCGCACCTGCGCAGCGTGGTGAGCTGCGACACCATCATGGCCTCGCCGATGATCGCCGAGCCCCTGGGCCTGTTCGACTGCTGCGGCGTGTCTGACGGCTCGGCCGCGGCCATCGTCACCACGCCCGAGATTGCCCGTTCCCTGGGCAAGCATCCGGACCAGATGGTCACGGTCAAGGCGCTGCAGCTCGCGCTGTCGAATGGCTCCGAGGGCGGCTTCAACGACTGGGACGGCTCGTACATCCACACCACGCGGGTCGCCGCGCGGCGTGCCTATGCCGAGGCCGGCATCAAGGCGCCGCGCGAGGAGATCTCGATGTTCGAGGTCCACGACTGTTTCTCCATCACCGAGCTGGTGACGATGGAGGACCTGGCGCTGTCGCCCGAGGGCGGCGCGATCAAGGACGTGATGGACGGCTTCTACGACGCCGACGGCAAGATCCCGTGCCAGATCGACGGCGGCCTGAAGTGCTTCGGCCATCCCATCGGCGCCTCCGGCATCCGCATGGTCTACGAGATGTACCTGCAGTTGCTCGGCCGCGCCGGCGAGCGCCAACTCAAGAACCCGCGCTACGGACTGACCCACAACCTCGGCGGATTCCCGCACCAGAACGTAGTCGGCATTTCCATCGTCGGCCGCTACCAGTGATTTCGATTTTTCACCTTCGCTAAAGAGTCCTGCGCATGAATCCACTCGCAGCAATCGTCGCCGTGTCCGAGATGAAACCCGGACGCTATCCGCAGTACAACGGCATGGAGATGTACCGACAAGTCATCGCACAGTTCCTGCGCGAATGGCCGCAACTGCGGCCCTCGGATATCGGCGGCCTGCTGTCGGCGCCGGCAGGCATGGCTTCGGCGGACGGGACCGACGTGTTCGCGCACGAGAAAATCTCTGAGGAACTTGGCATCGAGCCGAGCTTCAGCGAGACCATCAATGCCGGCGGCTGCACCTACGCGCTGATGTTGGTGCGCGCTTCGCTGGCAATCGAGCGCGGGCTGTGCGATTCCGTGCTGTGCCTGGGCGCGGGCCGCTTCCCCAACGTGGGCAGCGGCATGGCCGAGATGATGAGCAAGCTCATCAGCCATCCGGAATTCGAATACCCCTACGGCACCTACATCCCGCCGATCTTCGCGCTCAACGCGACGCGCCACATGCACGAGTTCGGCACCACGCGCGAGCAACTCGCGCAGGTCGCGGTGTCGCAACGCGAGTGGTCCTTGCTCCATCCGGATGCGCTGATGGCGCCGCAGGGACGGCTCACCCTCGACAAGGTGCTGTCCTCGCGGCCGATCGCCTACCCGTTCAATCTGCTCGACTGCTCGGTGCCCAGCGAAGGCGGCTCGGCGGTCCTGGTGGTGTCGCCGAAACTCGCGCGGCGCTACTCGTCGAAGCCCTGTTACCTGCTCGGTTTCGGCGAGAAGCACACGCATTCCAGCATCAGCCAGGCACACGACCTGACCACGCTGGGATCGAAGGAAACCTCGGCGCTGGCCTACCGCATGGCCGGCGTGGGACCCAAGGACATGGACTTCGCCCAGCTCTACGACTCCTTCAGCATCAACCCGATCATCTACGCCGAAGACCTCGGCCTCTGCGCCAAGGGCCAGGGCGGCGCGTTCTTCGCCGGTGGCCGCACCGCGCCCGGCGGCGAGTTTCCGGTCAACACCTACGGCGGGCTGATGTCCTTCGGCCATGTCGGCGACGCCTCCGGCCAGACCATGATCGTCGTGGCCGCGCGCCAGATCATGGGCATCGCCGGTGGCGAACGTCAGTTGAAGAAAGCCGATCTCGGCGTCGTCCACTGCTACGGCGGAATGATGTCCGAGCACGCCACCCTCGTCCTCGGGAGCCAGGCATGAGCAACATCCCCGTCAACCTCAAGCCGATCCCCGAGATCAACGCCCACAGCAAGCCCTACTGGGATGCGGCGCAGCGCGGCGAGCTGATGTTCCAGCGCTGCCGCGGCACCGGCAAACCCTTCATGTACGCGCGGCCCTGGAGTCCGTTCGACTTCTCGCCCGACCCGGCCTGGGAGAAGGCCAGCGGTCTGGGCACGGTGTTCAGCTACACCATCGTCTACCAGCCGCCTTACGCGGCGTTCAAGGCCGATTGCCCCTTCGTGATGGCCATCATCCAGCTCGACGAGGGTCCGAAGATGATGAGCAACGTCCTCCACTGCGATCCGCAATCCGTGCGCATCGGCATGAAGGTGAAGCTCTGCTTCGAGACCCGCAGCGGCGGCTTCAAGATTCCGCAGTTCGAACCGGCCTGAGTCATTTCCGAATAGGAGCATCCCATGAGCGAAGAATCCGTCGCCGCCGTCCGCGAAGCCGCCGAGGGCCTCACCCGCGGCATCTCGCGCGAATACTGGTTGCAGTGCGCCAAGGAAAAGAAATTCCCCAGCAAGCTCTGGGACGCGATGGCCGAAACCGGCCTGCTCGGCCTGACCGTGCCGGAGGAATACGGCGGCAGCGGCGGCGGCCTGTCCGAACTGATGGTGCTCAACGAGATCACCGGCCGAGCCGGCATCATCTCGCTGTTCTTCGTGCTCGGCAGCTTCGCGCGCATGCCCATCATCAAGCACGGCACGCCGGCGCAGATCGAAAAATTCGTCACGCCGACCGCCACCGGCGCGGGCAAGATGTGCTTCGGCGTGACCGAACCCAACGCCGGCACCAACACCTTCCGCCTGCAGACCACGGCGACGAAAAACGGCAGCGGCTGGCTGGTCAACGGCTCCAAGGTGTTCATCACCGGCGCGAAAGAATCGACGTCGATGCTGCTGATCGCGCGGACCTCGACCTTCGATCCGGCAAAGCCGCGTGGCGGGCTGTCGCTGTTCATTCTCGAATCGCATACGCCGGGCATCGAGTTCCAGCGCCTCAACATCGACGTGCTCGGCGAGAGCCAGTACCTGGTGTTCTTCAAGGACGCGCAACTTCCGCAGGACGCGCTCATCGGCGAAGAGGGCAAGGGCATGAAGTACCTGTTCGACGGCCTCAACACCGAGCGCCTGGTGCTGGCCTCGATGGCCGTGGGCCTGGGCAATCGCGCGCTGGACAAGGCGGTGGCGTATTCCAAGGAACGCTCGCCTTTCGGCGAGCCCATCGGCAGCTACCAGGGCTTGCAACATCCGATGGCGCGCGCCAAGGCGCACCTCGAAGCCTCGCGTCTGGTCATGCAGGAAGCGGCCCGCACCTTTGACCGCGGCGAGGACGCGGGCCCCTTGTCGAACATGGCCAAGCTGCTCACCTCGGAAGCCTGCGACGAAGCGGTGGACATTGCGCTGCAGGTCCACGGCGGCTACGGCTTCGACCAGGATTACGACGTCGTCACGCTGTGGCCGTTCGCGCGCCTGATGCGCGTGGCGCCGGTCAACAACGAGATGATCCTCAACTACATCGGCGAGCACGTGCTCGGCCTGCCCCGCTCCTACTGACGCTTTACGCACCGATGCCCGACGACGTTTCGCAACATCCCTACGTTTCGAAGGAAACCTGGTCCGACAATCCGTTTCTGCGTGCGCAGGGCCTCGAGCTGGAGGAGATCGCCACCGGCCACGTGGTGCTGCACCTGCGCAATCCGCGCCCGGAGCAGCGCGGTGCGGGCGGCTCGCCGCTGGCAATCAACGGCGGCCTGATCTCCTACATGTTCGACGGCAGCCTGGGCTGGGCCATCGTGTCGGCGCAGCTGCCGCGGCTGCAGGCGGCGGGCGTCGAGATCGCGCGCTACACGCAGGTGACGATGAACCTCGACGTCACCTTCCTCGAAGCGGCGATGGGTAACCGCTTCGAATCGCACGGTCACGTGGTCCGCATCGGCAAGGGCAGCGCCTTCGCCGAAGGCGAGCTGCGCGACGAGAACGGTCGCGTCTGCGCCACCGCCAAGGGCATCTGGCGCATCTTCTGGCCGCCTCTCAAGCTGCCAGGGGCCTGAGCGCGGGCGCGGCTCCGTGCGACTCGACTGGCCCGCGCACCTCCCGCCTCACCCCGTTGGCCGTCCGCCTGCGGGCATCCACTGAACCTTCAAACCTTTCAACCCGGCAACATGCAATGAAACGCACAAAACCCTTACGCATCGGCTGCGCCTCCGGCTTCTGGGGCGACAGCGAGTGCGCCGCCGCCCAGCTGGTCGAGGGCGGCAACCTCGACGTGCTGGTCTTCGACTACTTGGCCGAGATCACCATGTCGCTGCTGATCCGGGTCAAGGCCAAGGACCCCAACGGTGGCTACGCACCCGACTTCGTCACCCAATTGCGGCCGCTGCTCAAGCAGATCAAGCAGCGCGGTATCAAGGTGGTGAGCAACGCCGGCGGCGTGAACCCCGCCGCCTGCCGCGAGGCGCTGGCCAAGGCAGCGCAGGCCGAGGGCGTGGAGTTGAAGATCGCCGCGGTCATCGGCGACGACCTCATGCCGCAGATCGAAGCGGCCCGCGCCGAAGGCGTCACGGAAATGTTCTCCGGCGCGCCGATGCCCGCGCGCTTCATGAGCGCCAACGCGTATCTCGGCGCCTTCCCCATCGCTGCCGCGCTGGATGCCGGCGCGGACATCGTCGTCACCGGCCGCTGCGTGGACAGCGCGGTGGTGCTCGGCCCGCTGATCAGCGCCTTCGGCTGGGGGCCGGAGGATTACGACCGGCTGGCCCAGGGCAGCCTCGCGGGCCACATCATCGAGTGCGGCACACAGACCACCGGCGGCAATTACACCGACTGGTACCGCGTGCCAGGCTGGGACAACATGGGCTTTCCGATCGCGGTGTGCGAGCCCGACGGCAGCTTCGTGGTGGAGAAGTCGCCCGGCACCGGCGGGCTGATCGTCCCCTCCACCGTCGGCGAGCAGATGGTCTACGAGATCGGCGATCCGCGCGCCTACCTGCTGCCGGACGTGCGCTGCGACTTCGCCCAGGTGCGGCTGGAACAGGTGGGTGAAAACCGCGTGCGCGTGAGCGGTGCGCGCGGCGGGCCGCCCACGCCGCAGTGCAAGGTCAGCGCGACCTATGCCGACGGCTACCGAGCCATCGCCATGCTGATGATCGGCGGCATCGACGCGCCGCAAAAAGGCCAGCGCGTGGCCGAGGCGCTGTATGGTCGCTGCCGCCGCTTGTTCGGCGAGCGCAATCTCGGCGACTTCACCGAAACCTGCACCGAGGTGCTCGGCGCGGAGGCGACCTACGGCCCGCGCGCGCGCGCCGTCACCCGCGAGGTGATGGTCAAGATGGGCGTGCGCCATCCGAGCAAGGAGGCTCTCGAGATCTTTTCGCGCGAGATGGCGCCCATGGCCCTGTCGAGCGCGCCGGCCATCACCGGCTTCGTCGGCGGACGGCCGAAAGTGCAGCCGGTGGTGCGGCTGTTCTCGTTCCTGTGGGACAAGGCGCGCATCCCGGTGAGCCTGGAGCTCGACGGGCAGCTCATCGATTGCCCGCAGATGGGCGGCGCGCCCTTCGATCCGTCCGGGCTGCCCGACAGCGAAGGCCCGTTGCCGGCCGCCGACGTCTTCGCCAATGGCACGCGCGAGGTGCCGCTGGTGCGCCTGGCCTGGGCCCGCAGCGGCGACAAGGGCGACTCCGCCAACATCGGTGTGCTCGCGCGGCATCCTGACTACCTGCCCTATATCCGCGCCGCCCTCACCCCCGAGGCCGTGGCCGGCTGGTTCGCCCACCTGTGCGAAGGCCCGGTGCGCCGCTGGGACATGCCCGGGGTCCATGGCCTGAACTTCCTGCTGGAGCGCTCGCTCGGCGGCGGCGGCATCGCCTCGGTGCGCATCGACCCCCAGGGCAAGGCCTTCGCCCAGATGCTGCTCGACTATCCCATCCCGGTGCCCGCTTCGCTGAGCCTCGAATGAGTACGACGTCTGCCATGAAACCCATCCGTCGCCTGCTGGTCGCCAACCGCGGCGAGATTGCCGCGCGCATCCTGCGCACGGCCCGTGCGCGCGGCTTAACCACCGCCATCGTCCGGCATCCGGCCGAGGAAGGCGGCACCGCGCCGCGACTGGCCGACGACTGCCTGCCCATCGAGGGCGCCACGCCGGTCGCGGCGTATCTCAGCGTCGAGCAGATCGTACGCGCGGCGCGCGACTGGAGCGCGGACGCGGTGCATCCCGGCTATGGCTTCATGTCCGAGAATGCGGCGCTGGCGCGCGGCCTTGAGGCGGCGGTCATCCAATTCGTCGGCCCCACGGCCGAGGCCATTGAGCTGATGGGCGACAAGATCCGCGCCCGCAACTTCGTGGTCGAGCGCGGCTTTCCGGTGGCGCCCAGTGCGATCGAGGCCGATGACCCGGCGACGTTTGCAAAGCGCGCGCTGGCGGTGGGCCTGCCCATCCTGATCAAGCCCGTGGCCGGCGGCGGCGGCAAGGGCATGCGCATCGTGCGCGAGGCGGCGATGCTCGACGCCGAGCTGGCCACGGCGCGCCGCGAGGGAGAGCGCTACTTCGGCGACGGACGGCTGTTCGTTGAGCGCTATGTCGGACGGCCGCGCCACATCGCGGTGCAGGCGTTCGGCGACACCCACGGCAACGTCGTGCACTTCGGCGAACGCGAGTGCTCGGTGCAGCGCCGCTTCCAGAAGATCGTGGAGGAAACCCCGTCGCCGGTGCTCACGCCGGAGAAACGCAAGAGGATCTGCGAGGCCGCGGTGGGCATCGCCAAAGCGGCGGGCTACGTCGGCGCAGGCACGGTGGAGTTCATCTACGGCGCCGACGGCGAGTTCTACTTCCTGGAGATGAACACGCGCCTGCAGGTCGAGCATCCGGTCACCGAGATGGTGACGGGCTTCGACCTGGTGGCCGAGCAGCTGCGGGTGGCCGAGGGCGCGGCCCTGGGCTACACGCAGGCCGACATCGTCCACCGCGGCCATTCCATCGAGTTGCGCATCTGCGCGGAGGACCCGGCGGCGGGCTTCGTGCCGGCCACCGGCCGCATTCACCTGCTGCGCGAGGCCGCCGGCCCCGGCGTGCGCGTCGACAGCGGCGTGCACGAGGGCCAGACCGTGGGCACGGACTTTGATCCGCTTCTGTCCAAGCTGATCGTACATGGCCGCGACCGCGCCGAGGCCATCGCCCGCGCACGCCAGGCGCTGCGCGACACCGTCCTGCTAGGCTTCACCACTAACATCGCCTACCTCGACCGCATCCTCGCCCACCCGCGCTTCGCCTCGGGCGATTACAGCACCGCTTTCCTCGACCAGGAAGCCGCCGCGCTCTCGGGCAAGGACGAGACCGTGCCCACCAACATCCTGCTCGCCGCCGCCGCGCTGAGCGACCGGCAGATGGTGGACGCCGCCGCGTCGGTGCCGGCGATCTACGCCGCCATGGGCGCGTGGCGCAATTGAAGCAAGGGGAGATCAGAAGACCATGAAAAAAATCATCGCGCTCGAAGATCGCGAACAGCCCTGCGCGCTGGTGCGCACGGCGGATGGCTACGAACTGCAGACGGCGGAGCACCGTTTTGCCTGCTCGATGGAGGCGCTCGGCGACGGCCGCCACCGCGTGCGCGCTGGCAGCGAGCGCCGCGAGGTGCACATCGCCCAGCACGGCGACCACACCTGGATCCACGTCGACGGCCGCGCCTACGCGCTGCGCCGGATCAACCCGCTCGACGCCCTGGCCGCACGTGGCGGCGGCGGCGGCGACAGCACCCTATCGCCCATGCCGGGCACCATCCTCACCGTGCAGGTCCAGCCGGGCGACACGGTGAAGGCCGGACACGTTCTGCTGACCATGGAAAGCATGAAGCTCGAAGTCACCATCACCGCCCCACACGACGGCGAGATCGCCGAGGTGCTGTGCGTGCCCGGACAGAGCGTGCCGGTCAAGGCCACGCTGGTGCGCTTCGCTGCCAAAGTGGAGGCCACGTCATGATGCAGCGTATCGAAACACGGGTATCGCCGGCCTCGGCCGCGTTCCGCGCCAACAGCGCGGCGATGCAGCGCATCTGCGGCGACTTCAAGGCATTGCAGGAGCGCGTTCGTCACGAGCGCCCGCAGCGCGACATCGAACGCCTGCGGCGGCAGAAAAAACTGCTGGTGCGCGAACGCCTGGAACTGCTGCTCGACCCCGGCACGCCCTTCCTCGAACTGTCCAGCATCGCGGCCTACGATCAGTTCAACGGCGAAGCGCCCGGTGCGAACGTCATCTCCGGCATCGGCGTGGTCAGCGGCCGCGAGGTGATGATTCACGCCGACGATTCCAGCAACAAGGGCGGCGCCTGGTATCCGATGTCTGCACCCAAGATCGTCCGGGCGCTGGAGATTGCCATCGAGAACCGCCTGCCCGTCGTGCATCTCTGCGACAGCGCGGGCGGCTATCTGGAAGACCTCTCCGGCGTGTACGTGATGGGCGGCCGCGTGTTCCGTCACCAGTGCATCCTGTCCAAGCTGGGCATTCCCCAGGTCGCCGTGGTGCTGGGGCACTGCACCGCCGGCGGCGCCTACATCCCGGCCCTGTGCGAGCACACGATCATGGTGCGCGGCACCGGCGCGGTGTTTCTCGGCGGGCCGCCGCTGGTGAAAGCCGCGACCGGCGAGGAGGTCACGGTCGATGCGCTGGGCGGCGCCGACATGCACACCTCGGTCTCCGGCGTCGCCGACTATCCCGTGGACAGCGAGGAAGAGGGCATCGCGCTCGCGCGCGCCATCGTGTCCGGGTTCTCGCAGCCAAAGAAGCACTTCGACTGGGTGGACGCCGAGGCCCCCTACTACGATCCGCGCGAGCTCTACGGCATCGTGCCGGTGGACTACAAGACGCAGTTCGACATGCGCGAAGTGATCGCGCGCATGGTGGACGCCAGCCGCTTCCAGGAATACCAGCCCAACTACGGCACGACCCTGGTCTGCGGCTGGGCGCGGCTGTGGGGCTGCAAGGTGGGCCTGCTCGGCAACAACGGCGTGCTGTTCTCCGACAGTTCGCTCAAGGCCGCGCACTTCATCCAGCTCTGCAACCAGATGGGCACGCCGATGATCTTCCTGCAGAACACCACCGGCTACATGATCGGGCGCGAGTACGAGGAGCGCGGCATCACCAAGGACGGCGCCAAGATGCTGATGGCGCAGGCCGGCTCCGAAGTGCCCAAGCTCACCGTCGTCACCAGCGGCGCGTTCGGCGCGGGCTACTACGGCATGTGCGGACGGTCCTGGGATCCGCGCATGATCTTCTCCTGGCCGCAGGCCAAGATGGGCGTGATGGGACCGGAGCAGGCCGGCAACACGCTCGCCGACGTCAAGCTGCGCCAGTTGCGCCGCGAGCGTCCCGAGGCCGGCGACGAGGAAGTCGCCGAACTGCGCAAGCGCACGCGCGAGAAATCCGAGCGCGAGACCAGTACCCTGTGGTTCTCGGCACGCTGCCAGGACGACGGCGTGCTCGATCCGCTCGATACGCGCAATGCGCTCGGCATCGCACTGTCCTGCGCGGCCAACGTGCCGCTCGCCGAGCAACGCTACGGCGTGTTCCGGATGTGATGGGGTGAGCCTCGCCGCGCCGGCAAACGATGACCCGCTGATCGAAGCGGTCGAACGTTTCCTCGCGCGCGAGGTGCGGCCGGTGGCCATCGCACTCGAACAGGCCGACGAGTACCCCGAATCCATCGTCGAGCAGATGCGCGAGATGGGCCTGTTCGGCGCCATCATTCCCGAGGCCTACGGCGGACTCGGCCTGAGCGCGCAGACCTATGCGCGGCTGGTCGAAACCATTGCTGCGGAATGGATGTCGCTGTCCGGCATCATCAACTCGCACCTGATCATGGCCTCTGCGGTCATGCGTCATGGCACTTCAGAGCAGAAAGAATATTTCCTGCCGCGCTTCGCCCGCGCCGAGCTGCGCGGCGGCATCGCGCTCACCGAGCCGGACTGCGGCACCGACTTGCAGGCGATCCGCGCCCGCGCGCAGCGCGAGGGCGATCAGTATCTCGTCAACGGCACCAAGACCTGGATCACCAACGGCCTGCGCGGGAATTGCTTTGCATTGCTGGTGAAGACTGACCCGAAGGCCGAGCCGCGGCATCGCGGCATGGGCCTGTTCATCGCCGAAAAAGGGCCGGGCTTTTCCGTGCCGCGCAAGCTGTCCAAGCTCGGCTACCGCGGCATCGACACGGTGGAGTTGCTGTTCGCGGATTACCGCATTCCGGCCGACCGGCTGATCGGCGGCGTCGAAGGTCGCGGGCTGCAACAGATCCTGGCCGGCCTGGAACTGGGCCGCATCAACGTCGCCGCCAGAGGTGTCGGCGTTGCGCGTTCGGCCTACGAGGAGGCGCTGAGCTATTCGCGGCAGCGCAAGACCTTTGGCAAGCCGATCTGCGAGCACCAGGCGATCCAGCTCAAGCTCGCCGACATGGCCACCCGGGTGACCGCCGCGCGACTGCTGACCGCTTCCGCGGCGCGAGCCTACGACGCCGGCCAGCGCTGCGATCTCGAAGCTGGCATGGCCAAGCTGTTCGCCACCGAAGCCGCGATGGAAAACGCGGCGGAATCCATGCGCATCCACGGCGCCTACGGATACTCCAGGGAGCTGCGCGTGGAACGGCTGTACCGCGACGCGCCGCTGCTGGTCATCGGCGAGGGCACCAACGAAATGCAGCGGCTCATCATCGCGCGGCGCCTGCTCGACGCGGCCGCCGAGCGCCGGGAGTAGACCTCAGTGCTGGCCCAGCGGCGTTCGGGCCACGATGCCGTCGAGCGCCCTGGAGAGCTTGATCTGGCAACCCAGTCTCGAGCCGGGGCCGCCGCCCTCCGCGAGTTCCAGCATCGACTTTTCCATGTCCTCTGCCGGCGCCAGCTTGTCGAGCCACTCGGGCTCGATGAACAGATGGCAGGTTGCACAGGCGCAGGCTCCGCCGCAATCGCCGTCGATGCCCGGCACGAGGTTGCCGACGGCTGCTTCCATCATCGACGTGCCTTCCGCGACTTCGACCTTGCGGACGGTGCCGTTGTGTTCGATAAACGTGACCTTGATCATTTTTGATTCCCGTCCGGAATGATCCCGCCGCAGGCGGGGGCTTTCATGGCTGATGCGGGCCTGTTGCGCGCGCCCGAAGCGCTGGCTCAGGCGTCGATCCGCACTCGCATCGACTCATAGCCCTTGATGAACGGCGAAGGCACGCGCACAGGCTCTCCGATCACCTTGAGCTGCCCGGGTTTCGGCCAGCGCTGCAGGACTTCCTCCCACAGAATGCGGAGCTGCATTTCCGCCAGCCGGTTGCCGACACAGCGGTGGATGCCGAAGCCAAACGACAGGTGCTGACGCGGTCGGGCACGATCGATGATGAAGTCGTTCGGATTCTCGATGGCCTCTTCGTCACGGTTGCCGGAGACATACCACATCACCACCTTGTCGCCCTTGCGGATGTTCTTGCCGCCAAGCACGGTGTCTTCGGTCGCCGTCCGCCGCATGTGCGACAGCGGCGTCTGCCAGCGCACGATCTCCGGAATCATCGGCGCAATCAGGGCCGGATTGGCGCACAGCTTTTCGTACTGCTCGGGACTCTCATTGAGCGCCAGCAGGCCGCCGGTCATCGAACTGCGCGTGGTGTCGTTGCCGCCGACGATCAGCAGCAGGACGTTGCCCAGATACTCTTCGGGCGACATGTTCCGGGTGCGATCATCGTGCGCCATCATCGAGATCAGGTCGGCACCCGGCTCGGCGTTGACGCGCTCGTTCCACAGCCGCGTCATGTAGGCCGCACACTCGCCCATGATCTGCATGCGATGCTCTTCGGACTCCACCAGGCCCTCGCCCGGCAGCGCCAGGGTGGCGTCCGACCAGAAGGTGAGCTTGGAGCGGTCCTCCCAGGGAAAATCGAACAGGGTCGCCAGCATCTGCGTGGTGAGGTTGATCGAAACCTTCTCGACCCAGTTGAACTCCTGGCTGACTGGCAGACTGTCCAGCGCCTCGCCGGTGCGCCGGCGGATGATCGCTTCCAGCCGCACGAGATTTTCCGGCGCAACGATAGGGCTGACCGCCTTGCGCTGCTCGTCATGCTGCGGCGGGTCCATCTGGATGAACATCGGCAGTTGCACCGCCGTATTCGTATCCAGGATGGTGACGCCTCCGCGGCGCGAGTCCGAGGAGTAGATCCCGGGATGCGTCTCGACCTGCATGATGTCCTTGTACTTGGTCACCGACCAGTACGGCCCGAACAGGCTCTTGGCGCAGTAATGCACCGGGTCCTCGCGGCGCAGGCGCTCGAAGTAAGCCCACATGGTGTTGTTGCGGTACAGCTCCGGGTTGCTGACGTCGATGTCTTCGAGCGGGATGGCATACGCGGCGCCCTGGTGCGCCTGCGGCATCGCTGTGGCTGTGGTATTCATCCTGGATTCTCCTCTTGCTGGATTTGCCGGTCCGCAGCCTTTGCCTGCGACCCGAAGTACCGACCGACGCTGCGTTGGTGCAGCAGCGCGAACAACTGGTTGAGCCCCGGAATCACCACGTCCAGAATCTTCTCCCCCTCCTCCGGGGACATGGCGCGGAATCGCTCGCCGAGAATTTCCAGTTCGTGGGACACCGCGCGGTCGGCCAGATCGCTGATATGGCGCAGGAGTTCGGGAGAGACGCTGCCAACCGCGCCGACCGAATCCCGGATCGCGACCCACAATCGAAGCAGGCTCGCATCGACCTCGCCGCCCTTGCGCTCCGGACTTCGGTCCAGCGACCGCAGCACAGACTGCTCGCGCTCAGTCAGTCTGGCGAGGTCCGCAGAACCCGCGGGCCTTGTATCCGCCGCCGGTCTCGCCGGACTCGATTCCAGGCGCGCACGCAAATGCTCCAGCCGCTCCTCGTCGTCACCGGTAAATTCCAGGCCCTCGTTGGCTTGCACCAGGGTCCGGATGGTCTTCAGCGATAAAAAACGCTCGTGCTGCAGCTTCTGCACCAGACGCAGCAGCCGGACGTGGACGTCCGAGTACCAGCCCATGTTGCGGGCGGTCTTGACCGGAGCGGGCAGCAGTCCCTGGGTGACGTAAAACCGGATGGTCTGAACAGACACGCCGCTCAGCTTTGATAACTCGCCAACCCGGTACGAGGTTCCTGCGGGAGGCTTGGCGCGGCGGCTCTTCACTCGGATCCTCTCAGGTTCGACGACTCATCCTCACCCGCCAATCTCCGCCTGAAAGGCCAGCTTCAGGCGGCCATTTGCTCGCCCGGCTTCGAGGATTTTCCGGGCGCTTTCTTGCGCTTGAGCGCGTTCTCGAAATAGGCCTGGACGTAGGCATTCAGACGACGCTCGTGCAGGATCGAGAAAATGGAATTGATCGAGGGAATAACCACGTCCAGCAGCTTGCGCGCCTCGGTCGTGGACATATGGTCGATGCGGCGCTGGAAGATTTCCAACTCGCGCGCAACGGCGGATTCGACCAGATCGATGATGTAACCCAGGTCGCGCGGGCTGAATCCGCGCTCCTCGGTAAGTCCAGCTTCCTTCATCTGCAGCCACACGCGTGTCACCTCCACGTCGGAAAACGTGGCGACACCGGATTCCGCAAAGCCCAGCGCGCGCAACTCTTTCTGCTCGCGGCGCGAAAGACCCATTTCCTGAGCCAGTTTCGCCGGATCTTCGCTGACCACCAGATCCCGGTGCTCGGTCGACAAGAGCCGGCGCAACTCGCCCAGCACTTCCATCTGCTGATCGGAAAACTCGAAGTCATCGGTTGCACCCTGCATCAGGCTCTTGATCGCCTTGAGCGGCAGGAAGCGCTCGTTCTGCAGCTTGCGGATCAGCGACAGCAATTCGAGGTGACGGTCCGTGTACCAGCCCATGTTCAGGGAGGTCTTGACCGGCGGAGGCAATAGCCCCTGAAGAATGTAGAACCGGATGGTTTCCCGGCTGAAGCCAGATGACTCTGCCAGATCACGGATCCGGTAGGGCGCGTCTGGAGGTGCTTCCGCCTTTTTCCTAGCCACTTTGACCTCGATTCAGGATTGAGACCAGAATTGTAACGCCCCGCAAGTTGCGGGCCGCGATCGGAGCATTGGGCAACTTCTCCGTCAGGGCTGTGTATAAACGACCTTGACGCCACGATCCGTCAACGCCAGCAAGGTGTTATTCCAATACGCGAGCCCGCCATAAGCCGTTGACAGAGACAGTCCGGCCTCTGGGGGTGGCGTCAGGACCTGCGGTGGCTTTCCAGGAGCCAGCAGGCTGAGCGACCCGCCGTTTCCACCGATGGCCACGCGCCCTGCTCCGAGATCAGTGAGCCCGAACAGCGACTTGTCCGTGCCCGTCTCGACCTTTCGCCACTCTGGACACAGGCTGTCGGCTGTCTCCAGGGCGGTACCCCGCATGCCCACGACCATCACTCCCCGCTCGCCGCGAGGGATCGCGGCAAACAGCGAGCCCTCGTAACCAGTGGGATGAAGGGTCCAGGCCTGCCCGTTCGCCGAGGTCGCCACCAGCCCGGCCTCCCCCACCAGCAGCAGGCTGCCATCGCCCAGACGGGTCAGCCCGTTGAGATGCGGATTTCTCTCGGAAAAGGCAGGGTCTGAGAAATCGGTCCAGGTGGAGCCACCGTCCTGGGTGGTCTTGAACAGGCCGTAGGCACCGATCGCGAACCCCTTCTGCCCATCCAGAAACAGCACATCCATGAATGGCCGATTGTCAGCGGCCGCGTAGTTCTGCACCGACCACGTGGTGCCACCATCCTGAGTATGGATGATGGATGCGTCGTGCCCGACCGCCCATCCGTTTTTTGCATCCGCGAAGTAAACCGCGTTCAGCAAAATATCCACCGGCGAGGCAGACTGCTTCCAGGACTTGCCGTCGGCGGAGGTCAGGATCACGCCCCGGTCGCCCACAGCGACCAGGGAGCCTCCCGCCAACGCGACATCGTTCATCTGGGCCGACACTGCCTTGGGCGCCATCTCGGCGGCCTGGGGCGCTGCATCCACCGCGTCCTGCGCCACCGACGCCTGCCCCGCCCCAAGCAGCAACAAAGCGGTGGTGGCCACCGCTGCCGCGCCTTGCCTGAAAGAAGAATGACGGTTCATGAGTCCTCGCACTTGAAAGGCAGCGTCGCTGCGGGTTGAAAGACGGTCGGTACCGCTCAGAACTGGTACTTGACGAAGAACCCGGCGTTGTCGCGATCCTGGTAGACATTGTCCTGACCAGCGCCGAAAAACGCGTTGTAGATGATGTTGAAGGAGAGGGCCTTCTCGTAGCGGATTTCCAGAATCGAGAACAGCGTCTTGCGCCCTTCGACAAAATTTCCGCCCGGTCCCGGCGCGTTTCCGCCCACATCGTGCTGCCAGATGAACAGAGGAGCGATGCTGATGCCCGGGAGCACGGACTCGTATCGGGTCAGCGCGACCAGGCGGTACCCCCAGGAGAAGGCATCCGCAAACGCATCCCGACGCGCCTGGAAGGGGTTGAAACGCAGGCCGTCGGGCCCGACCGTGCAGGTGCGCGTGTTGTTCGCACAGGCCTGGCGCGAGCCGTCCGCGCCGCTGCCGTCCGCGCCTGCACTGGCATGCGTGTACGAACTGAGCGGCCCTTCGATCTGCAACTCGTCGAAGTCCGGCATGTTGAGCACATGGGTCGCGGCGATTTCCGGCAGCAGGATGATCTGGTCGGCGCCGAACCAGTTCTCGGACGCTCCCAACACGCGGGTCGCGCCAAAGGTGTACTGCATGACCTTGCCCGGGATCCATCCCTGCACGTAGCTGCGTGGCGCCGTTTCGCCCATCGGGACGCCACGATAGGCTTCCAGGTAGCTCGGGAAGGACCGCCGCGACCCGGGAACGGAACCAACAAACAGGTTGATCGTGTCCGGGAACGGGTTAGCGCCGCTGGCATCGACGAAGTCATTGCTCGGATAGAGCGAGTACTGCCCCCCCCCGTTCTCCGTAAACCCGAGTGTGTTGGTGCTGCCCTGGCACTGGATGCCTTCGTGGTCGCAGCGCGACAGCGTCGGACCCAGCGACGTGAACAGGACATCCACCAGCGCCACCTGCAGCGGCACGTTCGGCCGATAGGCCAGTTCGCCCTGGAAGGAGTACTCGCCGTACGTCGTGTTGAAACTGAAGCCATACATCTGCCGGTTTTCCGGGTACTCCAGGAAGATGTCCGGCGAATCGAGCTGTACCACGCTGCTGAACGGCTGCCCCGGCTTTGGGGTGAGCAACCCGGCCAAGCCGTTGATCACCTGCAGCGGGGTGGTGAGTTCCCCGAGCCCGAAATCGGCGGCGGTCAATGGACTCTGCGCCAGCAGGCTGACGACATCATTGGTGAGAAGGTTCGCCACGCCCAGGGTAGAACTGGACAGGGGCAAATTCGGACAGTCGTTGAGCAGTTCAAAGGTATTGACGGAATCCCGGCCCAGCGGATTGCCTTCCCGGCGCGCGCAGCTCGCGTCCGCCGCAATGGCGCTCACATAGGGCAGCTTCGAGTGGTAGTTGACGAAATAGACGCTGAGATCAGTGCCATTGTTGAGCCAGTCCGCGTAGTACTTGAGCGAGATACCGTACTGACCCTGGTCGCTGGGGTTGCGGTCATGGACGCGGTCAATGGTCGCGCTGGTGTTGGCCACCGTAGTGAGGGGATTGTTGAGCGGAAAGCCGACGCGCTCCGTATCCACGGCCGAGCCGCCAAAGCTCGCGTTGACGTTGTCGATCAGGTTGTAGCTGCCGACATCGGCGAAGGACATGAAGC
The DNA here is from genome assembly GCA_965233095.1 of uncultured bacterium. Lineage (GTDB taxonomy): Bacteria > Pseudomonadota > Gammaproteobacteria > Steroidobacterales > XN24 > XN24. Next base: position 43,688 of record CBDDRR010000275.1, read on the forward strand.
TGCCCGGGGTCGGAATTTCAATCGGCTCCCACTCGTACTGGTAATAGACGTCGATGCCGACATTATCGACGAGTTCGGTGGACAGCCTGAGCATGCCCACCGGCGAGAACAGCTCTTCCAGCAAGCCGAAGCCGACGCGGTAGAGGCTGTTGGCGTTGACGGGATTGACTTGGTTGACGCTGTTGATCACCGCGACGGTGCTTTCGCCCCAATTGATCTGCTGGCGGCCGAGACGAACCAGCAGTTCGCGATCGTCGGACAACTCGAACTTGCCAAACACGTTGAAGTCCAGGATGTCGTAGCGCAGGCCGAGTTGGTCGAGTGCCTCGTCGTCCGTGCGCTCCTCGCGCGTCGCAGCGCCGGCACCGAACACCCGCGGCAGGTAGCGATTCTCGATCTGCTCTCCGCCGAGGCCCACGACGCCATCGAACGCCACGTCGTCGGCGTTTTCAGGCGTGATGGCATTGCGCTGGGTCTGGACAAAGTTATGGTAGTTGGGATGGTCGTAGATCAGGACCGTGCGGAGGAACAGGCCGTAATTGCCCGAGGTCAGCGTGAGATCCTGATTGAACTTGAACGGCGCCTGGACGATGTCCCCCTGCGAATAGTTGAGGTTGCCATCGTCGAAGTTGTTCGATGCCGCGCCGCGGGAGCGCCGCAGCTTTTCCGCCGGATAATTCTGTAGCCGTTGCAAACCCTGGCAGGCCTGATAGACACCGGCGCACACATCAGGATCCAGGCTACTCTTGCCAATCAGGTAATCCTTGCGGTTCTCCAGACGCCAGGCCGCCCCCAGGGTCGCGGTATTGTTGAGCACCGCTTCTACGGGATACTCGCCGACGTCGAAATTGAAATCGATCGCCGGTCCAAGCGTCGGCCACAACCCAGACGACGCGACCAAGGCCATCGTCGTCTTCCTGAAACTCCTCCTCGTCCCCAGCTTTCTCATTGGTCAGCTCCTCACACTGATTTGTTTAGTTGGGCTGATGCCCAATCCACATCTACGGTCCACCGGTTGAGTACGATCATGACCCGCCGGCGCTTCAGCGCCGACGGGTCATGCCTGCCTCTGACCTGATTGAATGACGCTACGAATTAGCCCGCGCTTACTTCGACGCCTTCTTCTGCACCGAGTCCGCTTCGAAGAATTCGCCCGAGTAGTCGACCGTGGTGTCGAAGGGCTGGTCTTCGTTGAACATCGCGGTCACGAAATACCGGCCGGAGTTGAGGTGATAGATCACCTCGGGCACGGTGGATGACGCCAGGGTGGCGGAGAACTGGACCAGGTGCCCTTCCTGGAACTGCATGATCTGACCCTGCTGGTCGTAGTCGGCAATCATCGTGATATTCCAGGTGTCCTCGTCGAAGTACATGATTCGCTTCTTGAAGGTGTGGCGAGCTTCCGGCTTGTTGTCCGCTTCCAACACCCACATGCGGTGCAGCTCGTAGCGCGGCAGTTCCTGGTTGATGTGCTTGGGCTTGGCAATGTCGGCGTACTTGATCGAGTTTCCGGCGATCTTGTACGAGTTGTACGGCGTGTAGATTTCTTTCTTGCCGACCAGTTTCCAGGTGAAGCGCTCCAGCACGCCGTTGTACATGTCCACCTGGTCGTAGAACTGGTGGCCGTCGGTGCCTTCATACGGGTTGTCGCAGCACACGGCCGGGGCACGGCGGATGCGCTTGAGCGCCGGGGCGTATAGCCAGGCCGCACGGCCCTCGGGCCCGAAACCGGCCTTCTCGTGCACCAGGATGTAGGTGCCCGCGATGCGCGGCGGCGAGATGGTCTGCGACAGGTACTTGATGAAGGTGACGCCGGGCTTGAGTTCCGCAGGGTTCTCGCGCTTGATGCTCGAATAATCGAACTGCACGTCCTCGACGATCTTGGTCAGCGAGAACTTGCCGTCCTGCTGCACGATCATCTGGTTGTTGTAGCGGCGTACATTCTCACCGCGCCACTTGGAGCGATGGTTCCAGGGTAGTTCCGCGCCGGAGGACGGGATCGGGAAAGGGAAGCCAACATAGGCGCCTTTGGGGTTGTCCACGCCATCAAGTTCGGCGCGGGTGGCGTTCTTCATCGTCTCTTCGTTGATCTTGTCCGGAAACGTCGCGACGCGACGCGACGGATAGACGATCATCTTGTAGGTGTCGGGGTAACGCTTGAACAGCTCCTTGTGACCCTCGGAAAGGTTGTCCGCGTACTTGGCGACATCCTTGGCGGTGATGGTGAAGAGCGGCTTGTCCTTCTCAACCTCCGGGTTCTTGGGAAACTCGCCCTTGGGATTTCCGAAAGCCTTGATCGGGGTCCATTCGGGGATCGTGCCGGCCTTGTTGCCGGCGCGCTCCGCGCCGACCGGCGTCAGCTCTTTGCCGAGTTTGGCCGCTTCTTCGGGAGACGCCTTGGCCGCCGCGAACTGCGGCGCAGTGACCAGCAGTGAGGCAACCGCGGGAATCCACCATCTTGCGTATTTCATCTTTTGCTCCTGCCGTTCCATGTCATGTAATTGGGATGCCCGAGGGTCGGCGCTTCGCAAGCCGCGCATCCGCCGGACGAGACATCTCGCGCATATCGCATAGCGACACTACACACTCTACACTTGCTAAAATCCAGAATGCAAGGACTCGGCACCCAGCAAGTTGAGTGCTGACGGTGCCCATCCCGCGCCGAGTCGACTTGCCATACCTCAGCCGGCAAGCGGCGCCGCGACGGCCGGCGGCACCACGGTGTGGCTTTCGAAAATTAGAAAATTTTATTTATCCTTTATAAACAATTCTATATCTTCTTATCTGCAGCGGGGCTCTGCCAAACTTCGCCGCGCCATCACCTGCGCACCCGTGCTCAGGGCGAGTGGATGACGGTAGCTACGGCTCGCCGCTTGACGCTCGCGCTCGGGCGAATTAGTCTTTTGCGGTTATCATTACTCTGTACTATGCACCCTGCGTTCTGCAGCGGCAGGTACGTAGAAGTCACCCCGCCAGGCAGGCGCTGTTCGGCGTCCTGCATGTTTAGGTGACCGTCCACTCAAATTGCCGAGGATTGGTTCTATGCACGGTGAAGCCAAAAGCGGGTTCGCGAAGTGGTACGTGGACATCACGGTCCCAATCATCTTTCACAAGCGCGCGCGAACCCTGATCGTCATCCTTCTGGCAACGCTCTTTCTCGGGTTCCATGCCACCCAGTTGCGCCTGGACGCCGGCTTCGAGAAGCAGCTACCGCTCGGGCATCCATACATCCAGGTCTTTCAGCAGTACCAAAAGGAGTTTGGTGGCGCGAACTTGGTGCTGATGGCGATCAAGCAGAAAGAGGGCAAGGGAGACATCTACAACGCGGAGTTCATGACGACGCTGCGCAAGGCCACCGATGCGCTGTATTTTCTACCCGGCATGGATCGCTCGCGGGTCAGCTCCATGGTGACCCCCGACGTGCGCTACCTGGAGGTGGTGGAAGACGGATTCCAGGGTGGTAACGTAGTCCCGGCGGATTTCACGCCGACGCCCGAGATGTTGCAGAAGGTGCGTCAGAACGTGGAGAAGTCCGGCATCATCGGTCGTCTGATCGCCAACGATCAGACCGGCGCGATGATCTTCGGCGAGCTGCTCGAGCGCGATCCGGTCACCGACGCGAAACTGGATTATTTCGTGACGGCTGCGCGCATGGAGGAAATCCGTCAGCGCTTCATCAGCGACAAGCGCTGGGAGTACAAGCTCAAGCAGGATTCCACCGCCCTCAAGGCGGGCCAGGTCGTTCACCTCGGCTACAAGGCTCCTGAGGGCATGCTGTTCGCGTTCCAGGATGTTGAGGTGTCCTACAAGGACGACTCCGGCAAGCTGCAGTCGCAGGTGTTCAAGGGCCGCGACTTCGACATCACCGAAGCCGCCAACCCTGAGTACAACCCCAACATCGACATCCACATCATCGGCTTCGCCAAGATCGTGGGCGACGTGGCCGATAAATCATCCGAAGTGGTCGGCTTTTTTGCGCTGACGATCTTGCTGGTGTGGGCCGTACTCTGGTTGTACACCGGCTCTGCGCTGGTCGCGCTGATTCCGCTGTCCTGCGGCATCCTGGCCGTGATCTGGGAGCTGGGCCTGCTGCACCTGTTCGGTTATGGCCTCGACCCCTTTGCGATCCTGGTGCCCTTCCTGGTCATGGCCATCAGTGTCTCGCACGGCATCCAGATCGCCAGCTTCTGGCTGCTGGAAATTGCCGACAACGGCCGCAACAGTTACGACGCCTCGATGGCGATGTACAAGCGGCTGGTCATTCCCGGCATCACCGCGCTGATCACTAACGTCATCGGTTTCGGCACCCTGCTGCTCATCCCGATCGGCATCGTGCAGGAGATGGCCGTCAACGCCTGCCTCGGACTAGTCGCGGTGGTGGTGTGCAAGAAGGTCTTGCTGCCCTGCCTGCTGACCTACATCCCGATCAAGAACCCAGAGAAGTTCCGCAGGCACCAACACGCCCGCGACAAGGCCCTCGAGCCGGTCTGGAAATTCGCGTCGTACCTGGTCCTCAAGCCCTATGCGGCGGCGGTGCTGGGCGTCTCGGCGCTGGTCTGGGGCGGGGCCGAGTACATCAAGCAGGATCTGGCTATCGGCGAACTGCACCCGGGAACGCCGGAATTGCGCCCGGATTCGCGTTACAACCTCGACACTGACGCGATCGTCAATAATTTCGCCATCGGCGTGGACGTGCTCAAGATCATCGCCGAGACAAAGGCCGACGGCTGTATCGATCACGCCGTGATCAGCACTATCGACAAGTTGGCCTGGCGCATGGAGAACACACCTGGCGTGCAGTCGACGCTGTCGATGCCCAAGATGCAGAAGATGGTTTTCAACAGCTACAACGAGACCAATCCGAAATGGCAGGCGCTGCCACGCGAGTCCGGTGCCCTGGTGGTCACGGTGCAGCCCTTCCCCAGTTCCACTGGTCTGCTCAACGAGGACTGCAGCGCGATGCCCCTGTTCGTATTCACCACGGACCACAAGGCCAAGACCATCGACACCGTGATTGCGGCGTTCGACAAGTTCGTCGCCGAGCAGCCCGCCGATGCCCCAGTGAAATTCAAACTCGCCACGGGCAACGTGGGCGTGATGGCGGCGACCAACGACGTGGTGAAGGAAACCGAGCCGACGGTACTGCTGTGGCTCTACGCCGCCATCGCAGTCAGTGTCTGGGTGTCGTTCCGTTCGATCGCCAGCGTGATCTGCATTCTCGTGCCGCTGGCCGCAGTGTCGGTTTTCACCTACGCGATCATGGTGTTCCTCCAGATCGGCGTGAAGGTGTCGAACATCGCCACCGTTGCGTTCGCGGCGGGCATTGGCGTGGACTACGGCATCTACATCTATTCGGTGCTCGAGGAGAACATCAAGGAGAAAGGGATGGCGATGCGCGAAGCTTTTGCCAACACTCTGCACCAGACCGGCAAGGCGGTGGTGTTCACCGGACTGGCGCTGGCCGCGAGCGTGGCGACCTGGATGATGTCGGGCCTCCAGTTCCAGGTAGATATGGGCATCCTGCTCACCATCATGTTCCTGGCTAACGCGTTGGCGGCGATCTTCATGTTGCCGGCCTTCGCGGCATTCTTGATCCGCCCGCCGAAAAAGCTTGCGGTTGACGACGTTCCGACGACGACGCCTTCCGTCGCGACTCACACGACGTAAAGTGTCGCGTCCGTCCAACTCGGTCGGCACGGGTCGCGAACCCATGCCGACCGAATTGACGGACAATAACTCGCACAGACTTCTTTGAGAGGATCGCCGGACGCCGAATAGGCGACCCGGCGATTGGCTGTCAGTTGCTCGCCAAGCATTCAAAGGCGCAGAAGCCTTGTTCATCCGCCTGAGATGCGTGCCAGCGCCAAAACCCAAGTGCAAATGTAATCCTGCGCAAGGTTTTTCCTCTCCCGGCCGCGAAATTCCGGTTGCCGCGCACGGCGCAGACCGCCACCAAGTCGAACAGCAAACGACATCGGAATCGCGCAGCGCCCACACACAAGTTGAACTGCTCGCGCCAGTGATTTGAGCAGTCTTCGGCGCGATCAACGAACCGTGAACCGCTACGAATGGCCCGAACCCTTGTCCGGTGGCTGCTCTCCGAAAAAGTCATCCCGTAGCCGCTCGATCCGGTGCATGCGCTCGTGAAGGACCGTCACGATGCCGATGTCGTCGTTGGACAGGCGCCGCCAGTAGACGAGGTGACGCTCGTAGCGGAAGAAGAACCCCTGCACGCCGAACTCGGCCGGGACGGGCCTGGAAGCGACGCCATGCGATTCGATCCGATCGAACGCATCGAACAGGCCCGTGATATAGCGTTTGGCCTGAGGCTCGCCCCAACGCTCGCGCGTGTAGCGATAGATTTCGTCCAGCCGCCACGACGCGGCTTCCTGGATGCGAATCTGGCTCACAAACGGAAGACCCTGATCAGGACCGATTGCGCGAGATCACGTCGGCGGCTGTTAGAGGCTTGTAGGCAGAGTCGGGCGCCGCATAGGCCTGCGTTAGTTCGGCCTTGAGTCGGTCGAAGGCTTCCCGATCCACCCGCTCCTTGTCGCGGCGAATGAGGTCGCGCATGTACTCGCTGACATTCTCGTAGGCACCGCTTTCGCCCACGTTGGCTGCCACGAAGTCGCTCAGCGTCTCGTTCAGGCGAACCGTCATTGTCGTTTGGGCCATGGCAGGATCCATGAGTGTTTGTGTGTTCATTATGTTTAATATTGAATACGAAAACAAGGGTAGTGCTGGCGTCGGCGCGCAACAACTTGGCGTCACTGCGCAGCGACTTGGCTTCGATGCGAAGTCTCGTGGCATCAGTGTGCAAGCTCCAGGCGCCGCCGCGCCTTGACTTGGCTGCGCTGCGCAGGTTCTACGGCGCCGGAGCGCCACCTCGCTGGCGTTTGGCGCTCTGTTTCTACGGCTGACCCGCAGACGGGCGCCGTTTTGTATGCTCGCGGAATGCTCTTTTCGGGTCAGTCAAACGTCCAGGTCAGCCCGAACTGCGACTCCCAGCCGGGCTGGCAGTCAGGCGGCTTCCCCCGCCGACATCACCGTCACAGCGCGGTCGGCGTGATGACAATCTTCTTGCAACGAGCGTCGCGAGCATCGAATTTGACGGCGACGAACTTTTCCGTGCGCAGCAGAAACAGGATACGCGTCATGTTCGCGGGCGCCTGGCCCACCTGGACGCAAAGCGCACCCTGCGTCGTCCGCTCGGCTCCGGCCGCCATCGCGATGATGAGTGTGTGGTGGGATCGTTCCGTGAGTCTGACTGGGCGCGGCAGTGCAGAGTGTGGATGCGCACTCTATTAATACGCTGGGCGCCCCTTTATCGGTGTCGGGCAGACAAGAGCGCTTAAATCGTTTCGAACGATCATTGACAAAGCGCATAGTATAACTACAAACTATACACATATTTTGGTCTTGGATTCATGCCGCGTCGTTTCGTAAAGCGGCCGACATGACGCGCGCCCTGATCGGTGACGCGAGCGAAGGACAGTCATATACCGGCCTTTCAAAGGGGAGATAAATGAAAACAAGCGCAATGCTGTTGGCAGCGGTCATCGTCGGGGTGGCCGGCACGGCCTGGGGCCAGGAGGAATCGAGTACGGCTGCCCCGGAAGAATCGAGCACGCCGGCGTCTGAGGAATCAGGCACATCCAACAAGAGCGCCTCGACCGCGATCGCGAACCGCTTCTATGTGTCGCCCATGGCGTCCTACGTGCTAGTGGACTCGAACCGGGGGACGGACGACGGCCTGGGAGCCACGTTGACGTTCGGCAAGCTGTTTCAGGACCGCTTCGGGTTTGAACTGGAAACGCACTATTCAAGCTATGACGCCGAAGACGGCGGAGGTTCTGCGAAGCTTTTATCCGGCGGCGTTCGCGGCCTGCTTTTCCCCGTCGAGAAGGGAAACGCCTTCGTTGTCGGTGGACTTGGCTACGGCCGGTTCGAGGACCACCCGGGTGATGATCCTGATTACGACACCATTCTGTGGACGATCGGCGGTGGCTATCTCTTCGGGCCTTTCAACTTCCTGGTATCCGACATCTCGATCCGCACGGAACTCGCCTTCCGCAGCGACATGCATGACGGTGATCGGACCAGCGAGACCAACAACAATGCGCTGAACGAGCTGGTGGCGAATGTCGGCCTGCTGATTCCGATCGGCGCCGGCCCGGTCCCGCCGCCACCACCGGCGGAACCGGAACCCGTGGAGGTGGTACCGGCCGTCGCGCCGGTCGATAGCGACGGTGACGGCGTCCCCGATGATCTGGACAAATGCCCCGATACCCCTGCGGGTACGGCGGTCGATGCCGATGGTTGCCCGGTGCCGGTCAAGGCCGAGTGCAAGACCCCTGAGCCCGGCCAGCCGATCACGCTCGAAGGCTGTGCGGCGGGTGACAAGATCGTGCTGCGCGGTGTGAACTTCGAGTTCGATCGCGATGCGCTGACGGTCAACGCCAAGACCATCCTCGACAGCGTTTCCGAAGCCATGAACAGCGCGACCAATGTCCGGGTCGAAGTGGGTGGTCACACCGATGCCAAGGGCACTGACGAGTACAACCAGGCGTTGTCGGAGCGGCGTGCCGCGAGCGTCGTGGCGTACCTGACCTGGAAAGGCATCGCCGCAGACCGGATGCAGTCCAAGGGCTATGGAGAGGCCGAGCCGATTGCCGACAACGAGACCGACGAAGGACGTGAGTTGAATCGCCGCGTCGAACTGAAAATCGTCGAGTAAACCCTTTGGGCTGGCGAGCGACTCACGCCCGTCAGCCCTCTCCGATTCAGCCTGCATTCGCTGCCCACCCCGCTCGGGCGTAGCGCCCACACTCGGAGCACCCCTGAGATGAGTACCCGTCTGGTGCCCGCCCTCGATCTGGGCTGGCTGTTCCTGGAGACGCGCGACACCCCCAATCATGTCGGCGCACTGATGATCTTCGAGCCGCCTGCGACGGCGGGGCCAGGCTACATGCGCGATCTGGCCGACCATCTGCGATCCATCGACACGCTGGTCCAGCCCTGGAATCTGCACCTGCGCGATGGCCTGTTGTCCAGCCTGGTACCGATGCTGGACACCTCGGGGAAGCCGGACATGGAGTACCACGTTCGACGGTTGGCCCTGCCCCAGCCCGGCGGCGAACGCGAACTCGGCGAACTGGTGTCACGGCTGCACGCCAACGCGCTGGACCTGCGCCGACCGATGTGGGAATGCCATGTCATCGAGGGCCTGGAGGGCAATCGCTTCGCGCTGTTCATCAAGATTCACCACGTGCTCATCGACGGGGTCGCCGGCATGCGCATGTTCCAGCGCGCGATGTCGGCGACGGCCGATGACATCCGGCCCGCGCCCTGGGCCTGTGTGGACCCGAGCCGCTCGAAGCGTAAAGTCCCGTCGGCCAAGGCGGTGGCGCAGGACAGATCCGTCGCCACGCGCCGCGGCCTGGTGATGAAGTCGGTCGCCAACCTGTACCCGATGCTGGTGCCGCGGGCGCGCCGGGTGGAGCACCTGGTGACCGCGTTCTCGGCCCCGAGCACCGTGCTGAACGGACGCATCACCGCGCAGCGCAGGCTCTCGACGCAGCGCTACCCGCTGGCGCGGCTGAAGCGTGTGGCCGAGGCGGCAAAAGTCTCGGTGAACGACGTGGTGCTGGCGATCTGCGGCGCGGGCCTGCGCCGGCTGCTTGAGGAAGCTGGCGAGCTACCGGAAAAGAAGAGCCTCAACACCTGTATTCCCATCAGCGTGCGTCCCGCCGACGAGATCAGCGTCGGCACCGCCATCAGTTTCGGCTTTGCCGACCTCGCGACCAACGAGGCCGATCCCCTGACCAGACTCGAGAGAGTCCACGCTTCGACTCGCGCGCTGAAGGATCAGGTCAGCGCCCTGCCGCGCACCACGGTCGGCGCGTTCTCGCTGGCGGTCATGGGCCCCTACGCCTTGCAGCAGGCGATGGGCCTGGCCGGCCGCACCCGACCGATGTTCAATGTCGTGATCTCCAACGTGCCCGGACCGCCGGAGCACCTGTACCTGTTCGGCGCACGTCTCGACGCGATGTACCCCGCCTCGGTGCTGTATCACGGGCAGGCGCTCAATATCACCTGCGTGCGCTATGGCGACGATCTGAATTTCGGCTTCACCGCCTGGCGCGACGCCCTGCCCCATGTGCAGCGAATTTCTGTGTATTGCGCGGATGCCCTGGCAGAACTGGAGCGTGCGCTAGGGCTTCCTGCCGCATAAGAGCGCGGGGTCCGCATTTCGCTTGTCCGGCCCGGCGCCGACATGCCCTTTCCTGCTTCACGGAGGTTTCAGGTGTCTATTCGTAACTTGCGCGCGCATCGTGCCGCGGCCCTCGGCGTACTGCTATCGATGCTGGTAGGCGGGCCCGTGTTCGCCCAGGGCACCGCAGTAGACGCTGCGCGTCTTGCTTCCGCCGGTGCCGAGACCGCCAACTGGATTCAGCATGGCCGCACGCAGGACGAGCAGCGCTACAGCCCGCTGAGTCAGATCAGTAGTTCCAACGTCAAGGACCTGGGTCTGGCCTGGTATCTCGACCTCGGAACCAAACGTGGACTGGAAGCCACGCCTCTGGTCGTGGACGGTGTGATCTACTTCACCGGCGAATGGGGCACGGCTTACGCGGTGGACGCACGCAGCGGCAAGTTGCTGTGGACGAATGATCTGAAAGTGGATCGCGACCGCGGCCAGTACGGCTGCTGCGACATCGTCAACCGCGGCATGGCGATGTGGAACGGCAAGCTCTACGTCGGCACCTTCGATGGGCGGCTGGTGGCGCTGGATGCCGCAACAGGCGCCATCGTCTGGGACAAGCTCACCGTGGACCTCGCACGCCCCTACACCATCACCGGCGCGCCGCGCGTGGTGAAGGGCAAGGTGCTGATCGGCAATGGAGGCGCGGAGCTGGGCGTGCGCGGCTACGTGAGCGCCTACGACGCCGAGACCGGCGAAATGGCGTGGCGCTTCTACACCGTACCCGGCGACCCGGCCAAACCCTTTGAAAGCCCGATTCTCGAAAAAGCGGCGGCAACCTGGGATCCGAGCGGCAAGTACTGGGAAATCGGCGGCGGCGGCACGGTCTGGGACTCGATGGCCTATGACCCGGACCTCGATCTGCTCTACATCGGCGTCGGCAACGGCTCGCCCTGGAACAAGGAGATCCGAAGCCCGGCCGGCGGCGACAATCTGTTCCTGTCGTCCATCGTCGCCCTGCGCCCAGAGACCGGCGAATACGTCTGGCACTACCAGACCACGCCCGGCGACGGCTGGGACTACACCGCCACCCAGCACCTGGTGCTCGCCGAACTGGAAGTTAGCGGACAGCCGCGCAAGGTCATCATGCAGGCGCCCAAGAACGGCTTCTTCTACGTGCTGGATCGCGCCAGCGGCGAGCTGCTGTCCGCCGAGAATTATGTGCACGTGTCCTGGGCCAAGGGCATCGACCTGAAAACCGGGCGTCCGATCCAAACCGACAACAGCTACAAGACCAGCCCCGTGTACCAGTTCCCCTCGCCCATGGGCGGGCACAACTGGCAGCCCATGTGCTTCCATCCTGGCACCGGCTACGTGTACATCCCGGCGCGCGAGCTGGCGATGATCTATCGCCAGGACGAAACCTTCGAGTTCAATCCCAAGTTCTGGAACGTGGGCCTGGACGTGATGAAGGACCTCACCGTGCCCGCCTGGCTGGATCGCGAGATCGTCAAAAAAGTCGGGGCCGCCACCGCGCAGGGCTTCCTGCTGGCCTGGGACCCGGTCAAACAGAAGGAAGTCTGGCGCCACAACAGCGAAACGCCCTGGAACAGCGGTGCGTTGTGCGCCGGCGAAGACCTGGTCTTCGAGGGCACCGGGCGCGGATATCTGGACGCCTACGATGCCGACAACGGCAAGCTGCTCTGGCACTACGACGTGCAACAGGGGGTGATCGGCTCGCCGGTGACTTACACCGTGGACGGCGAGCAGTACGTGAGCGTGCTGGTCGGTTGGGGTGGCGCCTTCGGCATGTCTTTCGGCTTCTCCAGCAACACCCGCGAGAGCCCTTCCACGCAGGGCCGCCTGATGACCTTCAAGCTCGGCGGCAAGACGCAACTGCCCGCCGTGGACCGGCCGCGCCGCCTGCCCGAGCCGCCGCCCGACACGGCGACTTCGGAACAAATCGACGAGGGCAACACGCTCTACCACAAGTACTGCGTTTACTGTCACGGGCCCGGCGGCATCAGCCATCCGAACTTGGCGGACCTGCGCTACATGAGTGCCGACACGCACCGTCTGTTCGACGGCATCGTCCTCGGCGGCGCGCAGCGCGAGCGCGGCATGCCGGCCTTCTCCGACACCCTCAAGGCCGAGCAGTCGCAGGCCATCCACGCCTACCTGACCCGGGTCGGGCACAACACTCTGGAAGCCGAACAGAATCGCGATTCCACCTGGACCGGCATCAAGACCTGGCTCTACGGCGTGATGGCCGCCGTGGCGGACTGGGGCGTGCGCCTGATCGCCTGGTTCAAGAACGCGGCGGACTGAACCCCGCGCGCCCCGCCCCCTGTCCAACGCCCGAAGCCCGAAGCCCGAAGCCCATCGGCATGTCCACGAGAAGAACGTTCCGCATGCCGTTCGGTCTGCTCACGGACCCGCTCTCCGCGCGCTTTTCGCAAGCCTCGTACTACGCGCACAAGCACCGGGTTGTCGGTGCTTGGGACATCGTTCAATTGGACAACGACCCGCTTCAGGCCCCCCGGCGGCCACCTCAAACTGCACCACCTGTGGCCGGACTAAGATGCACCGGCCATCCCGCGGACACACTGCGGCGTCTACTTCAGCCGATCCCTCACAACCGAGTACGCAGCGGAGAACGCGCGCATCATCGAAGGATGAAGACTCCCCATCCGGGGAGACGGTAGTGGCGCTATGTTCTCACCACGGGGAGCGCGGTCAAAGTACATCTCGTCGTAGTTGAGCACGACAACCTTTTTGAAGTTGAACCGTGTCGAGTAGGAAAGGCCGGCAGCTTTGTAGGCCACCGGGTTCGAGACCTGATCAATGTCGGCCTCATGCGGGAGCGCCTTGCCCTTGATCTTCGTCGTTCCATAGACCACACGAACCCGATAGGGAGTGTCCGAGTCCGGCGGCGGATCAGACACCCAGATCGCAACGCAGGGCCGGGGCTTGGGACCCGGCTTGATCCCCTCAATTTCGGGGAAGCGACACCACAGCACATCGCCCGGTTCTGGAGGCGGAAGAAACGGTCTAGGTCTCATCGAAAAGCGACTTGCCGCCGGCCGTGTCCTGGTTGACTGCCGCTCGGACGCGCTTGAGCACCGCATCCGGCACCGCCCCGTCATCCGCTTCGTAGCGCGGCAAGAGCGAATCGCGCAGCACCGCGAGCGCGTACTGGACGACCGCTGTTTCGTTCGTCAAGCCCAGGGCGACCCGAAGATCCTTGACGGTCTTGCGCGTCACCCCATGCACCGCTTCCTTCTGGGCGAAGTTCAGCAGCAGGGGCGTATTGGGGGAGGTAGAAGCCACGGGCGACTCCGGAGGTGATATATAACGATTATATATCTTGGTGCGGCGAATGCCCAGTGGCAATGGTGCACTTTGACCCGGCCACAGGTGGTGCAATTTGGGCGGCCGCCGGGGTCAGGACGGACTACGCGTTCGATACAGCATCAAGGCGAGCGCCCGGGTGCTGCTGCCCGCGGCAGTGCAGAAGCTGCTCGGCGGCGCGCTGACCATTTTCCAGACCGATGAATGGAATGGCAGTACTCAAACCGGCGGCATCCTGATCACCCTCAAGGGTCTACCGATCAAGGCCGTATCCAGAGCGCGCCTGGAAGCCTCCTCGGAAGGAACGATCATGGTGTCCGACTGGACGCTGACCTGCGGCATTCCTCTGGTCGGCGGCATCGTTGAGCGGCTGCTGGCGGATGACATCGAATCCCGCCTGAAGCTCGAATGCGCGTCTGTCGGGGAAGCCCCGCTCGATTGATCTTGATCTCGCCGAAACCGGCAGCCAGCCGTCAGCGCAGGTACTTTGTGGCGACGGTCGCCGGCAGGAAGTCACCCACGTCCATGCGGAGGTCGTACTGCGGCGGAGGCTCCTCGGACAGCAGGCGGTTGGCGTAATAGCGTCCGTCCTTCAGGTCGTAGGTGATGACCGGGAAGCTGTTGGCGGCGAGCGCGTCGTACAGCGGCAGCAGGTGCCCTTCCTGGAAGCGCCACAGCCTGCCCTGGCGGTCCTCATTCTCGACCAGCACCACGTTCCAACTGTCCTCGTCGATGTAGAACACGCGCAGTCCGAACCTGTGGCTCTTCCCGCCGCGCTCGCTGGCCTCGATCCCCCACACCCGGTGCAATTCATAGCGCGTATTAGCCGGGTTGAAGAAATGCGGCGTGAGCTGCTGCGCATATTTCTGGCTGCCATCGGACAGCCGGTAGCCGTTGTACGGCAGGTAGAGCTCGCGCTTGCCCACCAGCTTCCACACGTAGCGGTCGAAGGGGCCGTTGTACATGTCGATCATGTCGACGAAGTACATCGCCTCGGTGCCCGGGAAGGGCTGGTCGTAACCCACCGGCGGAATGCGGAACAGCTTGGGCGAACCCGGCGGCGCCACCCAGATCGCGCGCGCGTCCTTCTCCGAATTGGCGGTCTCGTGCGCCAGCGCGACGAAGCGCGACAGCCCCACGCCAGTAAAGCGCAGCAAGTAATACAGCAGGATGTTCTGCGTGTTGATGTCCACCGGGTCGGCGGTGTTGCCGTAGCGGAAATACGCGCTTTCATTGACGCGCGCGCTCTGGGTCTCCTTGCCCCCGGCATTGAGCACGACCTGCCGGCTCTGCAGGGCCACGGTATTGCCGCGGTAGCGCACGCGGTGGTTCCACATGGCCTCCACGCCGGTTTCCGGCTTGGGGAAGGGAAACCCCAGCTTCGCTCCTTCGAGCGCGTCGGAACCCAGCAGCTTGGCGCGGCCGATGTTGGCCTGGCTCGCATCGTAGACCGCCTGTGGATACGCCACCCCGCGCCGGCTGGTGTACACCGGCATGCGATAGCCCGGATGGGCCGCCAGCAGGGCCTGGTGGCCCTTGGACAGCATCCCTCGATACGAGTCCGCATTGGCCGCCGTGATGGTGAACAACGGTCGGTCGTTGGGATAGGGATCCACCAGCCGCCCGCCCTTCTTGAAGCCGGCGGGCCACTGGGAGGGCGTGAGCCCGCCGGTCCAGGGCGGGATGGTGCCTTCGGCGTTGCCGTCACGCTCGGCGCCGACGGGCGTCAGTTCGCCGGTGGCGCGCGCGCGGCCGCCGATGGCGCGGCCGCTCTCCGCTCCGGAGGCCAACACCACGCCGCCACCGAGCAGCCGCGAGCTGAGCGCGATCTCGTCGGAGTCCGAGCGCACGGCGGTGACGGCCGCGGCCAGCGCCTGTTCGCGCGCCTGTCCGGACTGGAGGTATTTGAGCCAGTCCTGCGCGATCTTTTTCTGCGGGGCGAACGCGGTGGCCTCGCGGAAAGCCTCTATCGCACCATCCACGTCGGCCAACTGGTAGCGCGCAAGCCCGAGGCTCATCAGCACCACGCCGGACTTGCCGCCGAGCTGGATCGCCTGCGACATGGCCTGCGCCGCGCGCTCGTAATCCTGGCGCTCCAGATGGAGCTGCGCCATCTGTTCGTACAGCTCGCGGCTCGGGCGCGCTGCGGCCAGTTCGTTCAGAACCGCCAGCGCCAGCCGGCTTTCGCGCGCGCGCACCCATAGCGCGGCGAGCAGCTTCTGGTTGTCCAGGTTCTTCGGCACCTGCCCGGCGCCCATCCAGCCCTGCAACAGGGAGGCCGCCTCGAACGGCGCGCCGATCTGCCCGGTGAGCGTAACCAGCCGCAGCCGGTCTGCGGCATCGTTGAGATAACCCAGGCGGCTGGCAATTTCCATGGCCGCCTGCGCGCGCTCCTTGTTGCCGGTCTTGAGGTACAGGGCCGCAAGTTGCAGCCAGGACTCGCGCTGCGCCGGGTCTTCGCGCAGCACCTGTTCGAGCGGCCTGGCCGCCTCGGCGTACTGGCCGGCGCCAATCAGGGCGGCGATCAGGGTCATGCGCCAGCTCACGTCGGGTCGGGTCGACGCCGCGATGCCCTGCTTGAGCAGCGGAATGGCGTCCCTGAAGCGCTTGTTCTGCACGTAGGCGGCGCCCAGCGCGACCAGGACTTCGGGGCTGGCATTGCCGGACTTGACGATGGATTCCAGCAGGGGAATCTGGTCCTTGATATTGCCCGTGGCCAGGGCCAGCGCCGCCAGATCCTTCTTCATCATCTCCGCCGCAGGACCGGAGAGCGACTTGAGTGCGAGCGCCTCTTGCAGCAGGCGCTGGGCCTCCTTGTAATCCTTGCGCCCTGCCGCGGCTCCGGCCAGTTCGCGCAGCAGCAACGCGCGCTCGTAGGGATCGGTGGTGGACTTGAGCAGCGCGGCGAGATCCACCGCCTGGGTCTGGACCGGAGGCGGCGCAATCTCGTGGACCTCGCTGCGGTACTGATCGGCGTGGGCACCACTGGCGAAAAGGAGGAACAGTCCGGGCGCAAGCCGGTGGTTCAAGCCGCGCCGTCGTCGCTCTCGCGACTCCACGTCGGATTGAACCCGCCGAATTGGAACGGCGCGCGCATGCGCGTCCGGTCTAGCGCCAGTTGTACGCACAGTCTTCATGATTCATCGGCACGCGCTGCTTGACCTCGGCGGCCTTGCCGGTGGGCTCGTAAATCCATTGCGAAATGCTCTCCACCGCCGCGGCCTCGAACACGCCGCGCGGATCGGCCTCGACGATCTTCACGTCCTGCACCCGGCCGTTCGGCATCACGGTGAAAATTGCTTCCACCCAGCCATTGAGCTTCTGTTTGCAGGCCCAGTCCGGCATCTGCGGCCGCGCGGTCGAGAGCGGCACCAGCGGCTTGCCCTTCCAGCCGCCCTTGCCGGTGCCGCCCAGCCCGCTGCCCGTGCCCGCCCCCCCGCGTCCACTGCCGAAGCCGCCAAAGCTGCCGACCTTGCCCAGCGCACGCCCGGTCTCGCCCAGCGCCACCGGCACCACGATGTTGCCGATCGCGCTGGGGTCCAGGGCCAGGCTCGGCACGTCCAGCGCCGGCAGATCGGGGCGGCCCATCGGCGGCGGGGCGGGGGGCGGCGGCGGCGGCGAGTTGTCCAGGGCTTCCAGCGGATTCGGCGGCTCCACCGGCGGCGGTTCGTTGCGCACGATGTCCACCGGGTCGAGCAGTCGCTCGGGGCCAAGCCCCTCGCCTTCATCCCCCCGGATGATCCAGCCCAGCACCAGGAACAGCAGCACCGTCGCGAGCAGGCCCAGCACCGGCAGCACCAGCCAGCGCGGTCCGCGGTTCTGTGCCAGGGCGTTCATGCGCTATTTCGGTGTCGCCGCGATCGACACGTCCGGCACGCCGGCCAGCCGCGCCTGATCCATCGCTTCCACCATCAGCCCCGCACGCGCGTCCTGGTCGGCCTGGATCACGACCACGGCCTTGGGCTTGTCGCGGCGCACGCGTTCGATTTCGGTGCGCAGGCGGCGGATGTCGACGCGCTCGCGATTGATCCAGATCTCATTGGTCGCCGAGATGGCGACGAAGATGCTGGTCTTGTCCTCCTGCTGCGCGGTCTTCGCGGCCGGCTTGTTCACGCGGATGCCGGACTCCTGCACGAAGGCCGCAGCGATGATGAAGAAGATCAGCAGGTTCATCACGAAGTCGAGCATCGGCGCGAGGTCGATGCCGGTGTCTTCGGGAGGCGGGTTGTGGCGGCGGAATTTCATGTGCGCATCAGCCCGGCGCAATCAAATCATTCAGCCGTTCCGACTCAACCCGCACCCGCGAGGCGAACAGGTTGCTGAAGAACAGCCCAATCACGCTCACCACCAGCCCGGCCATGGTCGCGATCATCGCGTGCGAGATGCCGTCGGCCATCGCGCGCGTGTCGCCGCCCTTGCTGAAGGCCATCGCGTCGAACACCTGCAGCATGCCCATCACGGTGCCGAGCAGGCCGAGCAGCGGCGCCATCGGCACCATCACTTTGATGATGGGCAGGCCGGATTCCAGGCCCATGCGCAACTGGCTGATCAGCGCCGTGCGGATGCGGTGCGCGACCCAGGAGTGGCGCTCGCTGCGCGCGTTCCACCCGGCTAGGGTCGCGGCACGCACGCGCGGATAGATGCGCCACAGATACCAGAGGCGCTCGAACACGACGGTGAGCAGGACGGCACAGGCCGCGAGGATCCAGCGCGTCACCCAGCCGCCGGCATCGAGGAACTCGCCGAGCGTGTCGTACTGCTCCGTGAACGACTGGACGATCAGCTCAAGCATGCTGGCGACCGCCTGCCGCTTCCAAGCGCTGCGCCAGCAGCCCGGCGGCCTGCTCGTCGAGAACCTGCGTGATGCTGCGCGAACGGGTCATCAGGAAGCTGTTCACGAACAGCAGCGGGATCGCGATGATGAGGCCCAGCACGGTCGCGATCATCGCCTGCGAAATGCCGCCAGCCATGAGCTTGGGATCGCCCGCGCCGACTTCGGTGATGACCTGAAAGGTGATGATCATGCCGATCACGGTGCCGAGCAGGCCCAGCAGCGGACCGGCGGCGACGATCATGCGCAGCAGTGACTGGAAGCGTTCCAGCTTCGGCGTCTCGCGCAGCACCGCCTCGGACAGGCGGGTCTCCAGCACTTCCGGGTCCTGCGCGGCGTCGATCTTCAGGCTGGCGAGCACGCGGCCCAGCGGATTGTCCTCACGCGGCTGCGCCACGTCCCCCAACTGCCGCTGCACCCTCACACCCACCAGCAGCAGGTACCCGAACTGGTAGGCCGCGAGCACCGCGCCGATCACACCGATGGCGATGATGACGTAGCCCACCTCACCGCCCTGGTGGATGCGCTCCATCGTGGTGGGCCGCTCGGCGATCTTGCGCAGCAGGTCGCCGCGCGAGGGGTCGATCAGCACCGTATGCAGCCCCTCGCCGGCGGCGCTGAAATCCTCGGCAAGCCCGGACTGGCCATCGGGCTGGCGCGGCAGCAGGGCGAGTGCAGCGGTCTGTGCTTGCAAGCTCAGATAGCCCTCCGCGGTCAGCGCCGTGAACTGGCCCACCCGGATCACCTCCGTCATCGATTTTTCTCCCAGGGCATCGAGCACCTCGGCCTGAAAGCGGACCACCCGCCCGCTCTCGGCGGCCTCTTGTGCGTACAAGAACCAGAGCTGCTCCAGGTCGGCCACGCCCGGCACTTCGCCCGCCTGTGCGATGCGATCCAGAAACTCGGCGCGATCCGGGTATTGCGCCGAAACCAGCGAGCCGGCGATCTGGCTGCGGAACTCGCCGGCGGACTGCGCGATCGCCGCATACATCTGCCCGCTGTCGCCCAGGCGCTCGGTCAGGCGCTTCTTGAGTTCGGCGATCTGGGCCTGGCCGGCCGCGAATTGCGCTTTTGCCTGATCGGCCCGCGCGCCGGCGGCAGCGCGATCCGCCTCGGCCTTGGCCAGCAGGGCGGCCTGCTCGTTCTTGTTGCGCAGGAAACGCTGCTCGCGTTCTGCGTTGAGCTTGGCGGCCTCCTGCGTCCCCTGGCGGATCTGCTTGAGCAGTTCGTCCATGCCTTTCTGCGAGGGCGAAGGCGCCTGCGCGTGCAAGGCTCCGGTGCCGGTGCCGAGCATCAACGCCGCCGCGATGAGCCCGCGCCAGAATGCGCAGTCACGCCTCATGGCGCGGCTCCGGCCGCAGCGGCGGCAGCGACAGGCAACCTCAGCAGATCCGGCGCGGCCGTTTCCCGCGCCATGCGCAGGCCATGCCGCACCTGAGCGACGTGCTGATGCGGGAGTGCCTCCCAGGCGCCGCTGCTGCTGTTCCAGGTGCCCGCCTGCTTGCCATCGGCCGACAGGTAGTACAGCGCCGTGCGCCCCAGACGCAGCACATCGACGGTGCGGCCCTGGACCTCGGCGCGCTCGGTGCCGATCGAACGTCCGTACTCCGATTCGATCTGCCAGGCTTCCAGAAGGCGCTTGAACTTCTCGGCGTTGTTCGCCTCAGGATCGGACATGAGCTTCTTCAGCGTGTCCAGCCGCTCGCGGCGCTCGGTCGCCAGAAACGGCAGGTCCAGCGCGATGAATTTCTCCAGCCCCTCGACCATGCGCAGCATCAGCGGCAGCAGCTCGCGCTCGGTGCGCTCCATCTCGGTGATCTGACGCTCGATCGAGCTGCGTTCGCCCTCCTGCGCGGACACCAGTTCGCCGAGCTGCTTGGCATAGACCGTGAGTTGCTGCGCCTGCCAGCTCGCGGCGCGATAGCGCTCGAGCATGGACTTGGTCTGATCGTCGAGGCTATCGACCCTCTGCTGGGACGTTCTCGCGGCGCGGTTGCCATCGACCACCGCGTCCAGCGCCTTGCCGGCAGCGTCCTGAGCCGGCGCGCAGGGCACGGCAACCGCCAGCGACAGGCCGAGCATCCGCGCGGCGACAGCCTTCCACTTTGGGAATACGATCATGTTCCAGGGGACTCCTCCCCGCCGACAAACGCGCGGTGGCAAGCCACCGCACTGATCGAAACTTCAATGCACGGATCCCTCTCAGGCCGGCTCGAAGTCTCTTTTAAATGTGCAGAGTGAGTATACGCACATTGCGATTTGCCTTTCCATCGCTCGCGCTTCCGCGCAGTGGAAACTGACCACTGCCCGCGTCCGCACCTCAGAACTGGTACTTGACATAAAAGCCGAGGTTGTCGCGATCCTCGTAAAGGTTGTCCTTACCGCCGCCGAAGAAACTGTTGTAGGCGATAGTGAACGAGTAGGACTTCCCGTAGCGCGTTTCCAGCAGGAAGTTCAGGGTCTTGCGGCCTTCCACGAAATTGCCGGCCGGTCCCGGCGAGTTGCCACCGATGTCCTGTGACCAGATGAACAACGGCTGGATGCTGATTGAAGGGAACACCGACTCGTAGGCGATGCGCCCAACGATGCGATAGCCCCAGGAAAATGCATCGGCGAATGCACTACGCGGTGCCTGGTAAGGGTTGAAGCGCAGTCCGTCCGGACCCACCGAGCACGAGGGATTGGTCGAACAGGCTAGGCGCGATCCATCCGCACCACTGCCATCGGCGCCGGCGCTGGCGTGCGTGGTCGCCGTCAGCGGGCCTTCGATCTGCAGCTTGTCGAAATCCGGCATGTTGAGCACATGGGTTGCCGCCAGTTCGTAGAGCAGGATCACCTGGTCCGCAGCAATCCAGTTCTCGTTCGGGCCGAGCACCTGCGTCGCTCCGAAGTTGTACTGTGCCACCTTTCCGGGAATCCAGCCGCGGATGTAGCTGTTCGGCGGATTCTCGCCTACCACACCGCCGCGGTAGGGCACGATGAAGTTGGGAAAGGAACGCGCCGAACCCGGCGCCGCGCCCACGACCAGATTGATTGCATCAGGGTAGGGGTTGTTGCCGCTGGCGTCGGTGAAGTTGTTGCCGTCGTAGACCACGTAGCTCCCCGCCTCGTTGAACCCGAGTCCCGCAGAGGCGCCCAGGCAACCCAGATTCCGGTCGTGGCAGCGGGTCAGAGTGGGACCGAAGGAGGCAAAGGCCAGATCGATCAGGGCAACCTGCAGCGGAAGTTTCGGTCGGTAGGACAGCTCGCCCTGCAGGGACAGCTCGCCAGCGGTGGTGGTGAAGCTGAACCCGAACATCTTCAGGTCTTCGGGGTATTCGAGCTGGATCTGGGCCGTGTCCAGCGGCACGGCGTCACTGATTTGCTGACCAGGCTGCGGCAGCAATAGTCCGCCCACGCCGCCCAGAATGGCTCCCAGGTCCAATGTCCCGGCGCCCAGATCAGCGAGCGCGCCCGGCCTCTGTGCCGCCAGAGTGACCAGATCGAGAGCCAGTTGCGATGACGCCGACGGCGCGGTGACCGGTAGGTTTGGACACCCGGCCAGGAATTCGAGAGTGTTCGTGGCGTCGATGCCCCGGGAACTGCCCTCGCGACGGGCGCAACTGGGATCGGTGGAATAGAAACTCACGTACGGCAGCTTCGAATGGTAGTTCATGAAGTAAGCCGCGAACTCGGTGCCGTTATTGAGTTCCTCGGCGTAATACTTCAGGCCGATGCCGTACTGGCCCTGGTCGCGGGCCTCGTTGTCGCCGCGCCGATCCAGGGTCAAGGTGGTTGGCGTGATCAGGGTGAGCGGGTTGTCCAGCGGCGCACCGACGTGATCGGGGTCGTCCGCCGCGCCACCGAACGCCGCGTTGACCGTACCGCGCAGATTGTCGGTACCGATGTCGACGAAGGACATGTAGCTGCCAGGCGTCGGAATCTCGACCGGGTCCCATTCGTACTGGTAGTAGATCTCGACGCCGACGTCGTTCACCAGTTCTGTGCTGAAGCGCGCCATGCCCACCGGGACGAAGAGCTCCTCCAGCAGACCGAAACCGAGCCGGTAAAGGCTGTTCGCGTTCACCGGCTGCGCCTGGTTGACGCTGTTGACGACCGCGACCGTGCTCTGGCCCCAATTCACTGTCTGCCGGCCGAGCCGAAAGGTCAGTTCGCGTTCGCCGACAAAAGGCAGACTCCCGTAGAAATTGGCATCGAGCAGGTCGTATCTGAGCCCGATTTCTTGCGCCTCGTCTTCCGCCCGGTCACTGCGAACCGGAGCCCCAGGACCGTACACCCGCGGCAGGTACCGGTTGGACGTCGGGCTGCCGACAATACCCACGCTGCCAACGTTCTCGGCGGTGATCTGGTTGGGGTAGAAATTGCGGAAGTCGGAGTAGTTCGCCTGGTCGAAAATGCCAAGTCCTCGAACAAAGATGCCGTAGTCTCCGAAGCTGACGGTAAGGTCTTGCGAGAGCTTGAGCGGCGCCTGGATGATGTCGCCCTTGTTGTAGTTGAGATTGCCGTCGTCGAAGTTGATGGAGGCCATACCCGGCGCAGACGCCAGCCGTTGGGCGGGAAAGTTCTGCAGGCGGTGCAGGCCCTGGCAGGACTGGTAGGGACCGGAACAAACCCCGGGATCGAGGTTGGACTTGCCGACCAGATCATTTGATCGACCCTCGATTCTCCACGCAGCGCCAAGCGTGAGGGTATTGTTCAACACTGACGAAAAATCAAAGCCTCCTGCCGAGAAGTCGTACTCGACGGCGTTCGCGGCCGGCCCTGCGAGCAGCAACGCAGGAATGATTGACCAGCGACATGCAGACCTACTCCAAAACATCCTTACTCTCCATACCAAATGTTTGTTAGAACAACATCATACCGGGAATAGATTGGATTGATGCCAGTTCGGACCGGCGGGCGAAGCGCCCCGACCAGCGGGTGCCTGCCTCGTGGACGCGCTCGGGCGGTGGACGCCGTGCGCAAGCGATCAGCGTCGACCTGCGAAGCGTCGGACGCGCAGGCGCGCGACAGGATTCTCCTGCCGCCGTTCCCTTCCTACTTCACTTTCCAGGACTGATCGCGCCCTCGACGATCACCTTGACCGTCTGCATGCTCGAATCGATGGTCCGGTGCATGCCATCCGACCAATACACCCGCAGGCTGCGCTCGCCCGCGCTGACCGGCAGGTCGAACACGAACACGTAACGGTTTCCACCGAGCCGGATGAGCTGGTTCTCACTCGGCATCAGGGAAATACCGTCCGTTTCGATATGCAGATGAGTACCCACCACCGGCGCGCTCATGGTCAGCCGTGCCATTTCGCCGGGCGTTTCGAACACCACGGCGAGCTGCGTCCCGACCTTGGCGCCGGTCTCGGGAAACAGGATGCGCAGCGGTGGAACCTCGGTGGCACCCTTGCCCGCCGCGCCATCGGCCGGGTGTTGTCCGTGCCCTTGGTGATGGTGATGCTGATGGTGATCGTGCGCCGCGTCGCCGCCTGCCCGCGTGCCAAGCGATACGCTGCTGGCGAGCAGCGCGAGAATAAAAAGAGCGGGGGATCGTTGCATGGTTGTCTCCTGAGTGTTTCAGTGAATGTGATCGTCCGGGGGCGGACGCAAGCGCGGTTCGGCATTGAGCCGATCCAGTTCCGGGTACAGCCTGACGGGGTCGGTCCATCCCTCCGGGTCGTCCTGTGCAATCCAGCGCGCACGCACGTAGCCGAAACGATCGATGAGGAATTCCGCATCCGTCCAATCCATGCCCAGCCGGTCCGGCAGGCCGCGGTCGCCGACCGTGCGCGCGAGCAACTCGTAGGCGGACCAGAGCTCGGCAGCAGCGGTGCTCAACACGGGATAAGGCAAGTCGGCAGGCAGGCGAACATCGCCCAGCGGTACCGCGAGAATCTGCGTACGGCGCGACTGGAACTCAGGCATCGCAGCGGCGAGCGTTCGCGCGCGAGCTTCGGCATGTGGTCCGCCGAGAAAGGTCAGCAAGACATTGTGTGTATCGCGATATCCCTTGAGTTCCCCCGGTCCAGGCACGCCCTCGATGTAAAAATTGATCGCCCCCAGCCAAGCCAGTCCGGGAACCACGCGGGCCTGCAGCACCCGGCTTTCGAAACCTTGCGAGAAGGCGCGCATGAAGTTGATCAGGTCCCAGCGGTCGTCCTCGGACAGCACGGCACCCAGGGCGGGCATTCCACTGTCGGGAATACCGTGCGTGAGCCACCAGTGCATGTCCCCCGCCGTGTGCAGCGCCGTGTGCGGCTCGCTCAGATTGGCCGGCGGCTTCGGCAGCTTGGCGGCCAGCGCGCCGTCTCCAAGTCCTCCCGCGCCGTGGCAGGCCGTGCAGTGCTCGGCGAACAGCGCGCGCCCGCCGGCCACGGACAGCGTCAGATACGGCACCTGGGAGCGCCGATAGGTATTCGGATAAGCCGGGACGGCGAACGCCCAGGCCAACACGCTGGTCGCGGCTACCGCCAACAGCATTGAGGGAATGCGCAGCGTTTTACGTCGCGAGCCGGTTGCCGCGGCTCCCGCGAGGATCAAGGCTGCGAAGGCTGCCAGAAACCACACCCGCAGCGACGAATCCGGCCAGGTTGCGTCTAATGACCAGCGGAACGGCAGCCACCACTTCGGCGCGGGCTCGTGCAGTGCTGGGGTGGTCTGCGCCAGCCAGGCTGCACAGATCAGGACGCCGGAAGCCGCGGCCAGTTCAGGGCAGAAATGACGCAAGGCCGAGGCGGCAAGGCGACGCTGACCAGTCGCCTCGCCGGCCGATCTCAGCATGGGAAGAAACCGTGTTCGCAACCGGTTGGCGAACAGCAGCGCAAGTGCCAGCAAGCCGAGCTTTCCGAGAATCAGCGCGCCGTAGCGCGTCCCCAGCAGGTCCCCCTGCGTGTCGATGTAGAGATCCGCCAGCCAGACGCCCGTGACGACGATGACGATCATCAACACCATCGCCAACCGAGAGAATCGCTCCAGGGCGGCCGCAAGAACCGGCGTGGGCAGCGCGGACGGATCGGCGCGAGCAAAACGTCGCACCGCCACGAACCAGGACGGCAGGGCGCCGACCCAGACCGAGATGGCGAGAACATGGATGACATTGGGCAGCATCACCTGCCAAGCCGATTCCGCGCCGGCTGCGTGTCCACCCCAGGGTCCGAGCGCGAGATACGTCGCCGCCATCGAGGCGCAAGCCCATCGCGCCCGCCCCCATGTCGTCGCCACGAGCGCCGACAACAGCAGCAGGACGGCGACGCTGCCGCGTATCCGCCACACTCGCCCGACATGGGTGCCGTTGATCAGGCTTTCCCAATCGGTCGAACCGGAGCCGAGGGGGGCGAGCGAGAGCGCCTGGGCCCACATCAGGCCGGCATGGCCCAGAACCACCAGACCGACGGCGATCAGCAGGGGCAGCGCCGCGCGCAGGGCTGCACGCTGCGGATCCATCCGGGCGCACCATAGGCTGAAGCAGGTCGAACCGATGATCCACGCTGCGCCGGCCGTCGCGATGAGTCGAGAGGCCGCGGACAGGAATTCGATCACCCCGGCCTCAGGGCAGGCTTAATTTGAACCCGTAGCCGTAATCCACGACATGGCCATCGACCGACAGAACACGATACTTGATCGTGTAGCTTCCGCCGGGCAGCGAATCGACCGACGCAGTCAGACAGGCGGGCTTTTGCGGGTCGGCCTTCAGCTCACCGAGCGGAATCTCGGTGCCATCGGCGTTGTACAAGCTGACCTTGGAAAACTTCGCTTCGACGTTTTCGTTGAAACACAATCTAATTTCTTTCGGAGCCGCGGCCAGCACTGCACGCCGGCCGGGTTCCGAACTGACCAGCCCTGCATGCGCGAACACAGCAGATCCGTAAGCGCCGAGCGAGCATGCGATGAGTAGCCAAAAAGCCATGCGGGGTGACTGCGTCCTCATGTTGCTTTAGCTTTAGCTTTAGCTTTAGCTGTCTTGCGACCGGTGAGTCGATAAGCCAGTCCTGCGAGCGCGAAAACGATCATGAAGGCGGGGGCGTAGCGCCACAGGCTGTGCACGCCGACCTTGAACGGGAACACCGAGTGCAACAACGTGCCGGTGGCTGGATCCTTGGCGGTGATCATCCCGATGTACCAGCCCGGCGCATCGAAGCCCTGATCGAAGGTCAGCGTGCCTCGCGGATACACCTGCGGCGGCACGTGGATCAGGGTGGCTGCTGCGATGTCCGCCGGCGTTCCGAGGTCTTCGTAGCGTCCCCGCGACTTTAGATCCTTAGTATCTCTGAGCACGCGGAACTCGACTTCATACTGACGCAGCGCGGCGCTGACGTAGTCAATGACAATGATGGCGCGCCCGAGTTCCGGGATGTCTTCGCAGAACTCCTGCGTCGCGCGCTTTTCCGGCTGGTAGCCGGTGAAATGCGCGGTCATCGCACCGATCTTCATGATGCAATTGTCGTCTTCCATGGACACGCCGCCGTGCGCGCCTGCAGGCGCGGTTGCGAGCACGGCGGACCCGAACACCAGGACGCGGGCGAGACGACGCATCATCAGCTCTTGCTCATACCGAAGTCGGGAATCATGGGGCCGCCAAATTCCACCAAGTGCCGCTTGCCGCCTTCCTCGAAGAAGAACAGCACGCCGGCCACGACCGCATCCGGCGAGGAAATCATGGTGGTCATGCGCTCGGTTTCCCACATGGCGTCGTCGGCGTAGATCACGACGCGCTGAGTGGCTCCCGCAGCAACCGGCCCACCTTCCACGCGCAGGGCATCGGAAGCCACCAGGTCGTGCTCGTCCTTGGGTTTGACGTCGAGCACCTTGGCGTTGATGAAGCGCAGGTTGCCGGCGGCGAATTCGCCGATGGTCACCTGGCGATCACTGTTGTTGATGACGTCGAATTCCATCCTGAAGCTGCGGCCGGGAATACGGTACCGGGCTTCGATGAGCTTGATGGAGATCGGGGTCGGCGGCTGATCGAGCGGGGGAACGTCGATCTTGCCGGTCTGGAGAGGGGTGGTGATGGGCCATTTTTCCTGGGCGTAGACATAGCCGCCGACGATCAGGCTCAGGGTCAGCACCAGGAAGATGCCGCCGATGCGCCGGTCCATCGGGGTGATCATCTGATCGGCCTCGACGCCCAGTTCTGCGGTGCGCTTGAAGCGGGGCACGACGATGGGGCACTTGGTCAGCCAGTAAATGAACCAGGACAGGCCCACCGCAAACCACAGCGCGGACCAGAACATGACGTTGCCCAGGCCGTAGGTTTCCAGATCGATGGTTTCGCCAAGCAGGGTCTTGGCGGTGTTCTGGAAGGCCGCTTCGTCGCCCGCCACTTCGACCCACATGCCGGGGCCGATCATGGGGCCGGCGCCTTCGACATTGATGACGGTGTGGACGTGATAACGACCCACCTTGCGCGCCTTGAGCGTGATCTCGAAATCGTAGGTCTCGCCCTTGCGAAACGAAGTGGAGCGGATCATCGGCACGCCGTTGACGCGCGAGTCCAGACGCACAAACGCAGGGCCGGGCACGCCGATGTTGAGGAAGGCCGTTTCCTCGATCGAGTTCACATGGTGCGGCCAGTACTTCGACGGCATGAACTTGCCGCTGATCTTGACGATGTCGTTGATGGCCAGCTTGGAAGCGGAGGCCTGCACGTCGATCCAGTGAACCGTGCGCATGCGCAACTGCGGCATCTGCGCGCGTTCGCCGTGCGCTAGCAACGTCGGGGTGTAGCCCGCGCACAGTGCGAGCAGCGGAAGCAGAAAAGCACGTAGGAGTTTCATGGTCGCGCCCTCAGACGATCTTCCGGATCCAGAGTGCCTTGGCACCCAGGTAGCCGATCCACAGCCAGAACCAGTAGTTCATGATGTTCAGGAATCCGGCGAACACTGCCGTCAGCGGCGTCACCGCTGACCCGAAGGTTCTGAGCGTTGACTCCTCGATGATGCGGACGTATTCGGGAATCGCCGTGCGGATGTACTCGTAGCCCATGAGATCGGCCACAGTAAGCATGGTGCCGTTGAGTTCCAACGGCACCTGGAACGGCGCCAGCATCGACCAGTTGAGCGGGTAGATCAGCAGACCGAAGGCAAACCCGCCGAACAGCCCGGTCCAGAAGAAGCTGCGAGTGAGCAGCAGCATGCAGTCCAGAATCAGACCCAGCCCGATGTAGGTCGAGGGCCACACGAAGTTCATCGGGAAATCCGCGAACAGATAAAAATTGAGATAGCGGCTGATCCAGGCCGCGAGGGTCAGGCACAGGATCGTGAGCGTCCCGCCCAGCGGCAAACGAAGCTTGTCCCACAGCAGAAACCCGAACACTCCCGGCAGTACTGAGAGCGCCAGCGGCGTCACCAGCGGCCACCAGCGGCGGTCGCGCCAGTCCACCCAGTAATCCCAGTCGCCGACGAGCAGGGCGAAGTGAAAACTGAAGATGCCCATGAACAGCAGCACGATCAGGGGGATGACCAGCAGGTCCGCCTGGACGTAGGCCTTGTGCTGCTCTTTTGACGAGCTGAGCCCGTAAGCACCCGAGGCAGAACTGTCGAGATCATCTACGGCTTTCATGGGGGCCTCCGCCTCAAAGCGTCAAGCAGAAAGCCCGCGAGCGGGACAGCCTGATTTCCGCGTTTCTAATTATTCACGCAATGTTCTGACCGCCCGCGAGCGGTCAAGTCGTAAAGCGTCGCGTTAGTCTCGTCGCTCTCCGGCGAGGGCGCCGAGGGGCGCCCTCGCCTGACGCAAGACCAAGGATCGTTATCAGGCTGCTGCTGTGACTGCCATCGCCTTCGCCGATTCCACCCTCGGCGCGGGCTCACCGATCACCTTGGTCAGTTCGACGACCCGGGTGAGGATCTGCACCACCAGTCCGCCGGCCGCAAACGTGGCCCAGCCGAGCAGCACGAAGCCCCAGTGAATCGGCGCGGCGAACAGTTCCTCGGCGTAGAAGAACGTGTGACCCCATTCGTTCAGCCCCAGGTTGGGCATGATCATGATCGGCCCTGCAACCACCAGCGCAAACGGCAGGGACAGCTTGTTCGCGAACTGTGGCAGCCGTGTACGGGCGTAGGCGAACGCCGCCACACCGCTCATGATGAACATGGGAATGCCGAAGTAGAACAGCGTGATGTGGGTGGGCGTGAAATCGGTATCGCGCACCGTCACCTGATGCCAGGCCGCATCCGCCTCGGTGAACGGCGACGCCGTCAGATAGGCCACGATCGCGAAGATCATGATGTACCCGAGCAGCACGAAGTAGCGTCGCAGCTCCTCGACCGGCGCGAGCTTGTCCAACTGGCGATCACGCGTGTGCCAGATCCATCCGACGATTCCCGTGCCCATCGCGACCAGCACCGGCAACTGGATATACAGCAGCATCATCCAAGTGCTCTGGAATTCCGGCGAAAAGTAGTCGAGCCCAACAGTGAAGGCGGTAGCGTTTTGATACAGCCGGTAGCCGGTGTAAAGCATTCCAACTCCGACCAGAATCAGGAAAAGCTTGGCCCAGGGAGCCGTGGGGGACTGGTATGTCGTGCTTTGGCTGACGGAACTCATGATGTAAACCTCCTGACCTGGATGGCGACCCGATTCTGCGCGCTTCACCAGCTAGGGCGCTGGCGACGATCAGACCATAATTGAGCTTACATGGAAAAGTCAATAGCAGATAGCTCTGCTACGCACATTGCTATCGTCCTGGATTTCGATCGGACCCGCCTATTTAGTAGTGCGCAGTACGTACATTCACTATATTATTTGTCGTCCTGATCGCGCCGATGTGCAGAACGTCGTTACCGCACTATCTAACAAACGCTTGACTGATTTATTGTGGGCGAATGAACCCTATGAGCCTTATATGAACCTTAGTGGTCCGCAATCGCTTCCTCCTCACATGGAGACTCGTACGTGAACGCTCCCTCGAAGATTCCGGTGCCCAGCACGCCGGTCCAGGACCCGCTGGCAGAACGGGTGTTAGCCACTTTCGAGGCGCAGCGGCCCACCGCTCTGCGCTGGCGCACATCCACCGCCGTGGAGCGGATCGAACGTATCCGCAGACTGCGCGACGCGGTTCTGGCGGCAGCACCCGCCATTCGCGCCGCGGCGGCGGCCGACTTCCGCAAGCCGGAAGTCGAAGTGGACCTGACGGAAATCTTCACCGTCGTATCCGAAGCGAACATGGCCATGCGCAGACTCAAGCGCTGGATGAAGCCGACTCGCGTCGGGTTCTCGCCGCTGATGGCCGGCACTCAGGGACGCATCGAATACCAGCCGCGCGGCCGCTGCCTGATCGTTTCGCCGTGGAATTACCCGGTGAATCTCAGCTTCTGCCCGCTGGTGCTGGCGCTCGCCGCCGGCAACACCGCCATCGTAAAACCTTCAGAGATGACGCCACATCTGTCGGCGCAGATGCAGACAATCATCGACGCGACGTTTCCTGCAGAAGAAGTCGCGCTGTTCCAGGGCGACGCAGAACTCGCCAAGACCCTGCTCGACCTTCCCTTCGACCACATTTTTTTCACCGGGGCACCCGCCCTGGGCAAGGTGGTGATGGCTGCCGCTTCGCACCATCTCACCAGCGTCACCCTGGAGTTGGGCGGCAAGAGCCCGACCATCATCGACGCCAGCGCCGACCTCAAGGCGGCCGCGCACAACGTGTGCTGGTCCAAGTTCATGAACAACGGGCAGACCTGCATCGCGCCCGATCACCTGTTTGTACACGCCTCGGTCGCCGACGAGTTCCTGGACCTGCTGCGCCAGCGGCTGGCGGAAGTCTTCGGCAAGGATGACGAGGCGCGTTTCCTGTCGCCCGATCTCGCGCGCATCGTCAACGCCCGCCACACCTCCCGCGTGCGGCGACTGCTGGACGATGCGCGTCAGCGTGGCGCAACCGTCGCCGTCGGTGGTGACGTGCGGGAAGAGCACTGCTACGTCTCACCAACGATCCTGGAACGAGTGCCGGACGACGCCGCCATCCTGCGGGAAGAGATCTTCGGGCCGCTGCTGCCGGTGATCCGGTTTGGCGAACTCGACGAGGTCATCGACAGTATCAACGGCGGCGAAAAGCCGCTCGCGCTGTACATCTGGGGCAAGGACCGTGCACGCATCCGCCGCGTGCTGGACCGCACCTCCTCGGGTGGCGCCTGCGTCAACAACACCGTCGTGCAGGCCCTGCACCCACTGCTGCCGTTCGGTGGCGTCAACCATTCAGGCCTTGGCAGCACGCATGGCGAGTTCGGCTTCCGCACGTTCTCACACGCTCGCGCCGTCGCCGATACCCGCATCGGGCTGGTTCGGATGTTCTATCCACCCTACACCGAACGCGTGAAGCGCCTCATCGCGATGACCTTGCGCTGGTTCGCATAGCTAGAACGGTGCTGAGATCCTTCCCAGCTCCCGTGTTTGGCCTCGTGATCGAGGCCCCCTTTCTTCGCGTCATCCTCATCCATCTCAACCCTCTGGAGAGTCAACAATGAGTCAGACCGTCGTCGTCGCCGGCGTGGGCATGGTGCCCTTCACCAAGCCCGGTACTTCCGAACCGTATTACGACATGGGCGCCGAAGCGGCCCGGCGCGCGCTGGCCGATGCGGGTGTCGATTACAAACTCGTGCAACAGGCCTATGTCGGCTACGTGTACGGCGATTCCACCTGCGGCCAGCGCGCGCTGTACCCGGTGGGCATGACCGGCATTCCGGTGATCAATGTCAACAACAACTGTTCGACGGGATCGACCGCGCTGTTTCTCGCGCGCCAGGCGGTGCAGAGCGGCGCGGCGGATTGCGTCATCGCGCTTGGCTTCGAGCAGATGAAACCGGGCGCGCTGGGTTCGTACTTCCATGACCGGCCGAGTCCTTTCCAGCCCTTCGACACCGTTTGCGACGAACTCGTCGGCCAGCCCGATGTACCGCTCGCGATCCGCTACTTCGGCGGCGCCGGCATGGCGCACATGGAGAAGTACGGCACCAAGGCCGAAACCTTCGCGAAGATCCGCGCCAAGGCCAGCCGTCATGCCATGAACAATCCGGTGGCGCTGTTCCGCAAGGAAGTGACCGTGGAAGAAGTCATGGCCTCGCCGGTGCTGATCGGACCGATGACGCGCCTGATGGCCTGTCCGCCCACCTGTGGCGCGGCGGCGGCGATCATCTGCTCCGAGAAATTCGCCAAGACCCACGGCCTGGATTCGCGGGTGAAGATCATCGCGCAGGCCATGACCACGGACACTCCGGAGACCTTCGAGGCGCGCAACATGATGCAGCTCGTTGGTTTCGACATGGCGCGTGCCGCGGCAGAT
This sequence comes from uncultured bacterium, assembly GCA_965233095.1. GTDB lineage: Bacteria > Pseudomonadota > Gammaproteobacteria > Steroidobacterales > XN24 > XN24. The sequence continues at coordinate 76,342 of CBDDRR010000275.1, forward strand.
CAGGTCTATGCCAGTTCCGGCGTTGATCCCAAGGATGTCGCCGTGGTCGAGTTGCACGACTGCTTCGCCACCAACGAACTGCTGACCTACGAGGCGCTGCGCCTGGCGCCGGATGGTGGCGGCGAGAAGATGGTCAACGACGGGGACAACACCTACGGCGGTCGGGTCGTCACCAATCCCTCCGGCGGCCTGCTGTCCAAGGGTCATCCGCTGGGTGCGACCGGCCTTGCGCAGTGCACCGAGCTGGTCCAGCAGTTGCGCGGCACGGCCGAGGCGCGCCAGGTCAAGGGTGCGCGCACGGCGCTGCAGCACAACCTGGGCCTCGGCGGCGCCTGCGTCGTGACCATGTACCAGGTCTGAGGGCGAGCACTTCCATGATCGACACCAAGCACATTGGCCGGCAGTTGCCGAGCACGCTGTTTGAAGTGGAGAAGGGGCGCCTGCGCTTCTTCGCCAAGGCCACCGGCGAAACCCGGCCCGAGTACATCGACGAGGCCGCGGCCCAGGCGGCGGGCTACCGCAGCCTGCCGGTACCACCGACCTTCCTGATGGGCGCGGACCTGGATGCCGGAATCATGTTCACCCTGCTCGAGGAACTGGGCGTGCCCATCGGCAACATCCTGCACGGCGAGCAGAGCTTCACCTATCACGCGCAGGTCTGTGCCGGCGACGTGCTGAAAGTGGAGTCGCGCATCGCCGACATCTATTCCAAGAAAGGCGGCGCGCTGGAATTCATCGTCAAGGACTCCGTCATCACCGACCAGAACGGCGTCAAGGTCATGGAGGCGCGCAGCGTCATCGTGGCCCGCAACCCCAAGGAGAAATCGGCATGAGCGCCCCTGCATTCCATGAAGTGAAGGTCGGCGACGAACTGCCGACGCTGAAGCTGCCGCGCATCACGCGCACCACGCTGGCCCTGTTCGCCGGCGCCTCGGGCGATCACAACCCGGTGCACATCGATCTGGACTTCGCCAAGGCCGCCGGCATGCCGGACGTGTTCGCGCACGGCATGTTGTCGATGGCCTATCTCGGCCGCTTCCTCACAAACTGGGCACCGCAGACGCAGCTCCGTCACTACGCCGTGCGCTTCTCGGCCATCACGCCCATCGGCGCCAAGCTGACCTGCGGCGGCAAGGTGGTGGAAAAGCTCGAGCGCAACGGCGAGACGGTGGTCAAGCTGGAGATCGGCATCGTCGACGACAAGGGCGAGGTCAAGCTCTCGGGCGACGCGCTGGTCGCGCTGAAGTAGTCACATTCAACCCTCAGGAATCAGACTCCATGAAACTCGCAGGCAAGGTGGCACTCGTCACCGGATCAGGTCGCGGCATCGGCCGTGAAATCGCACTCAAGCTCGCCTCGGAAGGCGCGGACGTGGTGGTCAACGACCTCGACGCGGCGCCCGCGGAAGAAACCGTCGCCGCCATCAAGGCCCTGGGCCGCAAGGCCATCGCCTGCCCCGGCAGCGTGACGGAAAAGGGTTTCGCCGAACGTTTCGTCAACACCGCCATCGAACAGCTCGGTGGCCTCGACATCATCGTCAACAACGCCGGCTACACCTGGGACAACGTCATTCACAAGATGAGCGATGAGCAGTGGCACGCGATCATGGACGTGCATGTCACCGCACCGTTCCAGATCCTGCGAGCTGCCTCGGAATATCTGCGCGTGCAGACCAAGAAGGAGGCGATGGAAGGCCGCGAGGTGTTCCGCAAGGTCGTGAACATCTCTTCGATCGCCGGCACCAGCGGCAATGCGGGCCAGGCCAACTACTCGGCGGGCAAGGCGGCGGTCATCGGCCTGACCAAGGCCATGTCCAAGGAATGGGGCCGCTACAAGGTCAACGTCAACTGCGTGGCGTTTGGCCTGATCAAGACGCGCCTCACGGAAGCGGCTGCGGGTACCGACGCGAGCATCGACGTCGAAGGACGCAAGATCAAGGTCGGCGTCAACCCGGATCTGCTCAAGACGATGGAAGCCACCGTGCCCCTGGGCCGCGCCGGAACGCCGGTCGAGGCGGCAGGCTCGGTGTATCTGTTCTGCATCCCGGAATCCAACTACGTCAGCGGACAAGTGCTGATCTGCGGTGGCGGCTTCTCGATGTGAGCATGACCATGAACAAGCCCGAGTCGCCGTGGATGAACGAGGAGCTGTCGCTGTTCCGCGACAACGTGCGCAGGTTCATCGCCACCGAAATTACGCCCCACGAAGAAGAGTGGGGCGCGCAGCAGTGCGTGGACCGCTCGCTGTGGCTCAAGGCCGGCGCGGCCGGCCTACTGTGCACAGACGTGGCCGAGGAGTATGGCGGCGCGGGCGGCACCTTCGCGCACGAGGCCGTGATCCTTGAAGAGCAGGCCTACGCCGGTAACACGGCCTGGGCCAAGGGCGTGCACGAGATCGTCACACACTACATCGTCGGCTGCGGGACCGCCGAGCAGAAGGCCCGCTGGTTGCCGCAGCTGGTATCGGGACAAATGGTCGGTGCGATCGCCATGACCGAACCCGGTACCGGTTCGGATCTGCAGGCTGTGCGCACGCGCGCCGAGCGTGACGGCGATCATTACATCGTCAACGGCGCCAAGACGTTCATCTCCAACGGCCATCACGCCGGGCTGCTGATCATCGTCTGCAAGACCGATCCGGAGGCCGCGGCCAAGGGCATCTCGCTGATCGTTGCCGAGCATCCCAGTACCCTGCCCGGCTTCAAGCGCGGTCGGCTGTTGCACAAGATCGGCCAGAAGGGCCAGGACACGGCGGAACTGTTCTTCGAGAACCTGCGCCTCCCGGCCGAGAACCTGCTGGGTGGCCGCGAGGGTCAGGGTTTCTACCAGCTCATGAACCAGTTACCGCGCGAGCGCCTGATCATCGGCGTCGGCGCGATCGCCGCTGCCGAGGCGGCGATGAAACACACGCTGGCCTACGTGCGCGAGCGCAAGGCTTTCGGCAAGACGCTCATGGAGTTCCAGAACACGCGCTTCAAGCTGGCCGAGCGGCAGACCGAAATCACCATCGGTCGCGTCTTCATCGATCACTGCATCCAGAAATTGATGGAGGGCAAGCTCGACGCAGCGACCGCCTCGATGGCCAAGTGGTGGGGCACACAAAAGCAGTGCGAGATCGTGGACGAGTGCCTGCAGTTCTTCGGCGGCTTCGGCTACATGACCGAGTATCCTATCGCCCGCATGTACCAGGACGCGCGGGTACAGAAGATCTACGGAGGCACCAACGAGATCATGAAGGAACTGATCGCGCGCGGGCTGGAATGACGCGCGCTGCAATGCGGATGCCGAAATGAATTTCTACGAACGCCATGTGTTGCCGCACGTCGTTGACTTCGTATGTGGCCTTCCCTCCTTCGAGAACCAGCGCCGTCGACTGGTCCCCAAAGCGCGAGGCCAGGTGCTGGAGATCGGCATGGGCACCGGCCGCAACATCCCGCACTACCATGGATCTGACGTGGCTTGCGTCTGCGGCGTGGACCCTGGCCTGCACCCCAAAACAACCCGGCGTGCCGCGGAAAAGGGGATCGAGCTGAAGGAGGTGCCGCTCTCTGCTGAACGCATCCCGGTGGAGAACAAGAGCTTCGACACCGTGGTCTGCACATTCAGCCTCTGCACCATTCCCGATCCCGAGGCGGCGCTGGCGGAAATGCGCCGGGCACTCAAGCCGGACGGACAGTTGCTGTTCGTCGAACACGGGGCTGCGACGGACGAGGGCGTGCGCCGCTGGCAGGATCGCATCACGCCGTACTGGAAGGTCATCGGTGGCGGTTGCCATCTGAACCGGTCGATCCATTCAATGGTGGAGAAGTCGGGCTTCCGCATCGACAACGCTTGGCAGGGCTACGTCAAAGGCCCCCGGTTCCTGAGTTACTTCTACAGCGGGACCGCGGTCCCCAGATGATCCCTTTCGCGTGAACGTCGATCTCCAGAAACCCCATTTTTCGCTTACGCAGGTCCAGCTCCTGGGCCGTGAAGGCAACCGGCTCGCCGCCGAGCAGGCCGGCGATCCTTCCGCCATCCCGGTGATCCTGTTGCACGGCGGCGGTCAGACCCGCCACGCCTGGGCCGGCACCGCGGTGCGCCTTGCCGCCGCTGGCTATCACGTGCTGTCCTATGACGCGCGCGGGCATGGCGACAGCGAATGGTCCGCCAATGGCGACTACAGCGCCGATGCCCTGATCGCCGACCTGCGCGCGGTTGCGCGAACGCTGGCCGCGCCGCCGGTGCTGATCGGTGCGTCGATGGGAGGAATGACCTCCATGGTCGCGCTCGGAGAGCTGGATGCGTCCTTCGCGCGGGCGCTGGTGCTGGTGGATATCGCGGCGCGGCTGGAACCCAGCGGCGTGGCGCGCGTGCTGGATTTCATGCGCGCGCACACCGCGGGCTTCGCCAGCCTGGACGACGCACTCGACGCCGTTGCCGCTTACAACCCGCACCGGCCACGCCCGCGAGACACCAAGGGCCTGAGCAAGAACCTGCGCCTGCGCGCTGGCCGCTGGTACTGGCACTGGGACCCGAGATTCCTGGATCACGCCACCCGCACCCAAGCCGGCGAAGCCCTGGTGCAGCAGGAGCGCCGCGAGGCCGCCGCGCGCAAGATCACCGTGCCCACCCTGCTCGTGCGCGGCGGCAGCAGCGACGTGGTGAGCCCCGAGGGCGCTCGCGCGATGCAGGAACTGATCCCGCACGCGGAACTCGCCGACGTGGCCGAGGCCGGCCACATGGTGGCGGGCGACCGCAACGACCTGTTCAGTGACGCCGTCATCGACTTCCTGCGCCGGCGCGTGCCCGCGACCTCCGAGGCACGATGAGCCCGCTGGCCTGGCCCGTCGGCTTCTATGTGCTCTACGTATTCGCGCTGTTCCTGGCGCTGGCAGTGGTGCGCGTGCGCGCCGTGAAGCGCGGCGAGGTCGGCATCGAGTACTTTTCTACGTACTCCGGCACGCCGCCGCCGGAGAGGATGGTGGTGCTGGGCCGGCATTACGACAACCAGTTCCAGGTGCCGCTGCTGTTCATGACCAGTTGCGCGGCGTTGATCCCCTCTTCCGGCCACGACGCGCCGACGGTAGCACTGGCCTGGGCCTTCGTCGCCGCGCGCTTGCTGCATTCGTTCGTGCACCTGTTCGGCAACGTGGTGGTGCGGCGCCTGCAGGCGTATGCACTGGGCTGGCTGGTGCTCATAGTCCTGTGGGGACGGCAGCTGTTCCTGGTCTGAGAGGCCTGCCGCGCGCGGCCCAACTCGCCGGGCCGAAGCACACCTCGATCCCGAATTCGCTGCACCTTCATTCACCTTTCTTCATACTGGAGCAACACCATGGATCTGGATTTTTCGCCAGAGGACGAGGCGTTTCGCGCCGAAGTCCGCAACTGGCTGCGTGCTAACGTGCCGCCCAAGGCCGGTCCGGAAATCGGCCTGCCCAGCGACCTCGCGACGCAGACCGCCTGGGAGCGCAAGCTCGGCGCCAAGAGCTGGCTGGCGTACAACTGGCCCAAGGAGTACGGCGGGCCGGGCTGGAGCGCCACGCAGCGCTATATCTTCGACATGGAGCGCGCGCTGGCCGGTGCGCCGGTCGGCAGCCCATTCGGCCTGGCCATGCTCGGCCCGGTGCTGATGCACTACGGCAATGACGAGCAGAAGGCCCGCTACCTGCCGCCGATCGCGCGAGGTGAGGTGTTCTGGTGCCAGGGATACTCCGAGCCCGGTTCGGGCTCGGACCTGGCCAGCCTCAAGACGCAGGCGGTGCGCTCCGGCGATCACTACGTGGTCAATGGCCAGAAGATCTGGACCACGCAGGGCCACTGGGCGAGCTACATCTTCTGCTTGTGCCGCACCAACAACGAGGTGCCCAAGCAGCAGGGCATCTCCTTCCTGCTGATCGACATGAAGACGCCCGGCATCGAGATCCGGCCGATCATGACCATCGACGGCCATCACCACTTGAACGAGGTGTTCTTCACCGACGTCAAGGTGCCGGCGGAACACCTCGTGGGCAAGGAAGGCGAAGGCTGGACCATCGCCAAGTACCTGCTCGGCCACGAGCGCACCGCCATCGCGGGCGTCTCCGACAGCAAGTATCAGCTCGCCCTGCTGCGCGAGGCGATCGGCAGCGAGCCCGCGCTGGCCGATGACCCGGTCGTGGCGCGCCGCCTCGCCGAGCTGGAAGTGGACCTGATGGCGCTGGAGTACACCAACCTGCGCACTCTGGATCGCCTGGCGCGTGGCAAGGCGCCGGGACCGGAATCCTCCGGCCTCAAGATCAAGGGCGCCGAGTTGCAGCAAGCAATCTCCGAGGCCCAGGTGGAACTCGGCGGCCTGTCCGCCCTGCCCTGGCTCAGCGAGGAAGGCGAAGGCCACACAGTCTTCCGCGGCGCGACCACGCGCTACAACTTCCTGCGCGCCAGCAGCATCTACGGCGGCACCAACGAGATCCAGAAGAACGTCCTGTCCAAGCTGCTGCTTGGCCTGTAAGCAACCGAGTAAACGACCATGGACTTTTCCTTTTCCTCCGAGCAGCAGTTGCTCAAGGACAGCGCCACCAAGTTCGCCCTCAAGGGCTATGGCTTCGAGCGCTACAAGACCACCCTAAAGCTCGACGGGCATCTCGACCCCACCGCCTGGTCGCAGATCGCCGTGTTCGGCTGGCTGGCCCTGCCGGTTCCCGAATCGGCGGGCGGCCTTTCCGGCAGCGGAACCGACATCGCGCTGGTGGCCGAGGCGCTCGGTGCCGGCATGGTGCTGGAGCCCTTCGTCTCCGGCGCGGTGCTCCCGGCGCGCCTCGTCGTGCTCTCGGGCGACGAGGCGGCCGCGACCCGGCTGCTCGTACCGCTGGCCGCCGGCAGCCTGCAGCTTGCCGTGGCATGGAGCGAGGCCGGCGACCGCCAGGACCCGGCCGTCTGCGCCACGCAGGCCAAGCCGGCCAAGGCCGGCTACGTGATCAGCGGCCGCAAGCAGTGCGTACTCAACGCGCCCAACGCGCAGCGCCTGCTGGTGAGCGCGCGCACCGCCGGAAAGGCGGGCGAAGCCGCTGGCATCAGCCTGTTCGAGATCGACCCCGCCGCTGCCGGCGTGAAGCTCGAGCGCTATCCGATCATGGGCGGCGGCACGGCGGCCGACGTGATCCTGGACGGTGTCGAAGTG
>CBDDRR010000276.1:0-7784 GCA_965233095.1 uncultured bacterium
TTGCGGCGCATCTCGAAGATCGGCGCCGCGGCGGGCACGGCGTTGGAGATGTCCTTGGGCAGGTCGACCAGCACCGGGCCAGGGCGCCCTTCGGCGGCGATCTGGAAGGCCTGCGCGATGGTCTTCGGGATGTCCTCGGCGCGGCGCACGATGAAGCTGTGCTTGACGATCGGCATGGTGATGCCGAACACGTCGACTTCCTGGAAGGCGTCGGTGCCCATCACCACGGTCGGCACCTGGCCGGTGATGATCACCAGCGGCACGGAGTCCATGAAGGCGTTGGCGATGCCGGTGACCAGGTTGGTGGCGCCCGGCCCGGAGGTCGCCATGCAGACCGCCGGCCGGCCGGTGACCCGCGCGTAGGCGTCGGCGGCCAGCGCGGCGCCTTGCTCGTGGCGCGCCAGGATGTGCTTGATCGGGGAATTCAGCAGCGCGTCGTACACGGGCATGATGGCGCCGCCCGGGTAACCGAATATGTACTCGACGCCCTGCTGTTCAAGGGCGCGAACCACCAGCTCTGCGCCCTTCATGCTCATGCGGCAGCCTGCTTGTCCGACTTCAGCCATGACATCCGCGCGCGCAGCTCGCGCCCGACCTTCTCCACCGGGTGGTCCAGGTCCGCCGCCAGCATGGCCTTGTAGCGCGGCAGGCCGGCCTCGTACTCGGCCTGCCACTCGCGCGCGAAGGTGCCGTCGCGGATCTCCCCCAGGACTTCGCGCATGCGCTGGCGCGTATGCCCGTCGATGATGCGCGGCCCGCGGCTCAGGTCGCCGTACTTGGCGGTGTCGCTGACGAACTGGTGCATCTTGGCCATGCCGCCCTCGTGCAGCAGGTCGACGATCAGCTTCAGCTCGTGCATGCACTCGAAGTAGGCCACCTCGGGCTGGTAACCCGCTTCCACCAGTGTCTCGAAGCCCTGCAGGACCAGCTCGGTGACGCCGCCGCACAGCACCGCCTGCTCGCCGAACAGGTCGGTCTCGGTCTCTTCGGCGAAGGTGGTCTCCAGCACGCCGCCGCGCGTGCCGCCGACGCCGTGCGCATAGGCCAGTGCTTTCACCTTGGCGCGGCCCGTGCCGTCCTGTGCCACGGCCATCAGGCAGGGCACGCCGCGGCCTTCCTCGAACTGGCGGCGCACCAGCGCGCCCGGGCCCTTCGGCGCCACCAGGATCACGTCGATGTTGTCCGGCGCCTTGATCGAGCCGTAGTGGATGTTGAAGCCGTGCGCGAACAGCGCGGCCGCGCCGGGGCGGATGCTGCTCTCGATGGCGCGCCATACGGCGGGGGCGGCCATGTCCGGCACCAGCATCGCGACGATGTCGGCGCCCTCGGCGGCCTGCGCCGGCGGCGCGACCTTCATGCCGTCGGCCTCCGCCTTCTTCCAGCTCGCGCCGCCCGGCCGCAAGCCGACGGTCACATCGAAGCCGCTGTCGCGCAGGTTCAGCGCGTGGGCGCGCCCCTGGCTGCCGTAACCGATCACCGCGATGCGCTTCACCCCGGCGTTGCCCGGCTCGACATCCGATTCGACGTAGATCTTCATGCTCACTACCTTTTTCTCCAGCCCTGAATGCGAAAACCCCGCAGCCTTTTCAGGTTGCGGGGTTCTCTGGTTTAGTACTTTCGCTTCTTAGCCTGCCTACACCACGACCCCGCTCTTCCCGAGTACGAGAATCACGATAAGGAGGCCAAGGAGGGCGCTGACTGCGTGCAACGGCAGCCGCTCGGGGGCGCGGGCGACGGCCATCGGCCGCTGCCTCGAGTCTTCCCTGCGATGTGACTTGCCGTGGATCATTGTTTCGGTAACGCTTGTTGCGGTGCAATCAGGTTGAGCGGATTCTAACCACGGCTGTTTCCGGCGTGTCAACACTTTTTTTCGGATAGTCCGTGTTGTGTCCGGTTTCCGGCCACGCGACGGCACCCACCACACATTACTATGCAAAGGGCGGATTTCGACATGAGCGACGAGCGGTCCCGCAAGTATTCCAGCCCCGTCGTGGATGGCGTCACCCGCGCCCCGAGCCGGGCCATGCTCCGCGCGGTGGGCTTCACCGACGCCGATTTCCGCAAGCCCCAGGTGGGTATCGCCTCGACCTGGGCGGAGGTCACCCCCTGCAACATGCACATCGACCGGCTGGCCCGCGAGGCTGCGGCCGGGGTGCACGAAGCAGGTGGCAAGGCGCTGATCTTCAACACGATTACTGTCTCGGACGGCATTTCCATGGGCACCGCCGGGATGCGCTACTCGCTGGTCTCCCGCGAGGTCATCGCCGACTCCATCGAGACCGTGGTCGCCGGTGAGGGCTTCGACGGCTTCGTGGCCATCGGCGGCTGCGACAAGAACATGCCCGGCTGTGTCATGGCCATGGCGCGGCTCGACCGGCCGAGCGTGTTCGTCTACGGCGGCACCATCCGCCCGGGCGCGCAGCGGCGCGACATCGTGTCCGTGTTCGAGGCGGTTGGCGGCCATGCGCGCGGCACGGTGTCGGACGCCGAGCTCGCCGAGGTGGAGCGCACTGCCATTCCAGGGCCCGGCTCCTGCGGCGGCATGTACACCGCCAACACCATGGCATCCGCCATCGAGGCGCTGGGCCTGAGCCTGCCCAACAGCTCCGCCCAGGAGGCGGTCGGCGCCGCCAAGGCGGAGGATTGCCGCCGCGCCGGGGCGGCCGTGCTGGAATTGCTCACCCGTGGCATAAGGCCGTCCGACATCCTGACGCGCGAGGCCTTCGAGAACGCCATCACGGTGACCATCGCGCTGGGCGGCTCGACCAACGCAGTGCTCCACCTGCTCGCCATCGCCGACGCCGCCGGCGTGCCGCTGGCGCTGGACGACTTCAACCGCATCGGCTCCCGGGTGCCGGTGCTCGCCGATCTGAAACCCAGCGGCAGGTACCTGATGTCGGAGCTGATCGAGATCGGCGGAATCCGCCCGCTGATGAAGATGTTGCTCGACGCGGGGCTGCTGCATGGCGGCTGCCTGACGGTCAGCGGCCGGACCCTTGCCGAGGACCTGGCCGCCGTCGCGCCCTATCCGCCCGACCAGGACGTGGTGCGCCCGCTGGACAAGCCCATCAAGGCCGACAGCCACCTGGTGGTCCTCAAGGGCAACCTCGCACCCGCCGGCGCGGTTGCCAAGATCTCGGGCAAGGAAGGTGAGCGCTTCGTCGGCCGCGCGCGGGTGTTCGACGGCGAGCAGGAGGCGCTTGCCGCCATCCTCGGCGGGCGCGTCGTGGCCGGTGACGTGGTGGTGATCCGCTACCTGGGCCCGAAGGGTGCGCCGGGCATGCCGGAAATGCTCTCCCCCACCGGCGCCATCATCGGCCGCGGGCTGGGCGACTCGGTGGCGCTGATCACCGACGGCCGCTTCTCCGGTGGCAGCCACGGCTTCGTTGTCGGCCACGTGGCCCCGGAGGCGGCTGTGGGCGGCCCGATTGCGGCCATCGACGACGGGGACGAGATCGAGATCGATGCCCGCCGCCGGGAGATCACCCTGCGGGTCGGGCCGGCGGAACTCGCCAGGCGCCTCCAGGACTGGCGCCCTCCCACGGGGGAAAAGCCCGGCACTGTGTTGGAGAAATACGGTCGGCTGGTGAGCTGCGCATCGAAGGGCGCCGTGCTGAGTTGATGTTCCGCGCCGGAAGTGCCTATGCTTGACCGATAAGTCTCTGGGGGGAGCAACACGACTGACGCGGTGTCGAGGCACCCAGGAGAAGCACCATGTTTGAATTCAGCAAGAAAGCCACGTCGGACGAGTCAACCGAGACGTCATCGCGCGAGACCTCGCGCGCTGGCGCTGCGGAGGTGCCCCCCAGGTCCCATGCGGGCGGCGTATCCGGCGCGCGGCGCGAGGCCGCGGTCATCGGTCCGTCCATCCAGCTGGACGGCGACCTTCGCGGGCAGGAGGACCTGTTGATCGAGGGCGAGGTCAGCGGCACGGTCCAGCTCAGGGAGCACAGCCTGACCGTCGGCGGCCAGGGCAAGGTCAAAGCCGACTTGTACGCCAAGGAAATCCACGTCGAGGGTTCCGTCGAGGGCGACCTGTTTGGCGCGGAACGGGTGGTCGTCCGCAAGTCCGCGCAGGTGCGCGGCAACATCACCTCGCCGCGGGTGGCGATCGAGGAAGGCGCCCGCTTCAAGGGCGCCATCGAAATGGATTCCGCGGCCGTCGAAGCCGCGCTGGGCAAGACCCGTGGCGCCGGCGGGACGCCCCGCAGCAAGCCTGCCGAGCCGGTTGCCGCGGCGGCCACGAGGAGCGGCACCGCGAGTTGAGCGGCTGAGGGTGCCCGAGCTCAATGCCCCGCTTTTCCGTGGTCTTCTGCAGGGAATGGAAGATGACGCGCGCCGGGTCGTGCTGGACCTCGGCCCGGTGCGCTCCGCCACGGTGGCGACCTTCGGTCGCTTCCGTTGCCGGCTGGAGATCGCGGATCTCGGCGAAGCCATCGAGGCGCTGAACGCGGCGGAGGGGCCCGACGACCTGCATGCGAGGCTGCTGGCGCTGCTGCCGCCGCGCCGCCGGGAAGCCACCGACATCGTGCTGTGCTGGGACCTGCTGAATTACCTCGAGCCGCCGGCTCTCAGGGCCTTGATGGACGAGGTGCAGGAACGCCTGCGACCCGGCGCGCTCGTCCACGCCCTGATCGCCTATTCCACGCCCCGCATGCCGGCCCGCCCGCAGCACATCGTGCCTACGGACGACTACCGCCTGGTGCACACCCCGGTCAGCGGCGAAGAGCGGCCGGCGCGACGCTACACACCCGACGAGCTCGGACGGCTCATGGGGGGATACGTGGTGGAGCGCGCCATGCTGCTGAAGAACGGCATGCAGGAGTTCCTGTTCCGGCGCTAGGGCCTGTTCACAGCCAGCGCCGCACCTGGCGGGTGTAGGCGCGGAACTCTTCGCCGAACACCATCGCCAGGGCACGCTCCTCGGGAAGGATCTGCAGCCGGTTCATCGTGACCACGAAAACAGGCAGCACCAGCAACGCCACCGCGTTGCCGAGCAGGATGCCCCAGGCCGCCAGCGCAAGCAGCAGCGCGAGGTACATCGGGTTGCGGCTGCGCCGGTAGATGCCGTGCGCGACCAGCCGCGAGGCGCTGTGGGGCCGCAGCGGGTTGACCGTGGTCTCGGCACGCGCAAAGGCGCGCACCCCCGCCATCCCGACCAGGCCGGCGACGAGCAGCACCATGCTCGCCGCCAGCAACTGGCCGGGGAAGGCGAAACCTGCCCCGGGAAGCAGCCATGCCAGCACCCACATGATCCCCGCGGCGACGAGAAACAGCGCGACCGGCGGAATCTTCAGCTCGAGCGCGCGCACCCGGCTACTGGGGCGGCGCCGGGAACTGCACGAACGGACCCTGCGGTTCCTGGTCCGGCGGCACCCATGCCGGCACCGGCTCCCCGGCAGGCCCGAGGTGGCGCAGCAGGCGATACAGGGCGACGAGGTCCTCGTCGCTCATGTCACGCAGCGCAAACCAGGGCATGGGCGGCCGGTAGCGTGCCGTGCGCGCCAGCTCAAGCCACTGCTGCTCGGTGATCCGGGCGGCCAGCAGCCTGAGGTTGCCCGCGTAGGTCGTGCCCCATGGCCCGCGCCACCCAAGGACGTCGCCCTTGAGCCACTCGGACTCGGGCACCATGCCGCCCGACTGCGGGTAGCCCGCGGTATGGCAATCGTTGCAGCCGGCCACGCGGGCCAGGTAGCGGCCGCGCTCCAGCACCGCTCCATCCTCCTCTGCGGGCACGGCCGTCACAACACAGCCGAGCACTGCGGCCAGCGCCACGGCAAAACCCTGCGCATGAATTCGCATCACACACCCTCCCATGGTCGTTCTTGTATTGGAGATCTCTACAAAGGGCGCCAGAAGCATAGCCCAGACCGGCGCGATTGCAGAGATCCCGTGGGGCTTCAGTCGCGCGTCTTGCTCCACTTCCCGCCGCGGCGCATCTCGCCCCACTTCGCTTGGCCGCCGCCCAGCCAGCGCAGCAGTCCGATAAGGCGCCACACCGCGTTGAGCTGCCGGTAGCCGAAGTTTTCAAGGATGGCCACGGCGAACAGCACCAGGGTGCTGCGCCACCCCGGGTAGACATGAAACGACAGTTCCTCGAGCAGCAGCGCGCTGGTCGAGAGCACTACACCGAGCCCGACGGCCACCAGCAGGAACACCAGCGAGGCCTCCAGCGACATCCAGCCGTTCAGCGCGGCGATGAGGAGGAAGGCATAGCCGGACACTTCCAGCAGCGGGCCGAACAGCTCGAACAGGACATTGAAAGGATAAGCAAAGCGACCGACCACGCCAGCGCGTCGCTGGGTCATCAGGCCGACGTTCTTCGCCAGGCTCTCACCGAGACCGCGCTGCCAGCGAATCCGCTGGCGTGCCAGGGTACGCATGTCCTCCGGCGCCTCGGTCCAGCAGATGGGATCGGGCACGAAGGTGATCCGGTAGGGTTTGCCGGCGGCCCGCAGCACACGGTGCAGGCGCACCACGAGCTCCATGTCCTCGCCGACCGTGTCAGTGCGGTAACCGCCGGCGGCCACCACGACTTCCTTGCGGAACAGCCCGAAGGCGCCCGAGATGATCAGCAGCGCATTCATGGGCGACCAGCCGAGTCGACCGAACAGGAAGGCGCGCAGGTATTCGACAATCTGCAGCAAGGCCAGCGGCGAGCGCGGCAGTCTCACGCGCTCGACGAAGCCGTCACGCACCGTCGAGCCGTTGACGATCCTGACGGTGCCGCCGCACGCCACCGTGCGCGGATCGTCGAGGAAAGGCTGTAGCACACGGTACAGGCTGTCCGGATGGAGGATCGAGTCGGCGTCGACACAGCAGAACAGCGGGTAGCGGCTGGCGTTGATGCCGGCGTTGAGGGCGTCGGCCTTGCCGCCGTTGGCCTTGTCGATGACCCGCACGTTGTCGTGCATGGTCGAGCGATAGACCTTGACGACTTCCGCGGTCGGCAGCCGCTGGCGGTAAGCCTCGGGAAACGGCTGCAGCCGGAACGCGTCGATCAGCGCCTGCATCGTGCCGTCGCGCGAACCGTCGTTGACCACCACGATCTCGTACTCCGGGTAACGCAGCTGCAGCAGCGCCCGAACCGAGGCCACTATCGTGGCCTCCTCGTTGTAGGCCGGCACGACGATGGTGATCGGCATCTCGTAGTCGGAGTATGCCCGCGGCAACACGTCCACGCGCCGGCTGAGAAAATACTCGCGCAACGCAAACAGCGCGTTGAAGTTCAACAGCAGGTAGGCGCCGTTCATCAGCACGAAGTAGCCGAGGAACACCCATTGGCCTGCCTGGACGAACTCGTTCAGCATGCCGGCTGCTCGGCCATCACGTGGTCGAGGATGTCCCGGGCGAACTCGTCGTCAATCGCAGCGCGAATGCCCGTGATGTCCGTCGACGACAGGAAGGGCATGGCGAGCAATGCCTGCGCCGCGCGATAGCGGACCCACCACTGGGAGTCCGAAAGCATTGCCACCAGGACATCGCGGTCCTGCGGCAGACCCATGCGGCCCAGCACCACGGCCGCGTTCATGCGCACGTGCCAGCGTGGATGCGTGACGAGCTCGCGCACCACCGGCAGGTCGCGCGGGTTGCCGAGAATGCGCAGGCAGATGGACTTGATGCGATCGTCGGTCGGCTCACGCAGCAGGCGGCTGACGATCCGCTCGGATACCGGCAGGGCGACCTCGGGAAGCACGGCGATGAGCTTCGGCACCTGCTCCGGCGGGCTGGATGCAATGGCCTCTTCAATCGGGCTCGACACCGCCTCGGGCCCGGCCTCCATG
>CBDDRR010000277.1:0-5654 GCA_965233095.1 uncultured bacterium
CACCCGGCACCGTCCACCTTGCCGTGGTCGATCCAGGCGTGGGCACAGCGCGCGGCGTGCTGCTGGCGCTCGCCGCGCAGCGGGCCCTGCTGGCGCCGGACAACGGCCTGTTGCCGGAGGGACTGCGCGGTTGCGCAGGGGTGCATTGGCTGAGAATGGATGCCGGCTTGCCCGCGCGCCTCGGGCTGGGGCCGTTGTCGCGCACCTTCCATGGCCGCGACCTGTTCGCACCGCTGGCCGCCGCACTGGCGTCCGGCCGCCTGGCGCCCGCTGACTTCGGCGCCCCCGCCGAACCCAGTGATCCCGCGCCGCTGCCACAGCCGCGGACCGATGCCGACGGCGTCGCCGGCCGCATCGTGCTGGCCGACCGCTTTGGCAACCTGTTCACCAACATCGATGCCGCGCGCGTCACGGCGTGCCTCCAGCCCACCGTCGAGGCGGCAGGCCGCAACTGGCCGTTGGTATCGACCTACGCCGATGTGCCGTCGGGAGCGCCGCTTGCGCTGCTCAACGCCTTCGGCCTGCTGGAACTGGCGATCCACGGCGGCAGTGCCGCGGCATTGCCGGGCGTCGGCGAAGGCGCCTTCGTGCGGCTGCGCGACGGGCTCAGCGCCTGACATGCATGGTTTCTTTCTTTTACTGGCTGCAGACACGGAAAGGTCCACGAAATGAACAACGACAGAACAGACGCAATCCGTAACCTCGCTCTCATTGGCCCCGCCGGCACTGGCAAGACCACCCTTGCCGAGGCGTTGCTGCATGCATCCGGCACTATCAAGCAGCGCGGCCGGACCGATCGCGGCGACACCGTTTGCGATTTCGACCCGCGCGAGATTTCCATGGGCCATTCGCTGGACACCGCCATCTGCCATTGCCGTTGGCAGGACACCGAGATCAACCTCATCGACACGCCGGGGTTCACGGACTTCCTGCCGCGTGCCACCGCGGTCCTGCCGGCCGTGGAATGCGCAGCGCTGGTGCTGTCCGCAGCCGGCGGCCTGGAAACCGGCGTGCGGCGGATGATGAAGGCCGCTGGCGACGCCGAGCTCAGCCGGCTGATCATCGTCAACAAGATGGACTCGGAGCCCGACAAGCTCGGCCTGTTGCTCGACGAGATCCAGGAGGCTTTCGGTGCACGCTGCCTGCCGGTCAACCTGCCGACCGATCATGGCAAGGACGTGGTGGACTGCTTCTTCCGCGACAGTGGCGAGAACGCCGATTTCTCGAGCGTAGCGGAAGCGCACACCCGGATTCTCGACCAGGTCGTCGAGGTCGATGAGGCGCTGATGGAGGCCTACCTGGAGTCCGGCCAGAATCTCGATCCGCAGCAACTTCACGAAGCCTTCGAAAAGGCGCTGCGGGAGCGGCACCTCATCCCGGTGGTGTTCGTTTCGGCGGAGACCGGCGCAGGCATCGAGGCGCTGCTCGACTACATCGTCAAGCTCCTGCCGAGCCCGCGCGAGGCAAACCCGCCGCCGTTCTTGCGGGGCGAAGGCGATGCGGCCGAGCCGGTCGCGGTATCGGCGGAGCCGGATCAACACGTGGTCGCGCACGTGTTCAAGGTAGTGGTGGATCCCTATGTGGGGCGCACGGCGATGGTGCGCGTGCACCAGGGCACCATCAAGACCGGCGCCCAGCTTTTCGTCGGCGATTCGCGCAAGCCGATCAAGCTGAATCACCTCTACCGGATGCAGGGCAAGCAGAACACCGAGGTGCGCGATGCGGGCCCCGGCGACATCATCGCTGTGACGCGCATCGAGAACCTCAATTTCAACGATGTGTTGCACGATTCGCACGACGAGGATCATTTCCACGTGCGGCTCCCGGAGGCCGCCCCGCCCATGATGGGAATCGCCATCCAGCCGGCGCAGCGCGGCAACGAGCAAAAACTATCGGACGCCCTGCACAAGCTGTGCGCCGAGGATCCCGCCCTGCGTGTCGAGCACCGTCCCGCGACCAATGAAACGGTGGTGCTTTGCAGCGGCGAACTGCACCTGCGGCTGGTCGTCGATGCCATGAAGGAGCGCTTCAACGTGGAGGTGGAGACCCATCCGCCGACCATTCCCTACCGCGAGACCATTACCCGGCCGGCCGAGGGCCATCATCGCCACAAGAAGCAGACCGGCGGCGCCGGCCAGTTCGGCGAGGTCTACCTGCGCATCGCGCCGCTGCCGCGCGGCGCGGGCTTCGAGTTCGTCAGCGAAGTGGTCGGCGGCACCATTCCTCAGCAGTTCATTCCCGCAGTGGAAAAGGGCGTACGCCAGGCCCTCGAATCGGGCGCCATTGCCGGCTTTCCGTTGCAGGACATCCGCGTGGCCGTTTACGACGGCAAGACGCACCCCGTGGATTCCAAGGAAGTCGCGTTCATCAGCGCCGGTCGGCGCGCATTCATCGAGGCTATCAAGAATGCCGGGGCGATCATTCTCGAGCCGATCGTGCAACTGCAAGTGACGGTTCCCTTCGACTCGCTGGGCGCCGTCACCGGCCACTTGTCGTCGCGCCGTGGCCGGATGCTCGGCTCCACGTCGCTCTCGGGGCAGCGCATCCAGATCGACGCCGAGGCGCCGCTTTCTGAGCTGCAGGACTATGCCAACCAGCTGAAAGCCATGACCGGCGGCTCCGGCGGCTGGTCGATGCAGCTCGACCGCTACGAGCCCGTGCCGCCCAAGGTACAGCAGGACCTCGTGAACGCAGCGCGCACCGAGGAATCCGACTAGAATGCGAGCCTGGCGCCGCGGGCATTGACGCAGGTCAATGCGCCGCGGCGACTTCGCGCCAAGATGGACTCACAACGCACGGAAAGCAGACCACATGCTGGACATCAGCGACATCATGACACCGAGGCGAAGCCTCGTGATTATCTCGCCCGCCGCTACGATCGACGAAGCGCGACGGACTATGGCGGCGCATTCGATCCGGCATCTGCCGGTACTCGATGCAGCCGGTGCCCTCGTGGGCCTCGTCTCCCAGACCGATGTGCTGGTGGCCGGCAACGGCGGCGCGCAGCCGGTGAGCGACATCATGGTGCGTGAGGTCGACACCGTTGACGAACGCAGCAACATCCGCCACGCGGCGCTGCTGATGTTCCGCCGCAAGCGCAGCTGCCTGCCGGTGACGCGCGACGGGAACCTCTGCGGCATCGTCACCGACGCCGATTTTCTCGGCGTGGCAATCACCCTGATGGAACAGCTCGAGTCCGCGGAACCCGAGCCGGACGAGGCAGAGGCGCCGGACGACGTGATGTCCTGAGCCCGGGGTCCGTCGCGTTCAGCCGCCCAGGATCGTAGTTTCCGAGACGTCGCCTACTGACGGCAGGTTGCGGGCCGGCGCAATGCCCTCGTTGAGCACCAGCCGGTAGCGGCCGACCTGCACGATGTCGCCGTGACGCAGCCGTTGCTGCCGAACCTCCCGGTCATTCACGCGGATGCCGTTGGTGCTGTTCAGGTCCACTACGGTCCAGTGCCCGCCTTCCCGCACCAGCATGGCGTGGTAGCGGCTGACCGAGTCGTGGTCCAGCTGCACGTCATTCCATGGGTGGCGGCCGATCAGGAGGCGCGAGGAACTCAGCCGGATGCGCGCCTTGGGCTCCTGCTCCAGCAGGATGTCCAGCGAGGCAATCCGCCTCGCGCGGGGACGTTCCTCGCCAGGCTTGCCGGTCGCGACCGGCTGTACGTACTTGCCCGCGACCATAGGTTCCGCGGCAGCCCCCGCCGCCGCCATGGCATGCGCGGCGAGCAGGTTGACGCGGCCGGGCAATCCGGCCGACAGGGCGTGAATGCGCGCCACGGCCTCCGGGCTGAACAGGTCGCCCGGGTGGGCGCAGCCCGCCGCCTCGGCGTGGAACTCCAGGTAGTCGCGAGTCTCGTCGACACCGAGCGCTTCCAGTCGATGTTGCCAGCGGATCATCTGCCGCAACGCATGCATCCGCGGCGCAGCGAGCTGGTGTTCAAGCATGTCGCCGCCGAGCAACACCAGCTTCAGGCGACCGAGGCGCACCGGCTCGAGCAGCGACAGCCAGCCCACCTCTTCGATGATGCCCCCGGAAAGTACTTCGGGGTTGTCGGCGACAATCACCGTGGTGACGCCCTTTTGCCGCTGGTGGCCCAGGAACACACTCAGCAGGCCGCGCATCTCGTCGCGGCTGGCCGTGACGCCTTCGAAACCGAAACCGCGCAGCAGCGCCTCGAGGAAATCATCCGGATCGGCAGTGAGCGGCCCCAGCCGCGCAACCAGTGCGCCCGGCAACGTCTGGTGCAACGCAAAATCCATGGTGGCGCGCTTGCCGGAGCCCGAATCACCCGTCAGCGCGACGAGCAGATCGTTGGAATGCAGCGCGCGCTCGAGGAAGCCGAGCGCCTCTCGATGCTGCGGGCCGACATAGAATGACAGCTCTCCGGACTCCGGCCCGAACGGCGCGTAGTGCAGGCCGAAACGGCGCAGCGCCTCGTCGGAGATGGTCACCGGCGCTCCCTGGCCCTTAGCCGCCTGAGCAGGTCGATGGGCGTGTGCCGCTTGTAGTCGGTGAATTCGCCGGCGTCAAAGAACACCCCGTGGCACGCGCCACAGGACTCGTACCAGATATGGGGCTGCTCGGGATCGACCATGCGAATCATCCGGCTGCGGCATCGTGGGCAGCAAATGCGGTCATCCCGGTTGAACAGCGCACCGACCTCCCGGTCCCCGCTGTCTATCGCCTCGGCACCGCGAATGTCCTTCAGCTGCTCATGCTCCAGCATGTCGAACCAGAGTCCCTTGCACAGCGTGCAGCGGTCCACCTCGATATCAGCATAGACCACCTGTTCCATGGCATGACCGCATTTCGGACAATCCATCGGCGTATCTCCGCAGGGAATCCGAATCTACCGCCGGCGCCCGCGCGCTACAACTCGCGCCCGGGATCACCACTCGCCCGTGTTCGACATGCTCGCCCAGGGCTCGCGCGGCGGCAGGGCCTCACCCCGCTGCAGCAACTCGATGGAAATCCGGTCCGGCGACCGCACGAAGGCCATGCGCCCGTCCCGGGGCGGGCGGTTGATGACCACGCCGCCGTCCATCAATCGCTGGCATGCAGCGTAGATGTCTTCCACCTCGTACGCGAGGTGGCCGAAATTCCTTGCACTGCCGAATTCCTCCGGATCCCAGTTGAAGGTCAATTCTACCTGGGCGCGCTCATCGCCCGGCGCGGCGAGGAACACCAGCGTGTAGCGGCCGGCTTCGTTGTCGCGTCGCCTGAGCTCCACGAGCCCAAGCTTGTTGCAGTAAAAGTCGAGCGACGCGTCGAGGTCGCTCACCCGCACCATGGTGTGCAGATATTTCATGTCGTCGAATCCTCCGCGGGTGACATTGGCGGCACGTGGCGCGGCCAGGATCTCAGGATGGCCTGGATCACGGTGGCCAGCGGAATAGCGAAGAATACGCCCCAGAACCCCCACAGGCCGCCGAAGAGCAGGATAGCGGCGATGATTGCAACGGGATGCAAATCAACGACCTCGCTGAACAACAGCGGCACCAGCAGGTTGCCGTCGAGGAACTGGATGATCCCGTAGGCCAGCAGTACATAATAGAACTGCGGCGCCAGGCCGAACTGGAAGTAGGCGACCAGGGCCACGGGCAACGTTATCACCGTGGCGCCGACGTAGGGGATGACGACCGAC
>CBDDRR010000278.1:0-10392 GCA_965233095.1 uncultured bacterium
CACCGAGGACGTATCGCTCGGCGCATCCATACGCCTGCGGCTCGGCCTGCTGTCAGAGTCGCTTGGCGCCGATCGCCGCGGCGCGATGTTCAGCGTGCTGGCGCGGCGCGGCTACGGGGATCCATACCGCGTGCTGTGGGATTTCGCCGCGCATGCCCATGGCCGGCTGGAGAGCGGCGAGGTCAACAACGCCGTGGTGGGCGGTGCGGCGAGCTGGTATTTTCGGCAATCTGATCGCCGCTTGCTATACGCCGCCGTGCGCGGTGACGTTTCGGAGAAGCTGGATCTGGACAATCCGCTCGAGATCGGCGGCGATAACGGCCTGCGCGGCTACCCGCTTCGTTACCAGCGCGGCGATGCCCGTGCCCAGTTCACGATCGAGCAGCGTTACTTCACGGACTATTACCTGTGGCGCCTTTTCAGGGTCGGCGGGGCGGTGTTTTTCGACGCCGGCCGGGTCTGGGGTGAGAATCCCTACGGTGGCGAGAACATGGGCTGGCTGAAGGACGTGGGCTTCGGGCTGCGTCTCGGCAGTACCCGCTCCAGCATCGGCCGCATGATCCACATCGACGTTGCCTTTCCCCTCGACGGTGATGCCTCCATCGACAGCGTGCAGTTCCTGGTCGAGGGGAAACGAACATTCTGATGCCGTGTCGCGATCCTGCGGCTTGGCGGCCGGTAATTATCGGGCTAGTGTAGAACCATGCTGATCGACTGCCACGTCCACCTGAACAACTACGACGAGACGCACAGCCGCACGGCGGATGAGGCTGCGGCCGACCTGTTTGCGGCGATGGACGAGAACGGCGTTGATCACGCCGTCGTGCTGACCTCCTACAAGGTCAACGCCCACCGCCCGCACGTGGACGAGGTCATCCGCGTGGTCGGCGGCGATCCGCGTGTAACCGTCGTCGAGGGCTTGCGCTGGCGCGATCCCGACGAGCGCACCGACCTCTACAACATGGAGGAGCGCATCCGCGAGGGCCTGGTCAAGGGCATCAAGCTCTATCCCGGCTACGACCGCTACCCGATCAACGACCCGTCGCTGGAGAGCGTCTTCAGGATCGCCGAAAAGCACGACGTGCCGGTGATGATCCACTGCGGCGACACCTACTCAAAGCAGGCCAAGGTCCGCCAGGCCCACCCCCTGCTGGTGGACGACGTCGCGGTCGACTATCCGGACGTGCGCTTCGTCATCTGTCATCTCGGCAATCCCTGGTTCCAGGACGCCGCCGAGGTGCTCTACAAGAACGACAACGTGTATGCGGACATCTCCGGTCTGACGCTCGGCGAGTTCCACTACGAGTTCGAGCGCTACATGTTGCAGCGGGTGCGGGACATGATCAGCTACATGGGCGACCCTGGAAAACAGCTGATGTACGGTACCGACTGGCCGCTTGCCGGCATGCGCACCTACCGGCGATTCTTCGACAGCCTCGAATTGTCGGACGACGCCAAGGAGGGCATTGCCTGGCGCACGGCAGCCGACCTGTTCAGGATCGACCTGGACGCCCTGGCAGAAGGCGAGCCGGGGGGCGACGCCGCCGGTTGAGCGCGAGCTCCACCGACAGGCACGGGTCGATTTCGGGTGGCGCAATTCGAACTTCATCCCCGCCTGCTGGAAGACTGCCACCGGCTGGGCCGTTTCGGCCTGTGCCACCTCCTGCTGCACCGGAATGCCAGCCTGCCGTGGCTGATCCTCGTGCCTGAAGTGTCGGGCGGCGTGCGCGAGCTGTACGAGCTGGAACACGCCAGTCGGCGGGCGCTGACCGAGGAAATCGATGCCGTGGCACGCTACGTCAAAGCCTCCATGGGCGCGCAGAAAATCAACGTGGCCGCGATCGGCAACCTGGTGCCGCAGCTCCACGTCCATGTCGTGGGTCGCCATCCTGGCGATCCCTGCTGGCCGGGCGTGGTGTGGGGCAACTTGCCTCCCGGGCCGGGCTGGGCGCCAGAGCGGGTCAGCGAGGTTGCCGGTGCGCTGGCCCGGCTGCGACCTTTCGAGCGGGACTGACGCCGGGCGGCTATGCTTGCATGCGATGCCGCGCGAGCGCCATCGAGGAGAATGAACATGAAACAGTCCGGATGGGCCGGTCGGCTCGCATTCTGCGCGGCACTGCTTGTGTTGGGAGCAGTCGGAGAGGCGGCCAACGCTGACGAAGATGAAGCGGTGCGGGCCGTGGCGCTGGACTACGCCGAGGGGTGGGTCACGGCCGACGCCGAGCGCATGGCGCGCGCGCTCCATCCGCAGGCACTGAAACGCCGCGTTGTAGCGGACATCCTCAGCGGCGAACCGCGCGTGCAGGTCACGGACGCGGCGGAGCTCCTTCGGGCGACCCGCGCCGGCGAGGGCAAGCCGCCCGACACCGGGCCGCTGAATCTCAGGGTGGCAATCCTCGATCGTCACGGCGACATGGCCGTGGCGCGCGTCGTGTCGCCGCTCTACGTGCACTATTTGCAGCTGGTGCGCTGGGAGGGCCGCTGGGTGGTGCTCGGGGTGGTGTGGGGCACGGTCGCCGCTCCCGGCGAGTGACGGTCACAGCAGGGAGCAGCCACATGACCTTGCAGCCCAGGATTCTCGTCATCGGCGGCACCGGCGCGCAGGGCGGCAGCGTGGCGCGGCACCTGCTCGCGGAGCAGCGCTGCCGGGTGCGCTGCCTCACCCGCCGGCTGGACTCGGTCGCCGCGAGAGCGCTCGCCGACGCGGGCGCCGAAGTGGTCCAGGGAGACATGGCGGATCGCGACAGTCTCGACGCGGCCCTGGCCGGATGCGAAGCCGTGTTCGGCGTGACCAATTATTTCGAGCACTTTGACGCCGAGTACGAACTGGGCGCCCAACTTCTCGACGCCGTGGTCGACTCGGCCGCCGAGCACCTGGTGCTCAGCACGCTGCCCAGCGCGAGCAAGCTGTCCTCGGGGAAGCTCTCTGTGCCGCACTTCGAACACAAGGCCCGGCTCGAGGCGCTGGTGCGGAGGAAGGAGATTTTCGCCACCTTCGTGCATGTCGCGTTCTACTACGAGAATTTCCTTTTCAATTGCCAGCCTCGCCGCCAGGGTGACGGCAGCTATGCCTTTGGTTTTCCGCTGGGCAACGCGCCGCTGTCGGCGGTGGCGGTGGAGGATATCGGCGGCGTGATCGCCGCTATCCTGCGCGCGCCAGGCGACTTCCAGGGCAAGACCGTGCAGATCGTCGGCGATCAGCGCCCGGCGGCCGAGTACGCCGATATGATCGGGCGGGCGACCGGGCGAACCGTGCACTATCACCACATTCCGCGGGAGGATTTTGCGGCCCTGCCGATTCCAGGCGCCGCCGCGCTGGCAGACATGTTCGAGCTGTATCGCAGCCATGTCGGCGCCAGGCCCGAGGACCTGGCTGCCAGTCGCCGGCTGTATCCAGGCGTTCGCTGTTTTGCGGACTGGGCGCTGGCGAACGAAGAGGCGTTGCGCGCTGCGATGGATGCCTGAGTCAGTCGCGCTCGAAAGTGTAGAAAAAGTCGGCCGCTGATTCTTCGCCCGAGGTCGCCTCGACCGACATGCGCTTGTTGATCTGGTAGCGCAATCGCAGCGTGTTGACGGTGTCGAACAGGCCGAGCCCGTAGCTCACGTACAGGCCGCCGCCCAGGTACTTGCTGATGACCACGGAGGCCCCGCCGGAGTCGCCGTCCGCAGTCACCGCGATGTCGTCGAGCCCCAGTCTGCGCCCAAGATCCTTCGCGATCAGCCCGCCGCCCGAGAGGGCCAGCGAGCTGGCCGCCTGGTTGATGGTTCTCTGTTCGCCTGACTGCAGCTCGTCGAGGCTCTTGCCGAGCGTGAGATAGGAGAGCGCTTCCGCCCTGGACATCGCCGGATCCGAATAGACGGAAATTTCCGGCTGTCGCAAGGTGCCGCGCACCAATGCGCCCGCCGTCACCGCATCGACCCGGCGCACGGCGCGGATGTCGAGGCCGGGATTCTCCAGCGGTCCGCCGTCGTAGATGAGCCGCCCGGTCTCGATCTCCAGGCGCTGGCCGAAGGCGCCGAAGGTGCCGTCCACCACCCGCAGCTCGCCGCGGCCCCACGGCAGTGCCTGGGGTTGCATCACCGTGAGGATGCTGCCTTCCACGCGGCCGCGCAGGCCGGCGGCCTGGACCTGCACGTCGGGACCGACCGAGACCCGCACGCGGCTCGATACGGCGACGCCTTCGTCCTCGGGCCGGGCCCGCGGGCCAACGATCACCTCGTCCGGGCTCGCCGTCACCGCGCTGGGGCCGCCAAGCCCGGTGATGCGCGCCCGCGGGATGCTGACTTCGCCGCCGACGGTGATCTCACGGCCCGAGAAACGCAGCCGCAGGTCGGGACTCGCGGTGACCCGCGCCTCGGGCAGGTTGGCCAGCAACAGGCCCTCGCCAGTCAGGGTGGCACGACCTTCGACTCCTTCGGCGGCGAGGTCGAAGCGGCCGTCCGCCGCGAAACTGCCGTCGCCGGAGCGTCCGGTCGCCGTGAAGCTCAGCACACCCTCCACCAGCGTCGCCAGGACGTGGATGTCGCGCGGCGCGAGCCCGACCGTCGGGATCTCCGCAGTGCCCTCCAGCCACTCGAAGCGCCCCGTCGCCACCGGCTTGCGCAGCGTTCCCGAGACGGAAGCTTCCGCGGTGGCGCGGCCTTGCAGCTCCGCCAGGTCCGGAAACAGCTCAGTGATGATCTCTAGTTGCGCGAGGCGCGCCTCCAGCTGCCCCTCGAGCGGCGGGTCGGCGGCGTTCCAGCCGACCGCCAGCCGCCCCTCGAGGCGGTCCTCGCCCGCCAGCATGACTTCGAGGAGGGCGCGCGCCTGGTCGGCGTCGCCCTCCAGCTCGAGGGTGCCGCCCTGCCAGGCAAGCAACGGGCCGCTGTCCTCGCCGGCCACGCGAATGTCGCCGGCGGTAAGCGTCAGCCCCCCGGCCAACCCGCGGAACGCGCCCTCGTCGGCCTCGACGTCAACCCGCCCGGTGACCACGCCCCGGGCGAGCAAGCCGCCGCCCAGCCACTCGCTCAGCGGCGCCAGGTCAAGCTGCGAGAGCTCTGCATGCCCGCTCCAGGGCCCGCCCCGGACCCAGCCGGCGTCGAGGCACAGTCCTCCGAGCGTGCCGTCCATGCAGGCGCCTGCCAGGCTGGCCTCATCGCCGGCTGCCGTGAGCTCCGCCGGCGACTGCAGTGCCCAGATCGCCTGCTCCGCTTCCGCCAGTGTCAGCTCCGTCAGTCGCCCGGCCCAGCGGCCCTCGTCCAGGCCGCCGCGCAGGGCAAGCTGGACGCGCTGATCCTGGCGCCTGCGGCGAAGCTCCACGCGTGCGTCGTGATCATCGGGCGTGCCATCGGCCTCCAGCGTGAGGCTGGCGCCCGGTCCGGGCGCGGTGGCAAAGCCCTCGAGTGCGGCGCGGATGCTCGACGGGCTCGCACCCGAAAGGTCGACGACCGTATCGAGGCGAAGTTCGCGAATCCGGCCGGACTGCCAGCGCAGCCTGGTGCCGCGCGCTTCAACCTCGATGCGGGGCTGGTGGCGTGCACCTTCCACGAGGGCGGACGCGCTCAGGCTGCCGGCGGCACTGCTATGCAGCGTCTTGAGCGCCGGGGCGTCCAGCGTCGCCTCCAGCATCACCGCTGACTCGTCAAGCCGGCCGCTGGCCTGCAGCGAGGCCGTCCCAACCGACAAGGCCAGGTGATGCAGGACCTGGCCGGACTCGCCCAGGTTGAGGCGGGCCCCGCCCTCAACGGGCAGCGAATTCAGTTGGCCGCGCAGCGCGCGCAAGGAGACCTCCAGCCCGGCCGCGGACGTCGGCAGGCCACGCAACTCGAGGGTGCCGGCCAACCGCCCTGGCCAGTCCGGCGCGAGGCTCGACGGATCCAGGTCGGCGAACGCCAGGCGGAAATCCGCGAGCTGCTCGCCCTCCCAGGCGATCCGGCCTTCGCCCTCCAGGGTGCCGCCCAGCAGCCGGGCGTCCAGGCTCTCGACACGCACTCCCGACGCGTCGCCTGCCGCGGCGAACAGCACGCTGACGGGCGGATAGTCCGGCAGCTCGATCCGCGCGTCGGTCGTCACGCGGTAGTCGAGCCGGTCGTTCGCTGTTTCGAGCAGGCCCTCGACTCGCGCACGAATCTCGCCGCCCGGCGAATCGATGTCGAGCTGCTCGATGGTCAGCGTGGTGCCGGCCCACTGCAGGGCAGCGGCGAGCTCTGCGTCGGGCAGGCCGGCACGGGTGGCCCGACCGTCTGCAGTGATGTGCCACAGGTCACCGGCGCCCTCGACGCTCACCTTGAGCCGCGGGAAGGCGACCGCGGGCTCGGCCGCGTCCAGCGGCCAGCGCAGCTGTTCCCCGTCGAGGGCGAAGTTCCCGGCCGGCGCCTCGCCCGGCACGAATCGCCCGGTCGCGGCCAGCCGGGCATCGTGCGGCAGCGTGAGCACGAGGTGCTGCAGGATGACGGCCTGGTCCACCCAGCCGCCGCGAGCCTCCAGCGCCACGCTGCCCGGCGCCAGCGCCGGTAGCTCGAAACTGCCGGACAGCGTACTGTCCTGCAGCGTGCCGGTGATTCGCAGGCGGGTGGCGAGGCCCACCACTAGCTCCGGCCAAAGACCGGCGTGCATCTCCAGCGGCTCGTTGCTCGCCTCGAGAGTCCAGGCCGGCGCATCGGGCAGTCCGTCGAGCGTGCCCTCGATGCGTGCGACCAGCGGCGCCGTGATCTCCTGTGAAATGGCCAGCCGGGCAAGCTGGCCGGTGGCGCGCGTATGCCCGGTAAACTCTTGCTCGGCCAGCGTGACCTGCCAGGCCAGGTCGACGTCCCATGGGGCGTCCGCTGCCGTGCCTGCCCGCGCATGGCCGGCCAGCATGCCGTGGCTGCTGCGCAGGTCCACGTAATCGAGCTCAAGGGTGCGACCGGCCGCCCGTCCTGCGAGCTCCAGCTGCAAGTCGTCGACCAGCGTCTCGCCGTCGGACTGCAGCTCGCCGTCGACCAGCACCAGGCGGTCCACCACCACGCCCAGCGGCAGGGAGAACGGCGTGGCGTCGTCCTGCGGCGCGGTCGCCGGCGCCGCCGCGCCGGCCCCGAGCCTGAGCTGCGGGCGAATGACCCGTAGCTCGAGCACGTGCAGACTGCCGCGCAGCAGCGCCGTGGGCCGCCAGTCCAGCTCGATGCGCTCGATGCTGCCGCCCACCCCGGGCACCGCCAGTTCGAGCCGGCCCAGGGACAGCGGGCCGACCAGGCGCCCCTCGATGTCACCTGGCGACAGGGTCACCGGCAGGTGGGGCAGGGCGCGCGCGGCCAGGAAACGCAGTCCGCCGGTCGTGCCTGCCAGCCATGCGCAGGCACCGACGAACGCCGCCAGCACCAGGGCCGCAATCACCAGCTTGCGCCGCTTCACAGGTCCGGCCTGATGGTCAGGTGGAAACGCAGGCCCCGGCTTTCGGTGACGGAGCGTGCCACGCCGATGCGCAGGGTGCCGATCGGCGTGTGCACGTTGACACCCAGACCCACCGAGGCCTCCAGGCCCTCGTCGAGGTCATTGAACGCATTGCCGGCATCGAGGAAGGCGGCCAGCGCGACGCGCCCCCAAACCACCCGTTCCGCCTCCACGCTGCCGAACAGCAGGTGGCGGCCGCCGACGAGGTTGCCGTCCGCATCGCGCGGACCGAGACTGTTGTAGCTATAGCCGCGCACGCTCTGGTCGCCGCCGGCGAAGAACCGCTGCGAGGCGGGCAGGGCGCCGACGTCATCGACGATGCCGATGCCCACGGCGCTGCGCAGAAAGAAACGCCAGTTCTCCCCCACCGAGGCGACGCGGTTGGCGTCGGCCGAGAAACGCAGGAAGTCGGTGTTGGCACCGAGATACTGGTGGGACCCGCGCAACTCGCCGCGCAATCGGAAGCCATCGCGGGGAAACAGGACATCGTCCGCGATCAGTTTTTCCATGCCGATGCCCGGAATCACCAGCAGGTCGCGAAGCTCCGGTTCGTTCGGCACCCGCGTGAGTTCCTCCAGAACGTCGGCAAACAGCGTGCGTTGCCAGCCGCCGCCGCGCGCGGTCACGTGGCTGACGCCCACCGAGGCCCGACGGCTCACGATGTCAGCGAGGTCTTCCTGGATCAGCCCGCCGCGAAACAGCAGGCGCTCCTTGAGGGGATCGCCAATGGGGATGCGGTAGCGGCCGCTGATCTCGGTGAGCACCTCCGACAGGCGCAGTTCGGTGCCGGCCGAGTGCCCGGCCTTGTTGAGGTGGCGCCAGTCCACGCCGATGCTGCCGCGCAGCCGGGTGTCGGTGGCATACCCGAGGCCGAGCCTGATCCGCTGGCGTCGCGTTTCATTGGTCTCGATGGTGATCGGTACCGCAAGGGTCTCGGGGTCCGGCGTGCCGGACTCGAGCACCACGCTGGAGAAGTACGTTGTATCCGTCAGCCGGTACTGGGCCTCCAGCAAGGCGTTGGCGTCGTAAGGGTCGCCTTCGCGCAGCAGCACGATCCTCTGGAGCAGGTCCTCGCTGACAACGTCCTGCTCGACCGCAACGGCGCCGAAGCGATAGCGCGGCCCGGTATTCATGTGCAGCACGACCCGCGCGGTGCGTTCCGACGGGTCCACCTCCAGCCGCCGCTGTTCGAAGGACGCTGCGAAATAACCGCGCATCGAGGCCGTAGCCTGCAGCCGGTTGCGCAGCCGATCGTACTCCTGGTGGTTCAGGCGCCGGCCCGTGCGCAGCGGACTCTGCGCAACGATGTCCAGCAGCGCACTGTCGCTGCCGCCCTCGCCGAGAATGCGGGTGTCGATTTCCGTCACGATCACCGGTTCGCCGGGCTCGATCGTGAAGCGCGCGCGCCACTCGCCATTGCGCTGCTCCAGCGACGGCTCTATGCGGGGCTGATAGTAGCCATAGGGCCGCATGGCCTCGCGGATCTGCCGGCGGGCGCGCGAGTAAAGCCGGCGCACCGCGGCCTCAGACAGGTCCTCTCTGCCGCCATGCCGGACCAGGTCGAGGGTGGCGCGGATGTTGGTCTCGATCTCGCTCCCGACGCCGGAGACGTCGACCCGCACGGCGGCATCGGCGGACGAGAGCCACAGGCAGGCGACCACCGCCAGCAGGCCGAGAGCCGCCGGCCGCTCCGTTCCTCGGCCCGGGCACCGCGCCGCGTGGCGCGGGTCTGCTTGGGACACTGGCAATACCGCCGAATAGGCAAACGTCGAAACCCCATTCTACGGGTTCCGATGTGGCGCCGGGTCAGCGGTCGATGGCCCGCCAGCCGATGTCGCGGCGATAAAAGGCGCCTTGCCAGTGGATTCCGGCCGCGAGTTCGTACGCCTTCCGTTGCGCCTCGCGCACGTCGTCGCCCAACGCCACCGCGCAGAGCACTCGGCCGCCGCAGGTCACGACCCGGTCGTCGTCCAGGCGGGTGCCGGCATGGAAGATCTTGACGTCGTCACGCCCCGCATCCGCGTCCAGGCCGGAGATCGGGTCATCCTTGCGCACCTCGCCGGGGTAGCCGGCGGCGGCCAGCACCACGCCCAGCGCGGTGCGCTCGTCCCACTCGCAGTGCACGGTGTCGAGCGCGCCATCGAGCGCCGCAAGGCAAAGTGCGACCAGGTCGGATCTCATCCGGAAGAGCACTGGCTGGGTCTCCGGGTCGCCGAAGCGGCAGTTGAACTCCAGCACTTTCGGCGTCCCGTCGGGCGCCACCATGATGCCGGCGTACAGGAAGCCGGTGTAAGGCGTGCCGTCCGCGGCCAGCGCGGCAACCGTGGGCTCCATCACCGCTCGCATGATGCGAGCGTGCAGCGCCGCATCCACCACCGGAGCGGGCGAATAGGCGCCCATGCCGCCGGTGTTGGGCCCGAGGTCGCCGTCGTCGCGCGCCTTGTGGTCCTGGGAGGAGGCCAGCGGCAGGATATGCGTGCCGTCCACCATCGCGATGAAGCTCGCTTCCTCGCCGGCAAGATATTCCTCCACGACCACGCGCGCGCCGGCATCGCCGAACCGATTTCCCGACAGCATATCGCGCGCGGCGGCTTCCGCCTCGGCGACGGTCGCAGCCACGACCACGCCCTTGCCGGCAGCCAGTCCGTCGGCTTTCACCACGATTGGTGCGCCCCGGGCGCGAATGTACTCGCAGGCCGCGTCGGCGTCGCTGAAATCCTCCCAGGCGGTCGTAGGTATGCCTTGCCCCGCGAAGAAAGCCTTGGAGAATGCCTTCGAGCCTTCCAGCCTGGCACAGGCCGCGGTCGGTGCGAAGCATTTCAGACCGCGACGCGTGAACTCGTCCACGATGCCGGCGACCAGCGGCACTTCCGGCCCGACGATCGTGAGGCCGCTCCCCTGTGCTGCAGCGAAGTCGGCGAGGGCGGGAACGTCGCGCGCATCGTTATCGACGTTGCTGCAGCCGGGTTCCTGTGCCGTGCCGG
>CBDDRR010000279.1:0-2838 GCA_965233095.1 uncultured bacterium
ACGGGCGCATGTCCGGCGCCTCTGGGACCGTGCTGGCCGCCATCCACGTGGTGCCCGAGGCCGCCTGCGGTGGCGCCATCGGCCGCATTCGTGACGGCGACCCGCTGGTGATCGATGCCGAGCACGGCGAGCTGAGCGTCACGCTCGACGCAACCGAATTCGCCGCCAGGACGCCCGCTCCGCTCGCGCTCGGCGCGAACCGGGTCGGATTCGGGCGCGAACTGTTCGGCCTGATGCGGGGCAACGCCGGGACCG
Source organism: uncultured bacterium (assembly GCA_965233095.1). Lineage (GTDB taxonomy): Bacteria > Pseudomonadota > Gammaproteobacteria > Steroidobacterales > XN24 > XN24. Next base: position 256 of record CBDDRR010000279.1, read on the forward strand.
CTGAGCAAGGGGCCTGCACGCTGTTCGTCGAGGCATGACGTGCACGCCGTGGTCGCGGACATCGGCGGCACCAATGCTCGTTTCGCGCTGGCAAAGCTCGACGGACCGCTGCCGACCCTGCACGACCAGCAGTCTCTGCCGGCCGCGGAATTCGCCAGCCTCCAGCACGCCGCCGAGCACTACGTATCGCGGCTCGCACAGGCACCTCCGCTGGCCGCGTTTGCAGTCGCTTGCCCGGTCCGGGACGACGAGGTGCGGCTGACCAATCGCGCCTGGTCCTTCAGCCGGCGTGAACTGCAACAATCGCTCGGGCTCGAGCGGCTGCTCGTGCTGAATGATTTCGGCGCCGCGGCCTGGACTGTGCCGACCTTGGCGGAGGCCGACAGCGTGTCGATCTACGGCCCGCCCGGCCTGCGCCGCAGCGGGCCGATCAGCGTGCTCGGCCCCGGCACGGGACTGGGCATGGCGCTGCTCGTCGGAGGCGACCGCGCCGGCTGGCACGTGGTCGAGACCGAGGGCGGTCATGTCAGCTTTGCGCCGCAAGGCACGGAGGAGCGCACCATTGCCGACTGGCTGGGCGCCCGACACGGTCGGGTCTCGAATGAACGCGTGCTGTCGGGCATCGGCCTGTCACAGATAGACGCCGCGCTGGCGGGTCGCAAACCGGGCAAGCAGGATACTCCCGACGCCGACCTGCGCACCCCGGCGGACATCGTCGCCGCCGCCCTGGAAGGCCACGACGTGTCGTCGCGGCAAGCGCTTGCGCGCTTCTGTGCCATTCTCGGCAGCGTGGCCGGCGACACCGCACTGGCGCACGGCGCCCGCGCGGTGATGATCGCCGGCGGCATCGTGCCACGCGTAGTCCCTTTCCTGCGCTCCAGCGCTTTCCGCGAGCGATTCCTGGACAAGGGCCGGTTCGCGGCCTACCTGGAATCAGTATCCGTCCGTGTGATCATGCATCCCGCGCCGGGCCTGCTCGGGGCCGCGCTGGCGTTGCGATCGGACCAGCTGCGCCGCATCTCCCCGTTGATAGAGGACTCGCCATGACACACTGGAACCCGGACCAACGCGCCGCCGCCATCGATGCCATCCTGCAACGCACGCCGGTTCTGCCAGTGTTGAACATCGAGCGCATCGACGATGCCGTACCGCTGGCACGCGCGCTTGTGTCGGGAGGTCTGCCGGTGCTGGAGGTGACGTTGCGCAGCGCGGCGGCGCTGGATGCCATCGCCCGGATTCAAGCCGAACTGCCAGACGTGATGGTGGGCGCGGGTACTGTGCTGACGCCATCCGACCTGGCGGATGTCGCCGCGGCCGGCGCCGTGTTCGCGATTTCGCCCGGTGCCACCGATGCCTTGTACGCGGCTGCGGAGCGCTCGAGCATCCCCTACGTGCCGGCCATCGCCACCGCCAGCGAACTGATGCGTGGCCTGGAATTCGGCCATCGTCGCTTCAAGTTCTTTCCAGCGGCGGCGGCCGGAGGTATCGCCGCGCTGAAGGCGTTTGCCGGGCCGTTTCCGCAGGCAAAATTCTGCCCGACCGGGGGCATCGACCGGCGCAGCGCCCCCGACTACCTTGCGCTCCGCAACGTGGTCACCGTCGGCGGATCCTGGATGGTGCCGGCCGAAGCGCTGGACGCCCAAGACTGGGCGCGGGTCGCTGCACTGGCCGCGGACTGTGCTGGACTGCGGGCCGCGGGCGGGCCGGATCGGCCGGCGCCGTCTCAGTCGCCGCCGACCGGGCGACAGACTCGCACGTAGTCGACCAGCATCCGCTGCGGGGAGATGCTGTCGTCGATAGCGCCACCCGCCCTGCCCCACGCCCCGCCCACCGCAATATTGACCGCCCATGCCACGTCTGCGGGGCCGGCCTGGCCCGCCGCGCCCGACGGCCAGAGTCCCATCGCGCAACTCGCGAGCACCGCAACTGCAAGCGTGTCGTTCACCTGTTCCCGCCCGAGCCAAAGCCATGCTGCGGACGCAACAAAGCGGCCGCACGCCGACCCCCGACCAATCCACGACGTAGGGTCATGTGCCCGCTGCCCCTGGCGAGCCAGGGGTATCGTCAATGCTGACAGCGCTGTCAACATTGACTAGAATGGCCCGGGGACAGCGGCGACCTTCCCTTCGCCGGGCGCGCACCGCGCCTGCGCAGGCGGCCGCGATATCCCCGCTGACTGCTGCGAGGACGCCTTGGACGCAAAGACTTTCACGATCGACAGCGCAGATGATCGCCACCTGGTGCAGGGCGAATTCGTCGACCTTGCGGGCGAGCGGTATTACGCGATTCGGAACGTCGACAAGATCCCGCCGTTCTTGACGAGTGTCGTATCGAGCGATGATCACTGGCTGTTCGCTTCGTCCACCGGCGGCTTGACCGCTGGGCGGGTATCGCCGCACACGGCGTTGTTCCCGTACATCACCGTCGACAAGATTCACGAGAGCGGTAAGCACACCGGGAGCCGCACGGTGCTGCGCGTTCATGCCGCGGACACGCCGGAGACCTGGGAGCCGTTCAACGGCGAACCGCTGCGCAGCCATTCTCTCACGCGAAACTTTTACAAGAACACGCTCGGCAACAAGA
>CBDDRR010000280.1:0-14325 GCA_965233095.1 uncultured bacterium
ACCGCGAGGCCGCCCGGGTAAACGGGCGCGCGCTGCGCGCTGAGCCCGGGAAGGTCGTGGCGATCCATGCTGCCGGCGGCCAGCAGCCGCTCCCGCAGCAGGTCGAGGCCGGGCCGGGTGATCTCGCCGCCGGTCTCGCCAAGCAGGCGCAGCAGCCGCCCGGTAGCGCGGATCGTGCCGGAGGTGCCGACCGCCTGCTGCCAGCCGACCTGCCGGAAGGGTGCGCGCACCGGCGCCAGCTCGCGCCGGGCCAGCAGCCGCGCCTCCCGGAAGCCACGTTCGGTGATGACGCCGCCCGGGAAAAAGGCCTCGCTGCTGCTGACGCAGCCCATGTAGAGGCTTTCCAGCCTGAGCGCGTCGTAGCCCTCGCCTATGATCAGCTCGGTGCTGCCGCCGCCGATGTCCACCACGAGGCGGCGACCGGCCTGCGAGGGCAGGCTGTGGGCGGCGCCGAGGTACACCAGGCGCGCCTCCTCGACGCCCGAGATGACCTCGATCGGATGGCCGAGCGCGCCGCGGGCGCGCGACAGGAAGGCGTTGCGGCGACGCGCGCGCCGCAGGGTATTGGTGCCGACCGCCCGCACCTGGCCGGCCTCGAGCGCGGCGAGGCGCTCGCGGAAGCGCCCCAGGCAGGCCAGCGCGGCTTCCGCGGCCTCTGCGTTGATGCGGCCGTTCTCATCCAGCCCGGCGCCGAGCCGGACCATTTCACGGATGCGATCGAGGATCGTCAGCTCGCCGTTGTTACGGCGGGCCACGACCATGTGAAAGCTGTTGGAACCGAGATCGACGGCGGCGATGACGTCCGGCTGGCTGTCCGCCGTCACCTGGGCCGCGCCTCAGAAGGTCCGTGTCGCGCCGGTCAGACTCCGAACGACGATCCGCACCCGCAGGTGGTGGATGCGTTCGGGTTGCGAATGACGAACTGCGCCCCGTTCAGGTCTTCGCGATAGTCGATCTCCGCGCCCTGCAGGTACTGGACACTCATCGGGTCGACCAGCAGCGTGACGCCGCAGTTCTCGACCCGCGTGTCGCCCTCGTCCTCGTTCTCGTCGAAGGTGAAGCCGTACTGGAAGCCCGAGCAGCCGCCGCCCTGGATGAATACGCGCAGCTTGAGATTCGGGTTGCTCTCTTCCTGGATCAGCTGCCCAACCTTGGTCGCGGCGGCATCGGTAAACACCAGCGACTCGCCGGGGGCATTCGTGTCAATCATGTTGGTCGCCATGTATTTGCTCGTGACAGCCGTTACTGGAGCGCCATTCTACCGCAGGGAGCCGATCTAGTCCTCATCGCCCGCAGCCTCTTCCCCGGCTTCATCCTCCGCCTCGGGCGGCGGCAGCGCCTGCTGGCCGCCCGGCTGGTGGATCAGGCGGCCGTTGACGCGCGCACCGGCGGCCATCTGCAGGACCTTGTAGGTGACATTGCCGTCCACCCGCGCGCCGACGCCCAGTTCGACTTTTTCACGCGCCGTGACGTCACCCTGCACGGCGCCACCCAGCACCAGGTCGTCCACCGCCACCGAACCCTCGACGAAGCCGTCGGCGCCAATAGTCAGCTTGGTGCCGCCGCCGGGCTCGCCCGTGATGTCCCCGACGATCCGGCCGTCGAGGTGCAGTCCGCCGCGGAACTCCAGGTCGCCGGTCACTGTGGTGCCGGCGCCAATCAGGGTGGCGATGGTGGAAGTATCAGGTTTCTTGTTGCCAAACATTGTGCGTGTGCGCCTCAGCCTCGCGGCTTCCATGGAAAACTCGCCGACACGACCCGGTTATTGCGTTGCCCGGACCGCAGCTCGACCTCAACCGCCTCGGGCACGAAATCCTCCGGCAGGATCACCTCGATTTCGACGTCCTGAAAATACAGGAACTCGAAGGCTCTGGGCTCCGCAGCCACCTGCTCCAGTGTCAGGCTCGCCTCCTCGCCGTCCAGTGTACCGCGCAGGCTCAGGTCCAGCTGTCCCTGTGCCCGGCCGGAGCGCTGCGGTGACTGCACCAGCAGCAGCTTCAGGCGGTAGGCGTTGGCCAGGTCGCCGCGCGTCGCCTCGAAAGCCTGCACGCGCAAGCCGGCGCGGCCCTCCTGCGGCGAGACGATGCGGCGGTAGAACTCCAGCTCCTCGGTGAGTTCGGCCACGCGCGCCTCGCTGCCGGCGAGGGAATCCTTGATGCGCGCCTGGGCCTCGCGATCCACCTCCATGGTGGTGCGGACTCGCGCCAGTTCCTCCTTCAACTGCTGGTTCTCCGTCTCCAGCCGCGCCACCTCGGCGCGCAGCGCCTGGCGCCGCTGGTCGCCCTTGAAGACGGAATGCCCGCCGGCCCGCTGCCCCAGCTCATAGAGCCCGAGGCACAACAGCAGCGCCAGCACGACGGCCGCGGCCACCACGATGCGAAACCGGCGCGGATCATGCAGCCTGACGACGAGGCGTTGTGCGTCCAAGAATCCTCCCGTGACCGGACGGCGGCGGCGTTATCTCGCCGGTCGCCCGGGGCCTGGCTCTGGACGCGGCGGCGGGCCCTCCGGAAAAACCAGCCGGCCGAATTCCCGCAGCGCGCGCAGGTAGACGCGCCGCTTGAAGTATATGACCTCGTTGACCGGGTGCCACCAGTTGACCCAGCACCAGCGGTCGAACTCCGGACGATCGCAGCAATCGAAGCGCACGCGGTCCTCGTCGGAGACCAGTCGGAGCAGGAACCAGCGCTGCTTCTGGCCGATGCAGATCGGCTGGCTGTGGTGGCGGATGTAGCGCCTGGGCAAGGTGTATCGCAGCCAGCCGCGCGTCGTGCCGAGCACGCAGACATCCTCGCGCGTCAGCCCGATCTCCTCCTCGAGCTCGCGGAACATCGCATCCCTGGGACTCTCGCCCGGCAGGATTCCGCCTTGCGGGAACTGCCAGCCGGGGCGGCCGGCCCGTCCGGCCCAGAAAACGCGGCCCGTGTCGTTCGTGAGGATGATGCCGACGTTGGCCCGGAAGCCGTCCTCGTCAATGCAATCCTTCATCGGGTGCCGTTTCAATTCGCTTTGCAGCGGATTCTTCCACACGGCAACCCGGAAACCAAGCGCACGTCGCGCATCCCGGACTGGCCGTGCTAGCCTTTTGCGCCTCCCTCGCCGCAGCGATGCCACCGGCCGACGCTCCCGTGACGACCCGCCCAGCCGCTCCCACGCTCCGTCCCGCGCTCGCGCGGCCGGCCTGGCTGTCCGGCCGCGCGCTGGCGACGCTCGGTGCACTGGCCGTGCTGGCGCTGGCCGCGCTGGGCGTGGCGCTCGCGGCCGGCAGCGTGGCGCTGTCGCCCGGCGAGCTCTGGCGGGGCCTGACCGATGCCGACGCCGGGCTGGCGAGCACGCTGGTGCGCGAGCTGCGCCTGCCGCGAGCGCTCAGCGCCTTTGCGATCGGCGGGCTGCTGGCGCTGGCCGGGGCGCTGATGCAGATCCTGCTGCGCAACCCGCTGGCCGATCCCTACGTGCTGGGCGTGTCCGGCGGCGCGGCCACCTTCGCCCTGCTGGTGCTGGCCGCGGGCCTGGGTGGCGCCTGGGTGCACGGCGGGGCGTTCCTCGGGGCGCTCACCGCCACCCTGCTGGTGTTCGCGCTGGCCCACGGGACCGGCGCCTGGACGCCGTTGCGCCTGCTGTTGACCGGCGTGGTGGTGGCCGCCGGGTTTGGCGCCGCGGTCAGCCTGATCCTTGCGCTCGGCCCGGACTCCAGCCTGCGCGGCATGCTGTTCTGGCTGATGGGCGACCTGTCTTTCGCGCGCGACCCGGGGCCGCTGCTCGGACTGCTGGCGCTGGCCATGGCGGCCGGCATCCTGGTGGGGCGTCACCTGAACGTGCTGGCGCGCGGCGAGGCGCGCGCGGAAACGCTGGGCGTGGCGGTGCGGCCGCTGCGCATCGGCATCTACGTGGCCGGCTCGCTGCTGACCGCGATCGCGGTCGCCACCGCCGGCAGCATCGGGTTCGTCGGCCTGGTCGTGCCGCACCTGGTGCGCCGCCTGGTCGGGCCGGATCACCGCCTGCTGGTGCCGGCCGCGGTGCTGGGCGGGGGCACGCTGCTCCTGCTGGCGGATACCGCGGCACGTACCATCGCCGCGCCGCGCCAGCTGCCGGTCGGCGCGCTCACCGCCCTGATCGGGGTACCGCTGTTCCTGGTGCTGATGCGCCGCCAGCGCAGCGTCACCTAGTTCCGGGGGAACACCACCACGTGATCCGCTTCCAGGCGGATGCCGATGCGTTCGCCGATGCGATGGTCGTGATGGCTCGGCACCAGCGCCTGCACCCGGCGCCCGCTGGGCAGCCCGAGCGTGTAGAGGATCGCCGCGCCGCGGAACGCCTTGCGCAGCACGGTCGCCGTCTGCGTGCTGTCGTCGTCATGCACGATGTCGTCCGGCCTGAGCAGCACCTCGACCTCGGCGTCGGTGCCGGGCGCCAGCGGCTCCGTGGGCTCGAGGCGGCCGAGCTCGATCTGCACCGTGCCGTCGTCGTTGGCCTGGCCGGGCATGAAACAGCCCTCGCCGACGAACTCCGCGACGAAATGGTTGGCCGGGCGATGATAGAGGTTGTAGGCCGTGTCCCACTGCTCCAGGTGACCGCCGCGCATCACGCCGATCTCGTCGGCCACTGCAAAGGCCTCGGCCTGGTCGTGGGTCACCAGCAAGGCCGTGATGCCTTGCTGCTTGAGGATGTCGCGGATCTCCGAGCCGAGCCGTACCCGCAAGCCCGTATCGAGGCTCGAAAAAGGCTCGTCCATCAGCAGCAGGCCCGGCCGCGGCGCCAGCGCGCGCGCCAGCGCGACACGCTGTTGCTGACCGCCCGACAGCTCATCCGGAAACAGGTTGTCGCAACCGCCCAGTCCCACGACCTCCAGCACCTCGGCGACGCGCCGCTGCTTTTCCGCCGCGCTGAAACCCTTCAGGCCGAAGCCGACGTTGGCGGCCACGTCGAGGTGGGGAAACAGTGCGTATTGCTGGAACACCATGCCCAGGCCGCGCTTTTCCGGCGGTACCGTGAAACCCGGGCTGCTGAGCACCTCCCCATTGACCAGGATGCGCCCGGCCCGCACGCCCTCGAAGCCCGCAATGCACCGGAGCGCCGTGGTCTTGCCGCAGCCGCTCGGCCCGAGCAGGCAGCCGATGGCGCCCGCGGGAATGCGGAACGACAGGTTCGACAACACCTGGTTGTCACCGTACGCCTGCTCGATTGCCTCCACGGTCAACCACATGATGCGCGCCTCAGTCCTGCGGCCTGCAGACGCGATTGCGCCCGGCCGACTTGGCGCGGTAGAGCTGCACGTCCGCCTCGGCAATCAGCCGGTCGCCGCGCGGCTTGAGCTCACCCTCGGTTTGGCCGCCCGGCACGCAGCTCACACCCGCCGAGATGGTCAGCCGCAGCGCATGGCCGCCGGGCAGCACGAAATCGCCCGCGGCAACGGCGGCGCGAATCCGCTCAGCGACCTGCGCCGCCTCGTCGAGGCCCGCCCCGGGCAGCAGCACGGCAAACTCCTCGCCGCCGTAGCGCACCGGGATATCGCTGTCGCGACACTCCTCGCGGATCACGTGCGCGATCTGCGCCAGCACCTTGTCGCCGGCCTGGTGGCCCCACTGGTCGTTGATCGGCTTGAACAAGTCGACGTCGAGCATCACGCAGGCCAGCGGCCGCTGCTCGCGCCGGGCGCGCGCCAGCTCGTCAGTGAGCCGGTGCTGCAGATAGCGACGGTTGTACAGCCCGGTCAGCACGTCGGTGATGCCGCTGCGCACCAGCCGGCTGCGGTTGACGGCATTCTCCAGGCAGACCGCGGCGATGTCCGAGAGGTGCTGCAGGAAGTCCACCGCGTGGGTGCGCTGGAATCGCTCCGCATCGCAGCTGCCGAAGTTCAGGCAGCCGATGAGCTCGCCGCTGCGGCGCAGCGGCAACAGCGCGCAGCTGCCGAGGCCGCCCTGGCCGGGAAAGATCAGCGAGTGATCGGCGCCCGACCACGGGCCCAGCCAGGGCTGCCACAGGTTGTTGTACTGCGGCGCCAGCCCCTGCAGCGTCTCGACGAACAGCAGGTCGTGCGGCGGCGCCGCGTACGGGTCTTCGGCCTGCAGCAGCTGGCGCACTTCGTGGCGCACGTCCTGGATCACCAGCGACACGGCGTCCAGCTCGTAGGCCTCCGCCAGCCCGACGACCATGGCATCGAACAGCTCACGCAGCGAGGTGGCCTGCAGCAGATTCATGTAGCGTTCGTGCGAGCGCCGGAATATCTCCTCGTTGCGCCGGGCCTGGTCGGTAAGCGTCGCGAGCTGCTCGCGCAGGCGCCGGTTTTCGAGTTGCTGCTCAGCCATGCCGCCGGGCGGGTCTCAGCGCAGGTAGAGGCGATACAGCAGGCGCTGCAGCCAGCCGCCGTGAGGCGCGTACAGCACCTTGCCGGTGTTCAGGCGCGGCCGCTGGAACACTGCCTTCTGGTGCGAAAATGTAAGGAAGCCCTCGTAGCCGTGGTAATGGCCCATGCCGGATTCGCCAACGCCGCCGAAGGGCAGGTCCTCGGCGATGAACTGGCTGACTGCGTCGTTGATGCACACGCCGCCGGCATGCGTCTCCTCGAGCACGCGCTTGCGCCGATCCGCATTGAAGTCGAACAGGTTCAGCGCCAGCGGCCGCGGCCGCGCGTTGATGTAGTCGATGGCTTCCTGCAGGTGGTTGTAACCTACGATCGGCAGGACCGGGCCGAACACCTCCTCCTGCATCACCCGCATCTGCGCGGTGGCGTTCTTGACCAGGTACAGCGGCAACTTGCGGCTGCCCGGCTCGGGCGACAGGCCGCCGGGGTTGAGCTCGATGACCTCCGCGCCCTTGGCGCGCGCATCGTCGAGATAGCCCTTGATGCGGCGAAAATGGCGCTCGTTGACCACCGCGCTGTAGTCGCTGTTGCGCACCAGGCCCGGGTACATCCTGCCCAGCACGGTGCCGAAGGCATCCACGAACTCGTCGATGCGCGCATGCGGGCACAGCACGTAGTCAGGCGCCACGCAGGTCTGGCCGGCGTTCAGGGCCTTGCCGAAGCAGATGCGCTCCGCGGCCAGGTCCATCGGCACGTCGTCGGAGATCAGCGTGGGCGACTTGCCGCCGAGTTCCAGCGTCACTGGCGTCAGGTTGGCGGCGGCCTCGCGCATGACGAGGCGCCCGATATCCGAGCCGCCGGTGAACAGCAGGTGGTCGAAGGGCAGCCGGGTGAACTCGCGGGCAGTTTCCGTCTCGCCCAGCACCACCGCCACCTGGCGCTCCTCGAAGGCCTCCGAGAGCACATGGCGCATCAGCTCGGCAGTGCGCGGCGTGGTCTCGGACATCTTGATCATGACGCGGTTGCCGGCCGCCAGCGCGAACACCAGCGGCCCGGCCGACAGCGCGATCGAGTAATTCCACGGCGACACCACGCCGACCACGCCGAGCGGCTGCTGGTAGACCATCGCCTTGGTGGTGGCCATCAGCAGGCTGGTGCCGCGCCGCTGCGGCTTCATCCAGCGCTTCAGCCGCCGCAGGCAGTAGTTGATGTGGTGGACCACGGTGAGAATCTCCGCCATGGTCTCCGGCCCGGCGCGCCCGCCGAAATCCGCCGACACCGCGGCGACGAAACGTTCGCGGTTGGCGATCAGGACTTCCTTGAGGCGCTTCAGGTCGGCCCGCCGCGCCGGGTAATCCGGCATGGGGGCGGCCATGAAGGCGGTCCGCTGGGCGTCGAACAGCCGTCGCATCCGCGCGATCTGCTGCTGCTCGGCAATGTCGGTCGGCTCTGCGGCCATGGCTCCATGCCTCCAGTCTGGTGTCACCTATGAAATGTAACCTGTTGCAGTGCATCGATGCCATGTCGGGCAGCGCAATTCCTGCCACTCGCGCCCCTGGAAGCGGGTTATGCTTGCCAACCCCATGCGTCCATTGAGAAAACTCATCCGGTCGCGCCGCGCCGCGCGGCTCCTGGCCGCGGCGCTGCTGGCCGCCGCGCTGGTCGTGTCGGCGAGTTGCGCCGGCCCCGTGCCGCGCCACGATGGCCCGCCGAGCGACCACTTCGACGGCAAGCATTTCTTCCACGAGCCACGGATCAACAAGGGCTTCTGGACCTTCCTGCGCTGGCGCTTCACGCGCGAGCCGGGCGACTGGGAAACGGACCTGGCGCCGCCGGCCGCCGCGCCGCCGCCGACCCGCGTGGCGGGCGATGCCCTGCAGGTCACTTTCGTGAACCACGCCACCGTGCTGATCCAGACGCGCGGCCTGAACCTGCTCACCGACCCGATCTGGTCGGAACGCGCCAGCCCCTTCGAGTCGCTGGGTCCGCGGCGACACCTGGCGCCCGGCATCGCCTTCGCGGACCTGCCGCCGATCGACGCCGTATTGCTGAGCCACAATCACTACGACCACATGGACCTGCCGACGCTGCGACGCCTCGCCGAGCGCGACGACCCGCTGTTCCTCGTGCCGCTCGCCAACTGCGCCTATTTCCGCGACATCCCCACCGACCGCTGCATGGAACTCGACTGGTGGGGCATGACCGAGCAGCTGGCGGGCGTGCGGATTCACGCCGTGCCCGCGATGCACTGGTCGCGTCGCGGCCTGTGGGACACCAACCGGGCGCTCTGGTCGGGCTGGGTCATCGAGGGCGCGAAGCGGGTGTACTTTGCCGGCGACACGGGCTACGGCGAGCATTTCGCCGCGATTCGCGCCCGCCTCGGGCCACCCGACCTGGCCATCCTGCCGATCGGCGCCTACCTGCCGCGCTGGTTCATGGCCGCCCAGCACATCGACCCGCCGGAGGCGGTGCTTGCCGCCGATGTGCTCGGCGCCGGCGTCTCGATGGCCATGCACCACGGCTGCTTCGAGCTCGCCGACGACGGCCAATGGCAGGCCCGCGACGCGCTCGAGGACCTGCTGCTTGACAGGAAGGACCGCGAGGAGGCTTTCTGGGTGCCGGCCCACGGGGATGCCCGCCGCTGGAACTGATGCACACGATGCCCGATACCGACACGCCCCTGCTCGAGGCCCGCGGGCTCACCGTTACCGCCGGCCGCCGCCGGCTGGTCGAGGATCTCGACCTCGCGCTGGGGCCGGGCGAAGCGCTTGCCGTGCTCGGGCCGAACGGCGTCGGCAAGACGCTGACGCTGCAGACCCTCGCCGGGTTGCGCAAGCCGGCCGCCGGCGAAGTGCTGGTGGACGGCCGGCCGCTGGCCGCGTGGCCGCGGCGCACGCTGGCGCAGCGACTCGGCTTGCTGCCGCAGGGCACCGAGGACCCCTTCCCCGCCACGGTGATGGAAGAAGCGCTGATCGGCCGCCATCCGCATCTCGGTTTCTGGCAGTGGGAAAGCCCGGATGATCTCGCCATCGCCCGCGAGGCGCTGGCCGAGGTCGATCTCGCCGGACTCGAGTCGCGCTCGCTCGACACGCTGTCCGGCGGCGAGCGCCGGCGCCTGTCGGTGGCCACGCTGCTGGTACAGGACCCGGCGGTCTGGCTGGTTGACGAGCCGACCAATCACCTTGACCCACAACACCGGCTCGGCGTGATGCGCCTGCTGTCGGCGCGGGCGCAGGCTGAGCGCGCGGTGGTGGTGACGCTGCATGATGTCAATCTCGCGGCGGGCTGGTGCGACCGCTGCCTGCTGTTGTTCGGCGACGGCAGCTGGGAGCTCGGCCCTGCCGCCGACGTGCTCACCGAGGAAGCCATCTCGCGGCTGTATCACATGCCGGTGCGGCGGGTGGAGTTCGAGGGGCGCGCGCTGTTCCTGCCGCTGTAAAACCGGGGTCAGAGACACGTTTCCGGTTGCCCGCGGGCGCGCTTGCCTTCCTCTCCGGTTGCGCGCGGGGCCTCGGGTTGCCGGCTGCCCGGGGGCGCGCCTGCTTTTGGCTCCGGTTGCCCGCGGGCGCGCGGCGCCATAGGCCGGCCTGCGCTCGGACAAGGAAAAACTCGCTCGGCCGGCCTATGACACCCCACACCCGCTGCTACGCCGACCGCATCAGCGCCCTGCCTCCGCGGCGAGGCTGATTGCGGCCACGCACCGAGCCCTAATTGCCAGGCTCGCCAAGTCCACCGCCTCGACGCCGCGGCGAGGCTCCATTGGGCTGCCCCGCAGGCAGCCTGGCCAAGCCGGGCAACGGTCGACACCCTGCAAATCGACACCGCAGCGGGCGCGGGACGTCATGGGCGCACTGAGCGAGCTCAAGATTTCGCCGAGCGAAGGGCGCCCATGACGGCGCGCTCCCGCGGTCGACCGAAACAATGCCCATGGCGGCGCGCGCCCGCGGTCGACCCGACTGAGGCCCATGACAGCGCGCCCCCGCGGTCGACCGGGCTGAGGCCCAAGGCGCCGCGCCCCCGCGGTTGATTGCGCTGCTACCGACCGCAACGAGAGAGTCAGGCGATGGACACGCCCATCAACTCGGCCACCGCCGCGTACATCTTCGGGTTGCCGGCCAGCACGCTGGTGGTCTCGAGCGTGATTGGCCGACCGTCGAGATCGGTGAAGCGCCCGCCGGCCTCCTCCACGATCAGCGACAGCGCGGCGATGTCGAGGATGTTCACGTCCGACTCGACCACCGCGTCGATGCGCCCGGACGCGAGCAGGTGGTAGTGGTAGAAATCACCGTAGCCGCGGATGCGCGCCACCCGCTGCACGACTTCCGCCCAGTTCGCCCAGCGCGGCCCAGCGGCGAGCGTGCGCAGGTTGCCCGTGGAGATCGCGGCCTCCTCGAACCGGCCGATGTTGCTCACGCGGCAGCGGTGGCCGTCGAGGTAGGCGCCCTCGCCGCGCTCCGCCCAGGCGATCTCGCCGAAGGCTGGTGCGCTCGAAACACCGACCACGATCCGGCCCTTGTGCATCAGCGCGATCTGGGTGGAGAAGAAGGGATAGCCACGCACGAAGCTGCGCGTGCCGTCGATCGGGTCCACCAGCCACAGGTACTCGGCATCGAGGCCACGGCTGCCGGTTTCCTCGCCGTAAAAGCCGTGGTCCGGGAACGCGGCCGTGATGGCCCGCCGGATGACCTCCTCCGACTCGACGTCGGCGCGCGTCACCGGCGTGGCGTCTGCCTTCAAGCTCACCTCGACGCCGTCACGATAGTAGTGACGGATCACCTCCGCGGCGGCATGTGCCGCGTCGAGAGCCACCTGCAGGTGCCGGGAACGTTCCATGGAGCGCAATTTGACACCCCGCCGGCCGGGAGACAACATGCGCACTGTCAGGTGAGCCCGCCGCGCAGGCGTCGGGCTGGGAGCGCCGCAAGGTGCTCCCCGGGAAGCCGGTGACTCGACGGGTCGACCCCGCGACAGTCCGGCGCTGCCCCCGCAACGGTAAGCGAGTCAAGCGTCATCCCCCGTCCGCCCGGACGGGAGCCACTGCGCCGACAGGCGTGGGAAGGCGATGCCGCCGGGAGACCGTCCCCCTCGCAAGCCCGGAGACCGGCCTGGCAACGTTCCGGGTGCTCGGCGGGAGCACACACCGGCCGCGTGGCCGCCCTTCCCCCGAAACCCGGTTTGGACCGTGATTTCAGCGCATGCGGGAGTGCATGCGCGGGGGACCGCAGATGAGACTTTCCTTGCCCGCAGCGACCGCCGTCGTGGCCGTCGCACTGTTCGCCCAACCCGTCTTCACCCGTCCGGCGCTGGCCGACGCCGCGCTGCTCGACAACATGTTCGTCACCGCCACGCGCCGCGAGATCAGCGTGGACGCCGCGTTGCCGCCCGTGACCATCATCAGCCGCGAGGAAATCGAGCGCAGCGGTGCGCTCGACGTGGCCGAGCTGCTGCGTTACCAGGCCGGCATCGAGGTCGCGCGCAACGGCGGGCCCGGCCAGGTCGCCTCGGTGTTCATCCGCGGGGCCAACAGCAACCACACCCTGGTGCTCATCGACGGCGTCAAAGTGAACCCCGGCACTGCCGGCGGCGCCGCGCTGCAGAACATCGTTCCGGAGCTGGTCGAGCGCATCGAGATCGTGAAGGGGCCGCGCTCCTCGCTGCACGGCTCAGAGGCCATCGGCGGAGTCATCAACATCATCACGCGGCGCGGCAGGCCGGGTCGCGAACTGGGCGCGCGCGTGCAGGCGGGGCGATACGCCACGCGCGGCCTCGGCGGCAACGTCTCGTGGCAGGGGGAAGGCCTGGGAGCCGGGGTCTCGGCGAGCACGCTGCGAACCGACGGCTTCCCGACCTTCCGCGACAGCGACGACGACCGGGGCTTCGAGAATGATGCGCTCAACGCATGGCTGCGTGCCTCGACCGGCCGCTTCGATTTCGAGGCGAGCCACTGGCACGCCACCGGCAACAGCGAGTACGCGGATTTCTTCCGGGCACCGCAGGACCAGGACTTCAGCAACCGGCTCAGCCGCCTGCAGTTCGGCTGGCGAGGCCATGACTGGCGCTCGTCAGTGACGTTTTCACGCTTCCTGGACCGCATCGAGCAGGGCGAGCTGGCCTTCGACCCGGACGACTACGTCGAGACCGAGCGCGACCTCGTCGACTGGCAGAACGACCTGGACTTCATCGCGGGCCTCGAGCTCACCGCCGGCGTGATGCTGAGCCGCGAGCGCACCGCCGGGCAAAGCTACGGCACACTGCTGGAATCCGCGCCCGGCCGCGGCGACGCCGAGCGCGACGAGGACGCCGTCTACCTGCAAGCCGGCACGGAGCTCGGCCGGCACCGGCTGGCGGCCGCCGCGCGCCACACCGATCACGAGACGTTCGGCGGCGTGAACACCTGGAACCTGGAATGGGGCGTGCCGCTGGGTGCCGACTGGTCGCTGGCGGCGGGCGTCGGCCGGGGCTTCCGCGCGCCGGGGACCAGCGACCTGTATGGCTTCGGCGGCAACCCGGCGCTGCGGCCCGAGGTATCGCGCAGCGTGGATTTTGGTGTCCGCTACCGCCCTGGTGCCGACCACGAGCTGGAGCTGGCGCTGTTCCACACCGAGATCACCGACCTGATCGAGTACTTTGATCCGGACGGCTTCACCGGCCCGCTGCCCGGCCGGAACGAGAACATCGGCGAGGCGCGCATCAAGGGCGCCGAGTTGACCTGGCGGGCCCATTACGGCGACTGGAGCGTTACCACCACCATGCTGACGCAACGCCCCGAGGACCGGACGACCGGCGAGCCGTTGCTGCGGCGGGCGGAGCAGAGCGCCACCGCCACGCTGGTCCGGAGCATCGGCCCGCACGAGGCCGGACTCCAGGTGCTGGCCGCGGGCGAACGCTTCGACGTCGGCGGGGTGCGTCTTGCCGGCTACGTGCTGGCCAACCTGACGGCGAGTTACGCGCTCGCCGACCGCTGGACCCTGCGGGCGCGGCTCGACAACCTGCTCAACCAGGACTATGAGCTGGTGGAGGGCTACAACTCTGCAGGCCGCGGCATTTACGCCAGTCTCGCCTACAGTTACTGAACGACACGGAAGGACTCATGGGAAACAGACTCAGCCGCATCTACACGCGCACCGGCGACGACGGCACCACCGGCCTCGGCGACGGCAGTCGCATCCCGAAGGACGACGCCCGCGTCGAGGCCTTCGGCACGGTCGACGAGGCCAACAGCGCCGTCGGCCTGGTGCTCGCCGTGGATGAATTGCCCGACGAGATCGTCGCCTGCCTGACGCGGGTGCAGCACGACCTGTTTGACCTCGGCGGCGAGCTGTGCATCCCGGGCTACAGCGCCATCACGGCGGGCTACGTCGGCCGCCTGGAGCGCGAACTCGATGCCTTCAACGCGGGTCTGCCACCGCTCAAGGACTTCATCCTGCCGGGCGGTGGCGCGGCCGCGGCCGCCTGCCACCTGGCGCGCACCGTCACCCGGCGTGCCGAGCGACGCGTGTGGACGCTGGCGCGGCGCGACCCGGTAAACCCCGAGGCTGCGCGCTACCTGAACCGCTTGTCCGACCTGCTGTTCGTGCTGGCGCGCGTCATCGCCCGCCACGAGCAGGGCTCCGAGGTGATCTGGCAGAAAGGCCTGAACCGCGACTAGCGGGCGAGGTCGAGGGCTGCGCACACCTGGCGCGTGCCCTCGAGGATCCGCGGCGAGGGCCGCGCCACCAGGTCGCCGTCAACTGTGTAGAGATGCCCGGCCGCGACCGCGCCAATGCTCGGCCAGCGCCGCCACTCGTCCAGGTCCACGGACTGGCCTTCCGCCGTCAGGATGACCTCCGGGTCGCGCGCGATGACGGCCTCCATGGCCACCGCCGGCGCCAGGGCGCCGAGGTCCGCGAACACGTTGCGGCCGCCGCACAGCGCGATGATCTCGCTGATGAGCTGCCGGCCGCCGACGGTGTACAGCGGCCGCCACGACACCTGGTAGAACACCCGCAGCTCGGGCTTGCCGGCCTGGGCGCGGCGCAGCGCAT
>CBDDRR010000281.1:0-5295 GCA_965233095.1 uncultured bacterium
GACTGGGTGCGGCCGGGGATCATGCTGTACGGCGTGTCGCCGTTTGCTGACCGGGTCGGCGCCGACCTCGAGCTGCGGCCCGCGATGCAGCTCATGAGCACTGTGATTGCCCTGCGGACGGTGCGGCGTGGCGAGCACGTCGGCTACGGCGGCCTGTGGACCGCCAGGGAAGACAGCCGGCTGGCCATCGCCGCGATCGGTTACGGCGACGGCTATCCGCGCCAGCTCGGCAGTGGCACGCCGGTGCTGGTGCGTGGCCGGCGCGCACCGCTGGCCGGGCGCATTTCGATGGACATGATCGCGGTGGACGTGACGCTGGTTCCCGAGGTGCGTGTCGGTGACGAGGTCACGCTGTGGGGCGCCGGCCTGCCAGTGGAGGAACTGGCGCGGATGGCGAACACCATCCCCTACGAACTGCTCTGCGGCGTGACCCAGCGGGTTGGCGTCACCATGACCTGAGCGCGGTCGCGCTCTGCCCGGGTCAGTTGGTGAAGAAGCCCATCTTGACGCCGGCGATCTCCAGGACGTCGTTGTCGTTCAGGCGGCGCGCCCCGGCGCCGACCACCTCGCCGTTGACCATGGGCGGGGTACCGCGCTGGCCGCGCTCCACGGTCACCATCGAGTAGGTCTCGCCGCGGCGGGTGATGGCGACCACCTGGATGCCGGGACGGCCCAGCGTCGTCAGCGGCTTCTTCAGCACCAGTTCGCGGCCGGCGAAGGCGCCGGTGAGCACCTGCAGCCGTGCCGGCGAGCCGGGCAGCAGGGGCGGCGAGGCGGCTTCGTCCTCAACGTGTTCCCCGGCAAGCGCCTGCAGGCGCTCCATTTCGCGCTTGCTGGTCGAGATGACCATGGTCTTCTCGAACTCTTCCTGGCTGTCGTCGATGCCGGAGTCCACGAAGCGCAGCTGGTGGTGGCCGATGGTGATGACGTCACCGTTGGCCAGCGCATGCTTCTTGATCAGCTTGCCGTTGACGTAGGTGCCGTTGGTGCTGTTCAGGTCCTCGAGGAACGCGTCGTTCAGGATATTGATGATCAGCGAGTGATGGCCGCTGACCGCGGGGTTGTCGATGCGGATGTCGTTATCCGGCAGCCGGCCCACCGTGTAGCGCTCCTTGCTGAGGTTGTACTCGGCAAGCGTCTGGCCATTCAGGCTCAAGATCATCCGGGCCATGATTACCCCAATTACTAGCCGAACCAGCCCTTCAGGCGGCCGACGAGGCCGCGGGCCTCGGCGAAGGATTCAACCACCTGGGCGAGACACACCGAAACGTTGTCCCGCCCCCCGTTGGCATTGGCGAGCTGGATCAACTGCTCACCCCCGGTCTGCAGATTAGCACTAAAGGTACTGATAGTTAAATGAATGTCTTCCTCTTCCACCATGTCGGACAGGCCGTCCGAGCAGAGGACATAGACGTCCTCCGGTTTGACCGTCTCCTCCTGGACCTCGGCGTCCACGGTGGGCTCGACCCCCAGCGCCCGGGTCACGTAGTTGCGGTTGGCCGAGCGCAGCGCCTCCTCGTGGGAGAAAAAGCCCCGGTCCACCAGCTCCTGCATGAGCGAGTGGTCGAGGGTGAGCTGCTCGAAGCGGTTCTTGCGCAGGCGGTACACTCGCGAGTCGCCCACGTGGGCGATCGATACGCGGTCGTCGTGGAACAGGCAAGCGACGATCGTGGTGCCCATGCCGCGGCACTGCGGCTGGGTCTGGGCGGTCTGCCAGATGATCTTGTTGGCGCGGATGATGGCGTTGCGCAGGACGATGCTCTGGCGCATCAGGCCGCTGCTGTCGTCCACCGAGGTCCGCGTCTCGCGTTCCACGCCGGCGCGCACCATGTCCGCCACGGTCTTGATGGCCAGCTCGGCGGCGACTTCGCCGGCGTTGTACCCGCCCATGCCGTCGGCGAGCACAATGAGTCCCACGTCCATGTCCGCAAACACGGCGTCTTCGTTATGCTCGCGCACTCGGCCCGTGTGCGTGAACTCGAAGTAGCGAATCTTGCCCTTGAGACTCATTGAGTAACTTTTCCGCCGCGCTTTAACCCGCAATTGAACAGCTTAATGCACCCTCGCCACAAGTCCGAGGAGGGCATCACATTAATGGTCATGCCGCCCGCCAAGCTTGCGGGCGCCGCATGCCCCTGTGTACCGTGCCGGGGTCGCGATATCCCCGGGAGAATCGATGGCCAAGGCCAGGACGACGTTCGTCTGCAACGAGTGCGGCGGGACCAGCCCGAAGTGGGTCGGCCAGTGTCCGGACTGCGGCCGCTGGAACACGCTCGAGGAGAGTCGCGAAGCGCCGCGGGTCCGTGCGGTCGGCTGGGCCGGCGATGCGCCGCGCATGATCTCCGAAGTCGAGGCCGAGGTCGAGGCGCGCTGGCCGACCGGCATCGGTGAGCTGGACCGGGTCCTGGGCGGCGGGCTGGTGCCGGGGTCGGCCACGCTCATCGGCGGCGATCCGGGCATTGGCAAATCCACCCTGTTATTGCAGGCTGCCGTGCGCCTGGCCGGCGAGCTCCCGGCGCTGTACGTGACCGGGGAGGAGTCGCTGCGGCAGGTCGGAATGCGCGCGCGGCGCATCGGCATGGAGGCGGGCGGATTGCAGCTGCTGGCCGAGACCAACATCGAACGCCTCCTGGCGCAGGCCGAATCGGTCAAGCCGCGCGTGCTGGTGGTCGACTCGATCCAGACCATGCACACCGATGCGCTGCAGTCGGCCCCCGGTGCGGTCGCCCAGTTGCGCGAGAGCTCCGCGCGGCTGGTGCGCTACGCCAAGCAGGGCGGCACCGCCGTGTTCCTGGTCGGCCACGTCACCAAGGACGGCGCCATCGCCGGGCCCCGGGTGCTGGAGCACATGGTCGATACGGTGTTGTACTTCGAAAGCGACGTCGGCAGCCGCTTCAGGATCATTCGCGCCGTCAAGAACCGCTTCGGCGCGGCCAACGAGATCGGCGTGTTCGCCATGACCGAGCAGGGCCTGCGCGAGGTACCGAATCCCTCCTCGATCTTCCTGTCGGGGCACGACGGCGGCGTCTCAGGCAGCGCCATCATGGTGGCGCGAGAGGGCAGCCGGCCGCTGCTGGTCGAGGTGCAGGCACTGGTCGACGAGACGCGCTCCGGCCATCCGCGGCGCGTCTCGGTGGGGCTCGACGCCAATCGGCTGGCGCTGCTGCTCGCCGTGATGCATCGCCACGCCGGCATTGTGACCTATGACCAGGACGTGTTCGTCAACGTCGTCGGCGGGGTGCGCATCATGGAGACCGCGGCCGACCTGCCGGTACTGCTCGCGGCGCTCGGCAGCCTGCGCGACCGGCCGCTGGCCGCCGGGCTGGTGTCGTTCGGCGAAGTCGGGCTGGCGGGCGAAATCCGGCCGGTCCCCTACGGTGAGGAGCGCCTGCGCGAGGCCGCCAAGCACGGCTTCAAGCGCGCGATCGTGCCGGCGGCCAACGCGCCGCGCGGCAGGCTGGCCGGCATCGAAGTGGTGAAGGTGAAGCGCCTCGGCGAGGCGATCGAAGCGGCCTTCGGCTAGGGGACGGGGCGTGGAGCCCGCGGCGGCGCGTGCAGCCGCACCGAGCGGACGGCGTTGTCGGCCGTCTGCACGACCTCGAGCTGGTAGCCTGACAGCTGCAGTTGCGAGCCTGCTTCCGGGATAGTTTCGAGCCGCTCCACGATCAGCCCGTTGAGGGTCTTCGGGCCGTCGGTCGGCAATCGCCAGCCCATCATGCGATTGAGTTCGCGAATGTTCGCAGCGCCGCTGACCATGAAGCTGCCGTCGGGTTCCTGTTGCACGTCCCGATAGATGTCCGCCGGATCCGTGGTGAACTCGCCGACGATCTCCTCGAGAATGTCGTCCAGTGTGACGAGCCCCTGGATGTCGCCGTACTCGTCCACCACCAGCGCGAGCCGACGCTTGGCGCGCTGGAAGTTGAGCAGCTGGGTGTGCAGGGGGGTGCCCTCCGGCACGAAATAGGGCTCCAGCGACTTGGCCGCGAGGTGCTCGCGAGTCAGCTTGCCGTCCAGCAGCTCGCTGGTGATGCTGCGCAGGTGCAGGATGCCGACCACGTGCTCCAGGTCGCCGCGATACACCGGCAGGCGGGTGTGCTGGCTCTCGGTGATCTGCTCCAGCAGCTCGTCCCAGTCATCGTCGAGATCGAGGCCGTCGATCTCGTTGCGCGGGATCATGATGTCATCGACGCTGACGTCCTGCAGCTCCAGCACGCTGATGAGCATGCGCTGGTGGCGCTTGGGGATCAGCGCGCCGGCCTCGTTCACCACGGTGCGCAGTTCTTCGTGGGACAGCGCGTTGCCCGGCATCTGGTCGGGGCGGATGCCGAGCAGGCGAAGCACGCCGTTGGCCATCAGGTTGACCACCCAGACGATAGGGTAGGTGACCTTCAGGAGCGGGTAGTAAACCAGTGCGGCGGGCAGCGCGAGGCGCTCCGGGTGCAGGGCAGCCAGCGTCTTGGGCGCGACTTCCGAGAAAATGAGAATCACCAGCGTGAGGATGCCCGCGCCGATGGCAATGGCGCCCTCACCGCCGATGCGCAGCGCGATCACGGTAACCAGCGAGGAGGCGAAAATGTTGACGAAGTTGTTGCCCAGCAGGATCAGGCCGATGAGCCGGTCCGGGCGCTGCAACAGGGCCTCGGCGAGTTTCGCCGACCGTGAGCCGTGGCGCGCGCGGTTGCGCAGCCGATAGCGGTTGATGCTCATCAGCGCCGTCTCGGTGCCCGAGAAGAACGCCGACAGCACGAGCAGCACGCCGAGCAGCCAGAACAGCGTGCCTAACGGAACGTCATTCAAGGCGGGCTTTCCCTCCTACCCCCACTGGCGGCCGAGAATGAACTCGAGCACGATGCGGCTGCCGAAATAGCTCAGCGCCAGCAGGCCATAGCCTGCCAGCACCCAGTGCACGGCCTGGCGCCCGCGCCAGCCGAGGCGGAAGCGGCCGAACAGCAGCACGGCAAACACGCCCCAGGCAACGATGGAGAGCACCGTCTTGTGCAGCAGGTGCTGCGCAAAAATGTCCTCGAGGAACATCAGCCCGCTGAACAGCGCCAGCGTGAGCAGCGAAAATCCCGCCACCAGCGCGGTGAACAGGGCGCTCTCGAGTGATTCCAGCGGCGGCAGGATGCGGGTCCATGCGGTCAGCTGGCGACGCCGCAGGGTGCGCTCGCGGTACAGGAACAGGATTGCGAGGCCGGCGCCGAGGCTCAGCAGGCTGTAGGCGAGGATCGACAGCGTGACGTGGGCATGAATGCCCCAGACCGGGGCCGCGCCGCGGGTCGTTACCGGATCGGG
>CBDDRR010000282.1:0-4327 GCA_965233095.1 uncultured bacterium
ACGCGCGGTCAGCTCACGACGCCGGAGGAGTTCGAGCAGATCATCCTGCGCTCCGACGAGGACGGCGGGGTGCTGCGGCTCGGGGACGTGGCGCGGGCCGAGCTGGGCGCCCAGGATTATTCCTTTGCCGCCTCTTATGGCGGACAGCCGGCCGTGCCGATGGGCGTGTTCCTGCAGCCGGGCGCGAATTCGCTGGAAACCGCCGCGGCAGTGCACGCCGCCTTCGAGGAGATGAGCACGCGATTCCCGGAGGGTCTCGAGTACCGGATTCCCTACGACACCAGCGTATTCGTGGACATCTCGATCCGCGAGGTCTACGTCACGTTGATCGTCGCCGTGGCGCTGGTCGTGCTGGTGACCTTCATGTTCCTCCAGCACCTGCGGGCGACCCTGATCCCGGTGGCGGCGATCCCGGTCTCGCTGATCGGCACGTTCCTCGGCATGCAGGCGCTCGGCTTCTCCGTCAACCTGCTGACGCTGTTCGGCCTGGTGCTGTCGATCGGCATCGTGGTGGATAACGCCATCATCGTGATGGAGAACGTCGAGCGCCTGATGCAAGAGCAGGGCATGAAGGCGCGCGAGGCCGCCATCGAGACAATGCAACAGGTCGCGGGCGCGGTGGTTTCTTCCACCCTGGTCCTGGTCGCGGTGTTTGCGCCAGTGAGTTTCCTGGGCGGGCTGTCGGGCGAACTCTACCGGCAGTTTGCGGTCACCATCGCAATCTCGGTGGTGGTGTCGGGTGTCGTCGCGCTGACGCTCACGCCGGCCATGTGCGCCTTGCTGCTGGATAAGGAGGCCAAGACCGTCGCGGCCCCGTTCCGCGTGTTCAATAGCGGCTTCGAGCGGGTCACGCGGGGCTTCGTCGCCGGCGTCAGCTTCCTGTTGAGTCACGCCGTGCTGGGCGTGGCGCTGTTTGGCGGCGTGATTGTCATCGCCGTGCTGTTGCTCATGCGCATGCCCACCGGGCTGGTGCCGCAGGAGGACCAGGGCGTGGCGCTGGTGGTCGGCCAGCTGCCGGCCACGGCTTCGTTGCAGCGCACGGAAAAGGTCCGTGATGCGCTGGCCGAGGGCTTGCTGGGCTTTGACGAAGACCGGGAGTTCACCTCTTTCGCCGGCTTCGACATCATCGGCGGCACGCTGCGGACGAACGCCATCGTTGGCTTCGCGAAGTTGACGGACTGGCGCGAGCGCACCGGGGAAGGACAGGATGCGGCCTCGCTCACCGGCCGGATCATGGGCCTGGGCTCCGGCATCCAGGAGGCCAACGTGTTCGCCTTCACGCCGCCGCCCATCCAGGGACTGTCGCTCACCGGCGGGGTCGAGGGTTACCTGCAGGCGCGTGGCGAGGCCTCCACGGCCGCGCTGCAATCCCTGGTGGGGCGCCTTCGGGGGGCGGTCAGCGAGCGGCCGGAGATCGCCAGCCTGCAGATAACTTTCGACGCGAACGTGCCGCGCTACCGCGCCGAGATCGATCGCGACCAGGTGCGCAGCCTGGGCGTGCCGGTCAACGCGGTGTTCGAGGCCATGCAGAGCACATTCGGCTCGCTCTACGTCAACGACTTCACGCTGCTGGGCCGCAACTGGCAGGTCAACCTCCAGGCCGAGGGCGAGTTCCGCAGCCGGCCCGAGGACCTGCGGCGCGTCTTCGTGCGCTCCAGCGCGGGCGACATGGTGCCGCTGAGCTCCCTGGTCCGGCTCGAGCGGACCGGGGACACCGATTCGGTGGACCGCTACAACCTGTTTTCCTCCGCGAGGGTGCTCGCCGAGCCTGCGCCCGGCTACACGACGGGCCAGGTCAAGGCGGCGCTGGAGGCGGCCGTGGACGAGGGCATCGGCGGCGAGGCGCGTATCGGCTGGATCGGCGAGGCTTACCAGCTCGAGGCCGCCGCGGGCGCGGGCTCGGCGGCGTTCGCGATGGGACTGCTGATGGTGTTCCTGATTCTCGCCGCGCAGTACGAGCGCTGGACGCTTCCCCTGGCGGTGGCCACGGCCGTGCCTTTCGGCGTGCTGGGCGCCGTGCTGGCCGCGATGCTGCGCGGCTACCCCAACGACATTTACCTGCAGGTCGGGCTGCTGGTGCTGATCGGGCTGGCGGCGAAGAACGCCATCCTGATCGTGGAATTCGCGGCCCAGAACCGCGCCGGCGGGATGAGCGCTTTCGAGGCGGCGACGGAAGCGGCCAGGCAGCGCTTCCGCGCCATCATGATGACCGCGCTTACATTCATCATCGGCACCATGCCGCTGGTTTTCGCGACCGGCGCCGGCGCCGCCAGCCGGCGCGAGATCGGCACGGTGGTGGTCGGCGGCATGATTGCCGCCAGCACGCTGGCGCTGCTGTTCGTGCCGCTGTTCTACAAGCTGCTGGAGGATCTCTCCTCGCGGCGCAAGCGTCGCGGCGGCGACGAAGGAGCGGCAAATGGCTAAGGCTCCCTGCATCCTTGCGGCAGTTGCCGTGCTGGCGGGCTGCGCGGTCGGCCCCGACTACCAGCCGCCCGAGATCGCGCTTGCCGAGTCATGGCCTGAAAACGCGGTGCTGGACACGGCGTCGGGCGAGGCACTGGGCGACTGGTGGCGTCGTTTCGAGGACCCGGTACTGGATGGGTTGATCGAGCGCGCGCTGGCCGACAATCTCGACGTCAGGCTGCAGGCGGCGCGCGTCGAGGAGGCGCGGGCACAGCTCGGGCTGGCGCGTGCGGAGCAATGGCCCACCGTGGGCCTGCAGGCGGAAGCTTCTCGCCAGCGCCAGCCGGCGGCCAGCTTTGGCCTCTCCGGCGTGGAGACTCCTCCCCGCAACCTGTTCTCGATCTCCGGCGTGCTTGGCTACGAGCTCGATCTATGGGGCCGGTTGGCGCGCGAGCGCGAAGCTGCGATGGCGCAGCTTGAGGGCAGCATCCATGCCCAGGAAGCCGTGCGCCTCGGCGTGATCGCCGATGTCGCGGTTGGTTATTTCGGCCTGCGCAGCGCGCAGCGGCAGCTGGACATCACGGAGCGCACGCTGGCGGCGCGGCTGGAAGGTGTTCGAATTGAGCGACTGCGTTTCGAGGCGGGGCAGATCGACGAGCTGAGCTACCGGGAGGCCGAGTCCCAGCTGGCGGGTACACGCGCGGAGCTGCCGGCGCGCATCGAGGCGCTGCGCCGGCAGGAAAGTGCTCTTGGGCTGCTGCTTGGCATGTCGCCCGAGGAGTTGCTGGGGACCTTGCAGGTGGCGGAGGGCACGCTCGAAGACGCCGCCCTTCCGGCCCGCGTCCCGGCGGACTTGCCGTCGGCCCTGCTGGCCCGGCGGCCCGACCTGCGCGCTGCCGAGGCCGAGCTGGTGGCTACCACGGCCGGCGTCGGCGTCGCCCAGGCCGCCCGCTTGCCGCAGATCAACCTGGCCGGGCTGCTGGGTACGGTGGCCGGCAGCGCCGGCGACCTGTTTGGCGAGGAGGCGGAAGCCTGGAGCGTCGGGGCGACCGTTGCGGGGCCGTTATTCGACTTCGGGCGCGGCGCTTCCCGAGTGGAGTCTGCCGAGGCGCGGCGGCGGCAAGCCGAGATTCGTTACCGGGCGACGGCGGCCAAGGCATTCGCCGAGGTTCGCGACGCGCTGGCATTTCACGCCAGCAGCGGCGCCCGGCTGGAGGCGATCGGCGAGCAGGTCACGGCCCTGCGCCGCACCGAGGAGCTCGCGGCCATCCGTTACCGGGAGGGCTATGTCAGCATCATCGAGCTGCTCGCGGCGCAACGGGGGCTGCTGGGTGCAGAGCTTGCGCTGGCACAGGCCCAGGCGGACCGGTTCGCCGCCGTCGCAACCCTGTTCAAGGTGCTTGGCGGCGGCTGGGACCCGACATGGTGAGGCGCACCCGGGAAGACGCGCAGGTCACCCGCGAGGCGATTCTGGACGCAGCGGAGCGCGCGTTCCTGGAGCGAGGGGTTTCGCGCACCAGCCTTGAGCAGATTGCAAGGGTGGCCGGCGTCACGCGTGGCGCGATCTACTGGCATTTCAAGGACAAGAGCGACCTGTTGTCGGCGATGCTCGACCGGGTCCGGCTGCCGCTGTCCGACTTCGCCGAGGCCTATCGGCAGGGCGCCGGCGGGCACGACCCGCTCCGCATGCTGGAGCAACTCTGTCGTCAGGCGCTGGCCAAGCTGGACGAGAGTGAAACCTATCGTAATGTCTACACTATCCTGGCGACGCGTTGCGAATTTGCCGGCGAGATCAACCCGGCCTTCGAGCGCCAGCTGGAGATCGACCGCGACAACCTGTGCAAGGTCGAACAGGACTTCGTCGAGGCGCGCGAGCTGGGCCTGCTGGCCGCGAACGTTGAACCACGCATTGCCACGCTCACGC
>CBDDRR010000283.1:0-3699 GCA_965233095.1 uncultured bacterium
CCCGCGAGCTGTTCCTTGGTTTCGGCGAAGGGTCCGTCCGTGATCGACACCTTGCCGTGGCGCACTCGAACGGTGGTCGCGGTTTCGACAGGCTGGAGCGCCTCGGCGGCAACCAGGATGCCGCTGGCCCGCAGTCCGTCCCCGCACGACTGGCATTCACGGTCCGGCACCGCGTGGAGCTTCTCGTCCTCGAGGTAGACCATACACAGGTATTTCATATGCCTCCTGGCGGCCCGGGCCGGCGCCGCGTCTCTTATTGGTCGTTCGGGACGGCGGTAGTTCGACAGCCTTCAATACAGAGAAGCAGACGAGGAGGAGTGTCCAGCTCCTGCCGGCTGGCGGAAGCTGACGTCCTCAAAAGGTTTCAGTCCTGCGGCAATTCGGCCAGGCGGCGTTCCAGGAAGCGCCGCTCCGGCAGCTGCTTCGTCAGGGCAAGCGCGCGGATGTAGGACTCGCGGGCCTGCGCATGTTTGCCCAGGCGCCGGCATAGTTCGGCGCGCGCGGCGTGCGCGGGCCGGTATTCCGCCAGTTCCCCCTGCGTCATGAGTGTCTCGATCAGCGCAAGCCCGGCGGCCGGGCCGTCGCGCATCGCGACGGCCACGGCGCGGTTCAGCGCGACGACCGGTGAGGCCTCGGCGCGCAGCAGCACATCGTAGAGGCCGACGATCTGCGTCCAGTCTGTGGCAGCCGCATCGGGCGCCTCGGCATGGACGGCCGCAATCGCACCCTGGATCGAGTACGGCCCGAACCGCCTCGAGGCCAGCGCCCGTTCGACGAGGCGCGTGCCCTCCGCGATCAGTTCCCTGTCCCACAGCGTCCGGTCCTGGTCGTCGAGCAGGATCACCTCACCGCCGGCCGACGTGCGCGCGGCCCGCCGTGACTCGTGCAGCAGCATGAGCGCCAGCAGCCCGAGCACTTCGGGCTCCGGCAGCAGTTCCGCGAGCAGGCGCCCGAGCCGGATTGCCTCCGCGGAAAGGTCGTGCCGGGTGAGAGAGCTCCCCGAGGACGCCGCGTAGCCCTCGTTGAATACCAGGTAAATGACGCGCAAGACGGCCTCGAGCCGGTCGGGAAGGTCGGCCGCCTCCGGCACCTGATAGGGAATCCGCGCGTCCCGGATCTTGGCCTTGGCGCGGACGATGCGCTGGGCGAGCGTGGGCGCGGGGGTGAGGTAGGCCTGCGCGATCTCCTCGGTCGTCAGGCCGCAGACTTCGCGAAGCGTGAGCGCGACCCGGGCGTCAGGCGCCAGGGCGGGGTGGCAGCACGTGAAGATGAGGCGAAGCCGGTCGTCCTCGACGCTCTCGGGGTCGGCCCATGCCGCGGGGTCCTCCACGGCGAGGCTGGCGTGCTCGCTGGATTCGTCGAGCGGATCGAAGCGGGCCTGCCGGCGGAGGCTGTCGATGGCCTTGAACCGGCCCGTGGAGACCAGCCAGCCGCGGGGATTGCCTGGCACGCCGTCGCGCGGCCACTGGACCAGCGCCGCCCTGAAGGCCTCGTGCAGCGCTTCCTCGGCGAGGTCGAAGTCGCCCAGCACGCGGATGAGGGTCGCGAGCACGCGGCGTGAGTCGGACTGGTAGACGGCACTGACCGTCTCGTGTATCGATTCGCTCCCGGGCACGGAACAGCGATCACACCATCTTTGCCGGATCCGCGCAACACCGCTGGCTGTGGCTGAAGCGCGTCAGCGCCCGGGGTTCTCGCCGTAGAACTTCCAGTCCACCACCATGTCGCGGGTGAGCTTCTGCTTAGAAACCGCCAGCCGCAGCATGGCCACAGGCATGCTGCCCTGGCGCATGATCTCGTCGTGGAAATCCTTTTCGGTACGCTGGCCGCTGTCGACGATCTCGCGGCGCATGCCGCGCAGCTGCAGCCCGCCGAGGAGGTATGCCGCCTGGTAGAGCGGACCGTAGCTGCCGGCAAACGACCGGCGGACTTCGGCCGTCGCGTTGTCGCGCTCGTGGCCGACGTCGTTGACGAGAAAGTCGATGCACTCCTGCGGTGACCACTGGCCCATGTGGAACTTCAGGGAGAAGACGATGCGGGCGGCCCGGTGCATGCGCCAGAACAGTGACCCGACGCGCTTCTCCGGCGTGTCGAAGAATCCCTTGTCGTAGAGGATGGTCTCCCAGTAGAGCGGCCAGCCCTCACCGAGGAAGGGCGTCCCGCCCAGGCTGGCGCGATAGCCGTTGAAGCGCTGCCCCATGAACCCCACGAGGTTGTGTCCCGGGATCATTTCGTGATGTGCCACGGCGTTTGAGAAATGGATATTGTTGCCGCGCATGGCCTGGATCCGCCGGTCGTACTCCATCGTGTTGGTGGGATACGCCACCAGGATCTGCGAGCCGCCGAGGAAGAACGGGGCGGTCAGCTGCCGCTCGGGCGACAGCATCACCATGCGCAGCGATTCGCTCGCCACCGGCGGGACGGTGATCAGGTCGTTGGCGCGCAGGTAGTTCACCGCGTAATGGAGCAGGTCGCGGACCATCTCCGGCTGGCGGCCGGGCTCGACGTGCATCTCCTTGACCTTCTCGACCGCCTTCTTCCAGTCGGCGCCAAAGCCCATCTCCCTGGAGGCCTTTTCCATCTCGGCGACGGTCCAGGCGTATTCCTTGTTGCCGAGGGCAATCAACTCCTCCGGCGTATAGGGGATCATCTCGTCGGCCAGGTCGCGAATCAGGCCCTCACGGCCGCGCGCCTCGCCGGTGATGCCGCTGTCGTCGGTCTTCCTCGGGATGCCGGCCTGCGGGACGGCGGCGGCGCGGGCAATCGCGAGCTCGGACCGCCGCTTGATGAAGAGGTAATCGACCTGCGCATTGCGGCTCAGCCGATCGAAGTCGAGCGTCTTCAGCGCTTCGAGCCAGCCCTTGTAGTAGCCGGGCGGCCGGTCCGCCGCCGGCGCGCCGCGCCCGCCGCCGCTGCGGCCCATGAAGCGCTGCACGACCGGGCTCATCTCGTCCTGCGGCAGCGCAATGATGGCGGCCAGGTCGGGCACGCTCGGCAGGGCCGGCGCCGCCGCGGGTGCGATGGATTCACCGGAGGGGGTGAGACCGGCGTTCTGAAGCGCGGCGGTCGCCACGGGCCCGCGCAGGAACGCGGCGTACTCGACCAGCGCCTTGTCTGCCTCGGCGTGCGGCATTCCGACCCACCACGTGAACAGCGGATCGAAACCGTTGTAGTGATTGAACCACTCGGTGAGGTTGCCGCGCAGCGCGTCCACGGCATTGGCGCCGCGCACGGCAAGCTCGCCGCTCGCGCGCATCGCGCCCGGCCGGAGCTCGCCATGCGTCAGGCCGCTCTCGAGTGCCTGGCGCACGCGCGCGGCCTGCTTGACGACGCGGTCGACCGACCCGGCGGCGGCCCGGGCATTCATGTCCCCCATGCGGATGCGATGCTCGACGAACCTGGTGATCTCGGGAGCGAACGGCACCAGCGGCATCACCTCGGCGATCGCCACGGCATCAACATCGAGCTGCTTCAAGTCGGCTTCAACAGCCTGCCGGAGCGAGGCCAGGTCGGCCTGCGCCGCCGGCGTGAGCCGGCTGCCGTCGATGCTGCCGATGGCCGTCCGCCAGTCGAGATCGAACCGCTTGAGGCGCGCGATACGGTTCGGCGACAGCGACACGCTGGTGTTGACGGGCGTTGCCGGCGCCGCCGCCGGCTGCTCGCCGCCCCGCCCGCGGCCGGCGCCGCGGCCGGCGCCAC
>CBDDRR010000284.1:0-4125 GCA_965233095.1 uncultured bacterium
CCGCGACCGCATCCACCAGGAACCCATCTACGGTGGCGAACTGATGACCGAGCAGGAGCGTCTCCGCTACCGTGAGCAGCTGGACGGCGCAGCCGGCGAGCAGGAACGTGAGCAGATCCGTGCCCGGCACCGGGAGGAGATGCAGAAGCGGGCCGCCGAGCGCGGCGTCAAGCTGGAGGAACCGGCCGAGTGAGCCGGGGAGCGCCCGGGCCTCGGCGATGAGGTCCGGGCGCCCGTGCCGGACCAGATCAGGGCTCCAGCAAGCCCTCGCGAATTGCGAATCTTGCCAGGTCCACCCGGTCGTGGATGTCGAGCTTCTGCATCAGGTGCTCGCAGTGCTGGTCAACGGTCTTGCTGCTGATCTGCATGATTCGCGCGATTTCCTTGCGACTGAGACCACCGGCCAGGTAGCGAAGCACCTCCTGTTCTCTTGAAGTGAGGAGCGACAGGCGGCCCAGCGTCGCGCCGGACAGCGCGACTCCGCCACGCTCGATGGCAAGTCGCGCCCGCACCGCCGAGGAAAAAGCGGTGCGCCCGCGCGCGGCCTGGCGCAGGTTCTCGACAATTGCATCGGACGACTCGTCCTTGACCAGGTACCCCGCCGCCTCGACGCTCAAGGCCTGCTCGACATAACTGTCGCGCAGATAGGCGCTCAGGAAGACGACCCGCAGATGTGGCAGCTCGTCGCGCGCCTGCCGCGCCGCGGCGAACGGGGACAAGCCCGGCATATCGATGTCCAGCACCAGCAGGTCCGCCGGAGTCGCGCGCGCGACTCGAAGGGCCTCGTCCGCGTCAGCCACCGCCGCCACCACCTCGAAATCCAGTTCACGGCCGAGCCGCTCCGCCAGCATGTCGCGGAGGATGGCGTGGTCGTCCGCCAGGATGATCCGGACCCGGGAACTCACGGCGCCGGCACCAGGAAGTCGCCGGCGGCCAGGCGATGCGCCAGCTTGACCAGCTCACCGAGACGGGCCCTTCGGGATACGACCAGGGCAAGATCCACCAGCTGCGAATGGACGTGTTCATCAGCCTCCCCGGGATTGTCGTCCAGCACCAGGATCACCGGGGCAGCCGCCTTGCTCGCGCGCAGTGTGCGCAGCCACGTCACGGCACTTTCAGGCGTGCCGGTCCAGTCCAGAATCAACAGCGTTGCGCCTTGCGCACTCTCCGGCTCGACAACGGCCTCCCCCGGTCCGCCGCACTGCTGCACCCGCATGCCGGACTCTTCCAGGGTTTTGGCCAGCAACTCGCGCCAGTACCCGTTGTTCGACGCCACCAGCACGACCCAAGAAGTCCCCGCGAGGGGCTCAGGGGGCGCGAGGTCAGCGCGCTCCGGCAGGACGATGCAAGCGCGTGTTCCCACCCCGGGAACGGACTCGATTTCAAGCGACCCGCCCAGGCCCCCGGCAATGCGCTCGGCCGACACCAGGCCTAGACCCGTGCCCTTGCCGGCCGGCTTGGTGCTGAAAAAAGGCTCGCGTGCCTGGCGCAGGGTCGCTGCATCCATCCCTATGCCCGTATCACTGACGCCAATGCAGGCCATCGGCGCCTGCCCGGGAACATTCCCCGACCGGTCCGTGGCCTGCCGGCTCAAGTTGACCGTGAGCGTGCCGCCGCCGGGCATCGCGTCGCGCGCATTCAGCGCCAGGTTGATCACGGCTTGCTGCAGCTGCACGGGGTCCGCCTCCACCCATAGCTCGCCGTCGACCTCGCTTTTCGCCTCGAGCGTAATTCCTGCGGGCAACAGCGGCTGGAGCCACTCCCGTGTCTGGGCCATCACCGCACCGAGCTCCACCGGCTGCAACGCCGCGCTTTCATTCCGGGCGAAGGACAGCAGGTTTCGGGTCAGGCCCCGACCCTGCCGCAGCGCCCTATCGAGACCGGCCAGCGCGGT
Source organism: uncultured bacterium (assembly GCA_965233095.1). Classification (GTDB taxonomy): domain Bacteria; phylum Pseudomonadota; class Gammaproteobacteria; order Steroidobacterales; family XN24; genus XN24. The sequence goes on from CBDDRR010000284.1 coordinate 1,895, forward strand.
CCGTCTTGCCTGCTCGCCACAGGCCGTGTCGGCCAGCGCTGCATATCCCGCAACGGCGCTCAGCATGTTGTCCACGTCATGCGCGACAGTGCCTGAAAAGGAGCCCAGCGCCTGGAACTTCTGGGCGCGCAATAACTCCGCTTCGGCACGGTTGCGCGCCTCCACCTCGCGGGACAACGCCGCTTTCTCGCGCGAGAGCGCCAGTTTTTCCCGTTGCAGGCGCTTGACCAGCAGCAGCCAGGCAGCAATCGCAGCGCCGAACAGCACCAGCGCACCCAACAGCGAGAAAGCCTCGCTGCGCGTCAGCCCGAGCGACTGCTCCAGCATCCAGCCGTGATAACTGTCGTCGAATTGCCTGATAGCGCCACCGAGCGCCGCGAGGTGCGCCGCGTAGCCGTCGCCCGTGACCAGCCGGAACGCTTCCGTACCCTGACCCGCGTCGAGCAGCGTGAGCGCCCGCTGCTCTATATGGCTCATCGCGTCCAGCGCGGTAATCGCCAGGCCCAGAATGTCGGCGCCGACCATCGTGTCGGCACGCACTTCCTCGATCAGTCCGCGCAGGCGCTGTTCGGTCTCTGCGTGGCGCACGAGCCACTCCGCCTGGCCGGTTGCAATTGCCAGCTGTGCGGTGCGCTGTACCTCCGCCTCGAGGCGCAGCATGGCGTCGTGCCCCTGGGCCGCTGCGGCATGCGACTCGCGCAGCTGCTGCAAGGTGACGACGGTCTCGACCGCGTGCCAGCCCAGCCACGCCAGCATCGCGACCGCGGCCAGCATCGCCGCAGCCAGCCACTTGCGCGTGGACGCATCCCCTGTCCTTTCCCTGGCCATAGGCCCGCGTAGACCGTACCTGACTGAGCCGAGACGGCTTTTTGAGTCTAGCACCGCCGCGGGGCATGGGTAATCGCACCCATGTCGCGGCGTGCGAATCGGGTCCATACATGGGTTGCGGGGCGGCGCAGGCCTGGCGCAGGCCCCGGTCCCAGGGCCATCAACCCCCCTCCGTGGCAAGCCTGCGCCGCCTTTTCCAGGGGAACCAGCCACTGCGCAGGCTGCTTCCCGCGACACGGAGGTGATTGTCATGTTGGGGACAAGGAAGATTGCTTTGGCGCTGGTCGTGGCAATGGCCACGTCGCTGGCGCTGGCCGCACCCCCGCCCGGTAAGGGTGGCGGTAGTGGCGGTGGCGGTGGTGGCACCGGCGTCGACGTCTATGCCGAGATGGTGGCGATTGATCGCGACATCAACGGCGTGCCGATTCTCACCTGGGCGCTGGGGCCGAAAGACCAATGGGCCTGGGTGCGCTCGCCGATCATGTTCGGCGACAAGGACGATTGCCCGCTGGTATTTGCTGACCTCGACCCGGTGGCTGGCGACTCGATCTACACGTACCTCGGCATCGACGCCCGCTACATTCCGTTCGTGGACGGCGAGATCCCGGAGGAGTACGGCATCTGCATGACCGAGGCTCATCTCGGCCGCCTGAGTGCAGTGCGCGCACCTGAAAAAGTGCTGGAGATGGCGCTGCTGGAACTGGTGACGGCGCTCAAGACGCCGGGTGTGACGATCGCGCTCGACGAGGCCGGGCGCCTGCAGATCAGCTATTTCGACGATGTGCTCGAGGTTGATGTCGTCAAGACCATTGATGCCCCGAGGGAAAACCTGGCGGGCTTTGAAAGCCTGCTCGAGACGGCGCAACTCTCGCACCCGGAGGTTGCGGGTGGAGCGGTCGAGGGTCTGCCGGTGCGGCCGGACCGCACGGGGATGCCCAACCAGTACGCTCTCGAGCTGATGGACCGGGCAGCCGCGATGCTGGGCGGCGCCTCCGACAAGTTCGGCGCGGTCGGGCTCGACGAGCTCATGTACGTGAGCGAAATTCTCACGATGGGCCCGGACATGAGCGCCGCGGCAAAAGATGTGTTCGGCGAACCATTCGCCAGCCCGGATCCCAAGGCGAGGACTTCGTTCTTCAACTTCTCTCGGTTCCAGTACGACCGCGCCCTGACCTATGCCGGCGACGTGTGCTACCTGAAGGTGACGAGTCCCGAGGGACCGCCAGCGGAAGGAACCTCCTTGCCGGTGGACGTGGTGAGCCAGATCGTCAAGGAGCCGATCCTGGAGCTGGTGTTCCCGCCGCTGCCAGAGGGCAGCGTGTACGCAGGCGGACTGACTGACGAGACGGATTACACGGGCTTCACGGGCAGCAACGCCTGGGCGTTTGCCCGCGCGATCGACG
>CBDDRR010000285.1:0-15953 GCA_965233095.1 uncultured bacterium
GCGAGGCCTGCCAGGCTGATGATGTTGATGGTCCGGCCTGCGGCGTTCAGCGCGATGAAGGTCACCAGCAGCGAGACCGGGATCGCCAGCGCAACCATCAGCGTGGCCCGCCAGCGGCGCAGGAACCACCACAGCACGGCGCTGGCCAGCAGCACGCCGAGCAGCAGGTTGTTGCGCAGCATGTTGATGGAGTCTGTGATGTACAGGGTCTCGTCGTAATCCTGCGTAATCTGCAGCCCGGCGCGCTTCAGCACGCCGTCATTGAGTTCCGCGACGACCTCCTTCAGGTCGGCCATCACCTCCAGCACGTTGACGTTCTGCTCGGGCTGGGCATTCATCGCGATCGAGGGCCCGCCGTTCTGGTTCAGCGAACCGCGCGCGTCGCGCAACTCGATGCTGACCTCGGCGACGTCGTGCAGGTGCACCGGCTGGCCGTCACGCCAGGTCAGCACCATGTCGGTCATCTGCTCGAGATCGTACTTGCCGGAGAAGCGGATGGTGTACTGGCGACGGCCGACGTCCTTGAAGCCGCCCGAGACGTCGTTGTTGCCGCCGGTCATGCGGGCAAGCGTCGGCACGTCGATTCCCAGTGCGGCGGCGCGGTAGGGGTCGAAGGTGATGCGCACCTCGCGGTTGCGGCCGCCGTAGATGTCCGAGTTCGCGACACCGGCGACTCGCTCGATGCGCGACTGCACGACCTCCTCGACGAAGTCCTGGTAACTGGTGATGTCCCGGTCGTTACCGGGCAGCGGCCGGATCGCGAACCAGGCGATGGCGCTGCCGAACCTGCCGCGTCCCGCGTAGACCACCGGCTGGTCGACATCCACGGGGTAACTCGGCACGCGGTTGAGCCGGTTCATCACCTCGATGAGCGAACGCTCCAGCGAGGAATTTACGTCGAAGGTGAGAGAGATCGAGCCACGGCCGCGGCTGGCGCTGGATTCCATCAGCTCCAGGCCCGGCAGGCCACGGAGGGCGTCCTCCTGCGGCTCGACGATCTCGGCCTCGACTTCCTCGGGGGCGGCCGCCCGCCACGTCGTGGAGATCTCGATCAGCGGCCGCTCCACGTTCGGGATCATCTGCACCGGCATGCGCATCAGGGAGATGATGCCGAACAGCAGCACCAACAACACGGCCACGATGACCGCCACGGGATTGCCAAGCGCGGGTCGAGTGAGGTTCACTGCATGGGCCGCAAGTCGACGGGGTCGCGTATTGTACTCTGTCTACGGGGCAACGCCGCCTACCGCCACTTCCGGTATCATGCACCTCCCCCCAACAAGAGCCCGCGGACCCGCCATGACCCGCAGAATCATTGTCTTTTTCCTGCTCGTGCTGGCCGCCTCGGCCGCGGATGCCCAGGCCCGCTATGTCTCTGATCGGCTTGAGATCACGCTGCGCACCGGCACCTCGACGCAGCACTCGATCATTCGCATGCTGGCCAGCGGGACCCGGCTCGACGTGCTGGAGGTGGACGCCCCGTCCGGCTACACCCGCGTGCGCGCCGCCGACGGCACCGAGGGTTGGGTCCTGAGCCGTTACCTGATGGATCGTCCGGCGGCGCGCGAGCAGCTGGAGGCCGCGACCAGCCGGGTCGACACGCTCACCGCAAGGGTGGCGGAGCTGACTTCCGAGCTCGAGCTGCTCAGGGGCGAGCGCAACACGCTGGACGCCGAGCGCAGCGGGCTCGGTGCAGAGGCCGAGGAGCTGCGCGCCGAGCTCGAGCGGATCAAGCGCGTCTCGGCGTCGGCAATGGAGCTGGACAAGGCCAACCGCGAGCTGCGCACCCGCCTGGCTGCGGCGGAGCAGGCGGGCGACGATTTGCGCATGGAAGTCGCCGAGCTGAAGCGCAATACGCAGCGCGACTGGTTCGTCGCCGGCGCCGGGGTGCTGGTGCTCGGCCTGGTGCTCGGCCTGGTCATCCCGCGGCTCCGCTTTGGCCGCCGCTCGCGCTGGGGCGACCTCTAGGTCCATGAAGGTTTTCGTTATCCTCGGCGCAGTGCTGGGCGGGCTTGGCGTCGCCGCCGGCGCCTTCGGCGCGCACGCGTTACGGGCCCAGCTCGAGCCGCGCATGCTCGAGGTCTTCGAGACCGGCGCCCGCTACCAGATGTATCACGCACTGGCCCTGTTTGCGGCCGCCTGGGTCTGGCAGCAGACGCAGGCGCCCGCCGCCCAAATTGCGGGGTGGGCCTTCGTGGCCGGCATCCTGCTGTTCTCCGGCTCGCTGTACGCCATGGCGTTCACCGGGGTGCGGGGACTCGGCGCCGTCACGCCCGTCGGCGGCGTCGCCTTCATCATCGGCTGGGTGGCGCTGGCCGTGGCCGCCCTCAGGCTGCCCTAGCGGCGCGACTTCCGCAGGCTGCGCGCCGGGCTGAGGCTATGCGACCGCCTTGCCGGCCAGGAACATCCAGGTCTCGACTACGGTGTCGGGATTCAGCGAGATGCTCTCGATACCCTCGTCGAGGAGCCAGCGCGCGAAGTCCGCATGGTCGGACGGCCCCTGGCCGCAGATGCCGATGTACTTGCCCTGCTTGCGGCACGCCGAGATCGCCATGTGCAGCAGTGACTTGACGGCCGGGTCGCGCTCGTCGAACAGCTCGGCGATGATGCTCGAGTCGCGATCGAGGCCGAGCGTCAGCTGGGTCATGTCGTTGGAGCCGATGGACATGCCGTCGAAATGCTCGAGGAACTGCTCGGCAAGCAGCGCGTTCGAGGGAATCTCGCACATCATGATCAGCTTGAGCCCGTGCTCGCCGCGCCGCAAGCCGTTGTCGGCCAGCAGCTCGACCACCTTGCGGCCCTCCGCGACAGTGCGCACGAACGGCACCATGATCTGCACGTTCTCCAGCCCCATCTCCTCGCGCACCCGCTTGAGCGCGCGGCATTCCAGCTCGAAGCACGGCCGGAAGCTTTCCGACACGTAGCGCGAGGCGCCGCGGAAACCGAGCATCGGGTTTTCCTCGTGCGGTTCGTACTCGCGGCCGCCGATCAGGTTGGCGTACTCGTTCGACTTGAAGTCGGAGAGACGCACGATGACGGGGTGAGGCGCGAACGCAGCGCCGATGGTGCTGATGCCCTCGGCCAGCTTTTCGACGAAGAACTCCACGGGATCGTCGTAGCCTGCCATCTGCTGGCGGATGGTGTGCTGCAGGTCATCCGACAGGGTATCGAACTCCAGCAGGGCGCGCGGATGGACGCCGATCATGCGGTTGATGATGAACTCCAGCCGCGCCAGGCCTACGCCGGAATGCGGAATGCCGGCGAAATCGAAGGCCCGGTCGGGATTGCCGACGTTCATCATGATCTTCACCGGGATTTCCGGCATGCGATCGAGCTCGATGGTCTGCTCCTCGTAGTCGAGCATGCCCTCGAAAATGAAGCCGGTGTCACCCTCGGCGCAGGACACGGTCACGGGCTGGCCGTCAGGCACCGTGCGGGTCGCATCGCCGCAGCCGACGACGGCGGGAATGCCGAGCTCACGGGCAATGATCGCCGCGTGACAGGTGCGCCCGCCGCGATTGGTCACGATGGCCGCGGCGCGCTTCATGACCGGCTCCCAGTCGGGGTCGGTCATGTCGGCGATCAGCACGTCGCCCGGCTGCACGCGGTTCATTTCCTTGACGTCCTTGATGATGCGCGCGGCGCCGGCGCCGATGCGCTGGCCGATGCTGCGTCCCGTTGCAATGATGGTCGAGCGGTCCTTGAGCTTGAAGCGCAGGATCGAGCGACCCTGGCGGCTCTGCACCGTCTCGGGGCGCGCCTGCAGGATGTAGAGCTTGCCGTCGCCGCCGTCCTTGCCCCACTCGATGTCCATGGGGCAGCCGTAATGCTTCTCGATCGCCACGGCATGGCGCGCCAGCGTCTCGATGTCGTCGTCGTCGAGGCAGAAGCGCACGCGGTCCTCGGCCGGCACGTCCTCGGTACGCGTGCCGTGCCCATCGTCGCCGTGCACCATCCCGATGGCCTTGCTGCCCAGCGTCTTGCGCAGCACGGCGCGCTTGCCAGCCGCCAGCGCCGGCTTGTAGACGTAGAACTCGTCCGGGTTGACCGCGCCCTGCACGACCATTTCGCCGAGGCCCCAGGACGCCGTGATGAACACCACGTCGCGGAAGCCGGACTCGGTATCGAGCGTGAACATGACGCCGCTGGCGCCGGTATCGCTGCGCACCATGTGCTGGATGCCGGCGGATAGCGCCACCTGGTTGTGGTCGAACTTGTGGTGCACCCGGTAAGCGATGGCGCGGTCGTTGAACAGCGAGGCGAACACGTCGTGAATGCGCTCGATCACCTGGTCGACGCCGCGCACATTCAGGTAGGTCTCCTGCTGCCCGGCGAAGCTGGCCTCGGGCAGGTCCTCCGCCGTGGCCGATGAGCGCACTGCCACCGCGATGTCGCGTCCGGCCGACATCTCGTCCCAGGCATTCCGGATGGTCTCGTGCAGCTTTGGCGGCAGCGGGGTGTCCTTGATCCAGCCGCGGATCGCCGCGCCGGTCTTCACCAGCTTGTCGACGTCGTCGACGTCGAGATCCTCGAGCACGTCCCGAATCCGGTCGGCCAGGCCGTCCTGCTGCATGAAGTCGCGATAGGCGGCCGCAGTGGTGGCGAAGCCGCTCGGTACGGTCACCCCGAGGCCCTCCAGGTTGGCGAGCATCTCGCCGAGAGACGCGTTTTTGCCGCCGACGCGCTCGACGTCGCCCATGCCGAGCTCATCGAGCTTGAGGATGTACTGTTCCACCTTGGCCCCCTTGAGTTTCCCCTACCGGGGAAAGGACAATGCGCGCTGACGCACCGCACGGGTGAGGGAATGAATCATCGAACCGTTTTCTTCGTGTCCGACCAGACGGGCGTCACAGCCGAGACCCTCGGGCACAGCCTGTTGACGCAGTTCGACGGGCTCAAATTTCGCGGCGTGACTGTGCCATTTATAAACACCCCTGACAAGGCGAAAGAGTGCGTACGTCGCATAAAACTGACCGCCGAGGTCGAGGGCTCGCGGCCGATCGTGTTCGCCACCATGGTGCAGGACAATCTTCGGGATATTGTTGCGGAAAGTCAGGGACTTGTGCTCGATTTCTTCGGTGCTTTCATAGGTCCGATGGAGCGTGAGCTCGGGATCAAGTCCAGCCATGCTACCGGCAAGGCGCACGGGGTTGCGGACCAGCGGTCCTACACCCGGCGCATCGACGCGATGAACTATGCGCTCGAGCACGATGACGGTTCGACCACGCGCGACTACAGCAAGGCGGACATCATCCTGGTCGGCGTGTCGCGTTCCGGCAAGACCCCGACCTGCCTCTACATGGCGCTGCGCTACGGCGTTTACGCCGCCAACTATCCGCTGACCGAAGAAGAGTTCGAGAGCGGCAAGCTGCCCACGGTGCTCGAACGCCACAAGGAGCGCCTGTTCGGGCTGACCATCGCCGCGCAGCGCCTGCAGCAGATCCGTAACGAGCGCCGCCCGGAGAGCAACTACGCCTCGGCGCGCCAGGTGAGTTTCGAGCTGCGCTCAGCCGAGGCGCTGTTCAACCGTTACGGCATCAAGCACATCGCCACAACGGACAGCTCGGTGGAGGAGATCGCCAGCACCGTGCTGGACCGGACCGGCCTGCTCAACAAGCTGCAGGACCATTAGATGATGCCGGCGGGCGCTTCGACCCCGGTCAGCTCCGGCAGGCGGGCGAGCGCGGCGGCGGCCGCCCCGAGCGCCGCAGTCAGTTCGGGGCCGGTGCCGCCGTGGGGGGCGTCGGGCGGCAGGTACCGCTCCAGGTAGATTCGCAGGGTTGCGCCCTCCGTGCCGGTGCCCGACAAGCGATACACCAGCCGCGAACCGTCTGCGAGAAATACCCGGATTCCCTGCGCGGCCGAAACACTCTCGTCCACCGGATCCCGGTACGTGAAACTGTCCGCCTGAGTCACCCTGGTATCTGCCAGCTGCACGCCCGCCAGGGCCTCGAGACGCTCGCCGAGCCGCTCCATGACTTCCACCGCGCGGCGCCCGTCGGCGATGAACCAGTCGTGGCGGGCGAAGGCATGGCGCCCGAACCTCCGCCAGTGGTCCTCCACCAGCGTCGTGACGGAGCGGCCTGTCGTCGCCACCAGGTTGAGCCAGAAAAGCACCGCCCAAAGGCCGTCTTTCTCCCGCGCGTGACTGGAGCTGGTACCGAAACTCTCCTCGCCGCACAGGTCCACCAGGCCGGCATCGAGCAGGTTGCAGAAATACCGCCAGCCGGTGGGGGTTTCGTAGCAGGGGATGCCCAGCGCTTCGGCCACCCGGTCGACCGCCCGGCTGGTGGGCATGGAACGCGCCACGCCAACCAGGCCGCCTCGGTATCCGGGCACTTCTTGCGCGTGCTCGGCGATCACCGCGAGGCTGTCTCCCGGCGTCACCACCATGCCCCGCCCGATGATCATATTGCGATCGCCGTCGCCGTCCGAGGCCGCTGCGAGGTCGCCGCCGTCCGGGCCGGCCATCCACTCGACCAGGTGAGCCGCATCCACCGGGTTGGGGTCGGGGTGCAGGCCACCGAAATCGGGCAGTGGCACGGCATTGACCACGCTGCCCGCAGGCGCGCCCAGCCGCCGCTGGAGAATCTCGACCGCGTAAGGGCCGGTGACGGCATTGAGCGCGTCGAAGCGCATGCGAAACCCGCCGCCGGCCAGCAGCGCGCGGATGCGATCGAAGTCGAACAGCGATTCCATCAGCGCCGCGTAATCGGTGACCGGGTCCACGACCTCGATCTGGAGTGGTCCGGCCTGCTGGAGGCCGAGCGTCTCGAGGTCCGGGTCGGGCATGTCCGCGACGCAGTACGCCGTAAGCTCACGCGATGCGTGCCAGGCGGCCTCGGTCAGCGACTCGGGCGCCTGGCCGCCGTTTGCCGTGTCGAACTTGACGCCGAAATCACCGTCGGGGCCGCCCGGGTTGTGGCTGGCCGTCAACAGGAAACCACCGGCCGCGCCGTGCAGCCGGATGAGATGCGAGGCCGCGGGTGTCGACAGCAGTCCCTGGCGGCCGACGACGATGCGCGCCACGCCATTGCCCGCCGCGACCCGGAACAGGATCTGCAACGCCTCGCGGTTCCAGTAGCGGCCGTCCCCGCCGGCGACCAGCGTGGTGCCGCGGAAGTCGCCGGCCGCGTTGAACACCGCCTGGAGAAAGTTCTCCAGGTAGTTCGACTGGCGGAAAATTCGCACCTTCTTGCGCAGCCCGGCGGTGCCGGGCCGCTGATCGTCGAAGGGCGTGGTGGGGATGCTGCGCACGGCCATGCAGGGCTCTCCGTTGCGTCGGTGCCACTAAATCCCTGTGATATATTGCCGCGCATGATAGCAGACGGCACGATCGTACTGCCTCGCCCGACGCAGCCGGGCAGCTTCACCGCGCTCATGCACTTGTACGAGAGCAACTACCTCAGGTTGCAATGGCTGCTGGAGGGCTGCGGGACCATTCCGGACGAGCAATGCTCGCGCGTCACGGCGGACCTCCCGCTGCACCTGTCGGTGCTCGATCGCAGCCGCTACACCACGACCCTCCGGCTGACCTATTTTTTCGAGGATGACCGCGATTGCGTAGCGGATCCGGACCTGACCATCCGCGTGTACCGGGACGCCGGGCTCGCGGAGGCGATGGCCTGCCGGAGTCACCATCTGCACCATGCACTGCGACGCTTCGATACCGCGCCCGGCGATGAACTGGGCCGGCGCTGGGCCCGCAACAGCATGCTCAACAAGTGGCTGGAATACTGTCACGACCATGGCCACCGTTTTCGCGGGAGCGCTGCGTGAGCGAACGCGCGGATGAGCTTTCCGGGGGCGCGGAAGAGACTGAGGAGGAGCGCCTGCTCAACCTGTTCCGCAACCGCGCGGAGCTGAAGAAGGCGTTTTCCGACCTGCAGAAGGCGCTTCGCCTGGCCGAGGAAAAACTGGCGAGCCAGGAGGCGGCGACGCGCCGCGCGGAGGAACGCTTCCACGCCATCGAGCAGTTGCTGGCACAACCCGGCACCGGCTACACGGCGCTGGTCTACTTCCAGCTCCGCGCATTGTGGCGGGCCTGCCACGAGCGCCTGCAGACCATTTCCGACGAACTGCGAGGTCGCCACGAGGAGCGGCAGAGGCGCGAGGAGCTGATGCGCTTCAACCAGGAGAAGCAGCGGCAGCTCGCGGCGCTCGACCAGCAGCTAGCGCAGGCCAGGGACGAAGTGGAGGAAAGAGTCGCCAAGCGCAACGCCGTGCGTGCGGAACTCGAGGGAGCGCAGGGCCTGTTCGCTTACTTCCGGCGGCGCTCGCTGACCGAGCGCTTGCAGCAGAGGCACAGCGAGCTGGAAGCGTCACGCCTGCGGCTCGCTGAGCTGCAGGACCGGCGCGCGGCAGTCAACGCGGAGCCCTGGCCGGAGTTTTCCGGGCTGGACAATGGCACCAAGCGCGAGATCAACGTGATGGTCATTGCCGCCGCCCAGGAGCTCTATTTGCACTTCGCCGCAGACGATCTCGCGCGCAGGGCTCGGGACGCCAACGTCAACCCGATCGAGGAAATGGGCTACGGCTCAGAGGACGAGTGCAAGGCGCTCATCAGCAAGATCCGCAAGGCGGTAGCGGCGCTCGGGCCGAGCCGCCCGGGGCCGACGGACATCGAGGCGCGTGCTCAGTCGATCGCCAGGCAGGCCCAGTTCCGCAGCGCGCGCGAGACGGTACCGATGGCCGCGTCGGTGGCGAGCATAGACCTGCCGGTGCGCTCGTCCGCGGGGCCGACGGTCCGGCGCATCCCGCTGGAGGTCAACGTGCTGGCCGAAGAGTACTGGGACATCTACGACGTCTTCATTCCCTGACGGGTTGCGCACGGGCGGTCGCCGCCGCGCCGCCGCCGGTGGAGCCACCCGCAACGGCTTTCACGCGGCGGCCCCAGCGACTCAGGTCGTCGAGCAGCGCGTACGTCCAGGGCACCAGCAACAATGACGTGATGGTCGAGAATCCGAGCCCGCCGATAATCGCGCGCGCCATCGGGAAATAGGCGGGCGCGCCGACCTCGTCGCCGCCGACCTTGGTGGCGCTGACTGCAAGCGGCAGCAAACCAAGGATCGTCGTCGCAACAGTCATCAGGATCGGCCGCAACCGGTCACGTCCCGCCTGCAACAGCGCGTCGTCTCGATCGAGGCCAGCGCGTCGCAGGTTGTTGACGTGGTCGATGAGCACAATGCCGTTATTCACCACCACGCCGACCAGGATCATGATCCCGATGGTGGCCATGAACGAGAACGTGGTTCCGGTGACCATGAAGAACCAGAATACGCCGATAATCGAGAAGCCGATCGACGTGATGATGGAAAGCGGATAGACAGTGGACTCGAACAACGCGGCCATCACCAGGAATATGAGCGCGATGGCCAGCAGGATATTCTGCGCCATGACCTGCTGTGTCTCGTCCGCCTGCTGGAAGCCGCGGCCGAACTTCCAGCTGTATCCCGGCGGCAGCTGGTAGGCGTCCATCAGGCCCTTTATCTCCGGCCGGACTTCGTCCATCGACCGGCCATCCAGGTTGGCGGTGATGACCACGGCCGTCATCCGGTCCATCCGCTGGATCTCCTGGAAGGCCTGAGTGACCTCGAAGTCGGCGACCATCCCCAGGGTCACCCGGCGGCCGTCCGGCGTGTACAGCGGGAGGTCGGCCAGTTGCTCGATGCTCTGCCGGTCGTCCTCGCGAAAGGCAATCCGTACCTTGACTTCGCCGTCGCCACTGCGGAAATCACGCAGCTGTTCGCCGCGCAAAGCCACAGACACGGATGCAGCAACCGACTGTGGGCTCAGGCCGAGCTGAATCGCGCGCTCCCTGTCCACCTTGACGCGGATCTCACGATCGCCCGAGCCGATGTCTGCCTTGACGTCGCGCAGGCCCTCGATGCCGGCGAGCATGCGCACCACGTCCGGTGCGAGACGCGCAAGTACCTCGGTCGATTCGCCGGTCAACTGGAGGCTGAATCCCTCGTCGCCACCCTGGTTTTCAAACTCGAAGCTCGGCTCGCCGATGACGATCTCGGGCAGGTTCTCCAGCACGCGCGAAATGACCTCGCTGGTAGGCACGCGGGCGTCATCGCCATCGTTCAGCATCAGCGTGCTTTGTGCACGTCCCTCCTCATAGAAGCTGTACACCTGCCGGATATCGAAGTGCTCCTGGTTGGCATAGAGGTATTCCTCGATGATTTCCACGGCCCGCTTGGTCTCTGCCATCGGGTACTTTTCCTTGACGTGGTACTGCAGCAAGAGCAGGCGCCCTGCTTCCTGGGGAAAAGTGTCGAACTTGACGGCCTTCAGCGGGATCGCGACGCTGGCGATCACGAGAACGACGCACAGCGCCGTCCACCAACGGCGCCGCAGGGTCCATGCGAGGGCGCGCACGTAGCGCTCGGTGAGCCGGCTCATCCAGGAGCTGGCCCGTGGCGCCCGCGGCGCGGGAATCCTTGCTGCGACCATCGGCACGACGGTTTGCGCCATGATCAACGAGGCGAGCATCGCCACCACGATGCTCACTGCCACATGGGTGAGGAACACCGTGATGTTGGTCTTGACGCCGAACAGGATGGGCACGAACACGATGATCGACGTGAGCGTACCCGCGGTCACCGCGAGCGCGACCTCCCGGACGCCCTTGAGCGTCGCCTCGCGGGGATTGTCCGGGTTCAGCTGGCGCTCGCGGAAGATGCTCTCCGTCACCACCACTGCGTTGTCCACCAGCATGCCGATGGCAAGCATCAGGCCCATCATCGACAGGATATTGAGACTTATGCCCAGGAAATACATGACTCCCAGGGTGATGAGAATAGAGAAGGGCACGCAGGCCACCACGATGAGCGTGGTGGCTGCCTGCCGCAGGAACAGGTAGAGCACTGCGAAGGCCAGCAACGCACCAATCATGCCGGAGCTCAGCAGGTCGGAAAGCGAGGAGGTCACTCCGTCGGCCTGGTCGCCCAGCGCGAACACCTGGATGCCGCGCATCATCGGGTTCTCGCCGGCGCGCTCGACCTCCTGCTTTACGCGTCGCGAAACGTCCACGAGGTTGGCGCCCGGTTGCTTGAAGACGTCCAGCCCGATGGAGTACTTGCGATCGAGGTGGCGGCCATGGGTGCGCTCCGGGCTGCGGAGCTCGACGTCCGCAATGTCGCTGAGGCGCAGGTTCTCGCGCACCAGGATGTTGCGCACGTCCTCGACCGAGGACATCTCGCCGATTGGCCGGACACTGAAACGCTGCTGATTGTCGGTCAGTCGTCCCGCGCTGACCGAGAAATTGGCTTTCTCGAGCAGTTCGCGCAGCTCGTTAAGGTCCACGCCGTGGGCGGCGACGCGGTCGGCGCTCAAGAGGATGCGGATCTCGCGCTGGTCCACGCCGTAGAGCGTGACCCGCGACACGCCCTCGAGGCGCTCCAGGCGCCGCTTCAGCTGGCGATCCAGCATGGTGTAGGCGTCGGACAGGTCACGGTCACTGCTGATGCGCAGGTTGAGAATCGGCTGGTCGCTGGTCGAGCCGGTGAAAATCAGCACCCGCCGCACGTCGTCGGGTAACAGGTGACGGATGGCGTCAACCTTGGCCCGCGCCTCGATGCCCTTGGCGGCGACGTCCTGGTCCCAGCCGAACTGCAGGAAGATCTGGCTGTTGTCCTGCCGCGAGGTGGATTGCATGCGGGCTACGCCGCTAAGCGTGGCGAGCGCTTCCTCCACCGGTCGCGTGATGAGCTGCTCGATTTCCTCCGGGCTGGAGCCCTCGTAGGGGATGTTGATGAAAATGCCGGGGAACTGGATGTCGGGGAATTTCTCCAGCGGCAAAAGGCGCGACGAAATTGCGCCGATCAGCGCCAGCGCGATGAAGATCATCACGGTGGTGACCGGCCGGCTGATGGCGCCGCGCGTGAGATTCATCCGGCGGCCTCCACCGCCTGGCGGGCGCCGCTGACCACTCGCACGCCGCGATCGAGCAGCGAATAAACCACCGGGATGACCAGCAGGGTGAGGAGGGTCGACACCACCAGTCCGCCGATCACGGTGATCGCCATTGGTGCGCGCACCTCGGAGCCTTCGCCGAAACCGAGGGCCATGGGCAAAAGCCCGAGCGTCGTCGTGAGCGTCGTCATCAGGATTGGCCGCAGCCTGGCGCGGCCCGCTTCGATGATCGCGTCTGCGAGTCCCTGGCCCGCGCGACGCAGCTGGTTGATGAGATCGACCAGCACGATGGCGTTGTTGACGACGATGCCCGCCAGCATGATGAGCCCGATGAAGGCGACCACGCTCACTGTCGTGCCGGTGAGCCACAGGGCCCAGACCGCGCCGACCAGCGCCAACGGAATGGTGAACAGGATGACGAAGGGATGGACCAGCGACTCGAACTGGGAGGCCATCACAAGGTAGACGAGGAATACCGCCATGGCGAGCGTGAACATCATCGAGCGGAATGAGTCCTGCATTTCCGCGCTCTGGCCGGCGATAGTGGCCGTGTTACCCGCGCTGATCGGCAGTCCCGCGAGCACCTGGCGGACTTCCTCGGTGGCCGTGGCGAGGTCGCCGAAGGCGAGGTTGGCAGATACGATGGCGACGCGCGACTGGTCGGAGCGGCGGATCTCCGCGGGACCGACCGCCAGCTGGATCTCGGCCACCGCCTTCAGCGGCACCGGACGGTTGCTCTCCGGGTTGACGATCAGGTTCTCAATCTCCGTGAGCGAGGAATCGCGCGTATCGACGCTGCGCACCAGCACGTCGATCTTCTTGTCGCGCCAGGTGTAACGGGTGGCCACCTCGCCGCGCACCTTGGCGACGACGATGTCCGCGATGTCGCGCACCACCAGGCCAAGCCGCGCGGCCCGTTCCTGGTCGAACAGGATCTGGATCTCGGGATTGCCTTCCTCGACGCTGGTGCGCACATCGGCAAAGCGCGGCGATGCCGCCAGCGCCAGCTGCACCTGCTCCGCGAGGCTGCTGATCTGGGCAAGGTCGAACCCGGCGATTTCGATTTCCAGCGGCGTGCTGATGGCGAACAGGGCAGGGCGGGCGAATTCGTAGGCGATGCCCGGCATGCGTTCCAGCGAGTCGCGCATGGCTGCGATGGTGGCCGCCTCGCCCTCGCGTCCGGCGCCCGGCTTGAGCTTCACGTTCAACTGGCCGGTGTGCTCGCCGGCATCCACCGGACTGGCGTCCAGCCGGTTGCCGGTGCCGGCCACCGAGTAACTCAGGTCGATAGCAGGCAGGTCCGCGCTCTGCTCCTGCAGGCGACGGATTGCGGCGTCGGTCTCGGCCAGGGGCGCGCCGGCCGGCAGCCGGACCTCCACGGAGAACTCACCCTGCGCCAGCTGCGGCAGCAGCTCATAGCCGAGCCGCGGCGCCAGCGCCAGGCTGGAGGCAAACGCCGCGGCCGCAACCAGCAGCACCAGCCAGCGGTGCCGTAGCGACCGCTCGAGCAGCGGCACGTACAGCGCCAACGCGGCCCGATAGAAGCCCTGGAACACCCATACCAGCGGGCGCATGAGCAGCGACATCAGCCAGGACACGCCGGCGGTCGCGTAGCCGATCATGCGCAGGCCGAAGCCTGCAACGCGGGTCACGCGGCCGGGTGGGGCGGTGTACTCCGCATCCCCATAGCGCGGCGGCGCGCCGCGGGATGCCAGCATGGGGATCAGAGTCAGTGCGACGAGCAGTGAAAACAGCAGCGCGAATGTCACGGTCAGCGCCTGGTCGCGGAACAGCTGTCCCGCGATACCGGTGACAAATACCATGGGGAAAAACACTGCCACGGTCGTGAGCGTCGCTGCAGTTACCGCGCCGGCCACCTCGCTGGCGCCGCGTCTGGCGGCCTCCAGCACGTCGTGTCCCTGCTCCTTGTTGCGCACGATGTTCTCGAGTACGACGATGCTGTTGTCCACGAGCATGCCGACCGCCAGCGCGATGCCGCCGAGCGACATGATATTCAGGCTGACGCCCGCGGCATACATCAGCAGGAAGGTGCCGATTACCGAAATCGGGATGGCGACGCCGATCACGAAGGTGGCACGGGCGTCGCGCAGGAAGGCGTACAACACCAGGATGGCAAGCAGGCCGCCGGCCAGCGCAGCGTTGCGGACCTGGGAGATCGCGTCGTCGATGAACACCGACTGGTCGTAGATCATGGTCAGCTCGGTGCCGGGCTCGAGCCGGGACTGCATCGCGGAGACACGCTGGGCGACGCGATGGGCGACCTGTACGGTGTTCGCGTCGCCTTCCTTGTAGACGGCCAGCTCGACGCTCTCGCGGCCGTTCACGCGGGTGATCGCCTCACGTTCCTTGAAGCCGCGCGTGACGGTGGCGATATCGCGCAGGTAGATGGGGCGGCCGCCTGGCGTGGCGATGATCGAATCGGCCATCTCCTGGACGGTGATGAACTCGTTCAGCGTGCGCACCAGGAATCGCTGCGCGCCCTGTTCGAGCCGGCCGCCGGACAGATTGACGTTTTCCGCCCGCAGCCGGGCGGCAATGGCGCGGATCGACAGGCCGAGCTGCGCTGTCTTTTCCTGGTCGATGAGGATCTGTACCTCGTCCTCCAGGCCGCCGCTCACCTTTACGGCAGCCACGCCCTCGACCGACTCGAGGTCCGTCCTGAGGCGGTCCTCCGCGAAGGTGCGCAGTGCGCGCAACCGTTGCGGGTCGTCGGCCGGCCCGGTGGCCTCCTTGTCCATGAAGGCCAGCCGCTGGATGGGCTCGTTGGATGGGTCGAACCTGAGCAGCAAGGGTCGGCTGGCTTCCAGGGGCAGCTGCAGCATGTCGAGCTTCTCGCGCACCTCGACCCCGGCGATGTCCATGTCCGTGCCCCAGAGGAACTCGAGGATCACGTCGGACTGGCCGGGGCGAGACACTGAGCGCACCTGGCGGACGTTCTTGATGATGCCGACTGATTCCTCGATCGGCTTGCTGAGCAGGTTCTCCACCTCGAGCGGTGCGGTCCCGGGGAGCTCGGTACGGACCGTGAGGGTGGGGTAGGACAGGTCGGGCAGCAGGTTGAGATTGAGCCGCGACAGGGAAACGAAGCCGAACAGCACGATGGCGACGGTGAACATCGCAATGGTGACGCGGCGCTCGGTGGCGATATCGATCAGGCGCATGGGGATGCTCCGCCGGGCGGCCGATCAGGCGCCGTCTCGGGCCACGCGGGGCTCGGCGCCGTCCCCGGCGCGGCGCACGACCTCGACATTGGCCCCGTCACGGAGTCCTGCCTGGCCGATCACCACGATGTCCTCGTCTCCGGTGAGCCCATCGAGGATCTCGATCTGCGCGCCCCGCGCATAGCCTGTGCGGACCGTCCGGCGCACGGCTTTGCCGTCCTCGATGACGAACACCGAGTCGGAGACGTCGTCGTCTACGATGGCGACCCGCGGCGCGAGCAATGCCTCCCGCCGCGTGTCCCAGACGATGTTGAAGCGCCCGAACATCCCCGGCTTCAGCCGCCCGCCCTGGTCGGGAACTTCCATGGTGACCTTGAAGGTACCGGTGACCGGGTCCACGACCGGGCTGATGCGCTGCACGTGGGCCTGGAAGCGTTGTCCGGGTATGGCATCCAGCGTGAGCTCGGCGGGCTGGCCGGGTTCGAGTCGACGGAACTCGCGCTCAGGGATATGAATGTAGGCGATGAGGGGATCGAGTTCGGTGACCTGGAAGGCCGGGTCGTTGACCGAAATCGTGTTGCCCACTCGGATATGGCGGCGCGCCACGACGCCCGAGATCGGCGCCTTGATCTGGGTGTAGCTGTACTCCAGCTGGGCCAGACGGTAGATCGCGCGCAGCGCCTCGAGTTCATACTTCTGACCTTCGAACGCACCGGAGCTGACCAGCCCGCGCTCGAACAGCTCGACACTGCGGTTGTATTCCTGCTCCAGCTTGAGCAGGTTGGCGCGCGCTCGCTCCATCTCCAGCCGCAGCCGGTCGCCGTCGAGGCGCGCCAGCAGCTGGCCTTCCTC
>CBDDRR010000286.1:0-3678 GCA_965233095.1 uncultured bacterium
CTCGTGAATCGTTTCCGTGCCCTCGTAGGTGATCACGCTCTCGAGGTTCAGCATGTGGCGGATCGGGCAGTACTCGGCGCTGATGCCGGCGCCGCCGAGGATGTCGCGCGCATCGCGGGCGATATCCAGCGCCATGCGCACGTTGTTCCACTTGGCGAGCGAGACCTGTGACGGCTTCATCCTGCCGGCGTCCTTGAGGCGGCCGAGCTGCAGCGACAAGAGCTGTGCCGTGGTGATGCGCCGCGCCATGTCGGCCAGCCTGCGCTGCACGGTCTGGGTGTGCGACACGGGCCGGTTGAACAGCTCGCGGTCGTTCGAGTAGTCGAGCGCCTCCTTCAGGCAGGCCTGCGCCGCGCCGATGGCGCCCCAGGTGATGCCGTAGCGCGCCTGCGTCAGGCAGCCGAGCGGGCCCTTCAGGCCGACCACGTCCGGCAGCATGTTCTCCGCCGGGACCCGCACGTTGTCAAAGAACAGCGACGAGGTCACCGAGGCGCGCAGCGAGAACTTGCGATGAATCTCCGGCGCCTCGTAGCCCTTTGTGCCTTTCTCGACCAGGAAACCGCGCAGGCCCTCGTCGGTCATCGCCCACACGACTGCGACGTCGGCGACGCTGCCGTTGGTGATCCACATCTTGGCGCCGTTGATGACCCAGTCGCCGCCGTCGCGCTTCGCGTGCGTCTTCATGTTGCCGGGGTCGGAGCCGCCGTGTGGCTCGGTCAACCCGAAGCAGCCGATCGCCTCGCCGCTCGCCAGCGCCGGCAGCCAGCGTTGTTTCTGCGTTTCGCTGCCGTAGGTGTAAATCGGCCACATCACGAGGCTCGACTGCACCGACACGAAACTGCGGATGCCGGAGTCGCCGCGCTCCAGCTCCTGGCAGATGAGCCCGTAGGACACGCCGTTCAGGCCGGCGCAGCCGTAGCCCTCCAGCGACGAACCGAGCAGGCCGAGTGCAGCAATTTCCGGCACCAGTTCGGCGGGGAAGCGGTGCTCTTCGAAGCACTCCCGGATGATCGGCAGCACCTTTTCATCGGTGAAGCGCGCGACGGTGTCTTGCACCATCTGCTCATCTTCAGTCAGTGCGCCGCGGACGTCATAGAAATCGAGGGGATCGACGGAACTCACGCTGGACTCTCCCGGCTGGCCTGGCCCGGGCTGTACAGCCCGGGAAAGCGCACATTCTAGCCGAACTGACTGTCGCCACAGCGGCGGGGCCACGCAAGGTTGTCCCCGCGAAGGGGAGTGCTGCGCAGCTTCGATTTGCTGCGGCTGCGGCGCATGGGGTTTGCGGCGATAATAGCCGGCATGAAGATTCCCGAGATACTGTTGATCGAATCCGAGCATCGCCCGGGCAGCCTGGCCAGCATCCTGGCCGTGATCGGCGAGGAGGGCCTGGTCGTTGAGCATCTCGCGTCGCTGCGTCGCGAGCAGGACAAGACCGTCTGGGAGATCACCCTCGAGATGGACCCGGCCGCCGGCCGGCGACTCGGGGAGCGCATCGACGCGTTGCCGAACGCGCGACTGCTGGGGCGCTCGGATCGCGTCTTCAACCGGCACCGCGGCGGCAAGATTCGCACCGTCAGCACGCTCGATATCGGCAGCCTGCAGATCCTGCGCGACGTTTACACGCCCGGCGTTGCACGGGTGTGCCTCGCCATCCGTGACGATCCGGCGCTGGCGCGCCAGTTCACCGCCATCGGCCACACGGTCGCCATCGTCACCAACGGCACGGCGGTGCTGGGACTCGGCGACATCGGTGCGCTTGCCGGCATGCCGGTAA
This sequence comes from uncultured bacterium, assembly GCA_965233095.1. Lineage (GTDB taxonomy): Bacteria > Pseudomonadota > Gammaproteobacteria > Steroidobacterales > XN24 > XN24. Next base: position 1,778 of record CBDDRR010000286.1, read on the forward strand.
TGGAGGGCAAGGCGGCGTTGATGGCGTCCCTGGCGGGCCTGTCGGGCGTGCCGATCCTGATCGAGGAGAAGGACCCGGTTCGGCTGACGGAGATCATTGCCGCCATTGCGCCGTCCTTCGGTGCGATCCAGCTGGAGGACATCGCCGCGCCCGCCTGTTTCGAGGTCGAGGATGCGCTGCGTGCGCAACTCGACATCCCCGTGCTGCACGACGACCAGCACGGCACGGCCGTGGTCGCGTTGGCGGCGGTGCGTAACGCAGGCCGCCAGGCTGGACAGAGGCTCTCGCAGAGCACGGTGGGCCAGGTCGGGCTGGGTGCGGCCGGCATCGGCATCGCCCGGCTGCTGCTGTCCCGGGGGACCAGGCGAATTCTCGGTGCCGACCTGAACCCGGCTGCCGGCGAGCGCTTCGCGGCGCTCGGCGGCGAGCCTGCCGACTTGCGGCGGGTGATGGCCGAAGCGGACATCGTCATAGCGACCACGGGGGTAAAGGGCCTGATCCGGCCCGAGATGGTGCGCCCGGGGCAGGTCATCCTCGCCCTGTCGAACCCCGACCCGGAGATCGAGCCGCAGGCGGCGCTTGCTGCCGGCGCCGCGTTCGCTGCGGATGGCAAGAGCATCAACAACGTGCTGGGCTTCCCGGGGCTTTTCCGGGGCGCACTCGACGCCGGCGCACGGCGTTTCACCGACGAGATGCTGGTAGCGGCGGCGGAATCGATCGCCGATCTCGCCGGGGAGCACGACCTGGTGCCGGATCCGCTCAACATGGCCGTGCACGATGCCGTGGCGCAGGCCGTGGCGCGCGCCGCGGCAGCGTCCGGGGCTTGCTGACGGCGGCGAATCAGTAGGGAATGCCGGCGCGCCGGTAGGCAGCGGCAAGCAGCCATAGCGGACCGATCATGAGGAACTGCAGGTCCTTGAAAAAGGATGGCTTGCGACCCTCGATCCGGTGGCCGATGAACTGCCCGATCCAGGCCACGATGAATACCGCCAGCGAGACGGCCCACAGCGGCACCGCGCTGCCCTCCAGCACGGCCGCGAGGAGCAGCAGGGCGGCCAGCACCAGCGTCGCGCCGACGCCGAGCGACGGGGAGAGTATGAAGTAGTAGACCACCGCCACCATGGCGAACAGCAACGCCCAGTTCAGCGCCGGCGAGATCTGCACGAAAGCCCGGGGCACCGGCAAGGACCACATCAGGCCGATGACGCTGAACACGATCGCAGGCACACAAATCCAGTGGATCAGCTTGTTGGTCGGATGCTGGTGGCTCTCGCCGTACTCGGCGAGCCACTGGTCAATGCTTTGCAACGGGCCCTGCTCCAGGTCCTGTTTCCAGAGTGGGACGGCGTACCGAGTTCGGCAAACCTTAAGGGGTATTATAAGGCCTCGCTCGCCAGGGCCGAGTCTCGGCTGGCCGCGCGTAACAAGTTTTCTTGCAGAGGAAAGGCGATGAACAGGACTATTCAGGGATTGGCCATCTGTATGGCGGCCGCAGTGCTGACGGCAGGCTGCCAGACAATCGACCCGTACACCGGTGAAACCAAGACCTCGAGCGCCACCAAGGGCGCGGCCATCGGCGCCGGCGCCGGCGCGGTGCTTGGTATCCTCACCGGCGATGACTCCAAGGAACGCCGCAAGCGCGCGCTGATCGGCGCGGGCGTGGGCGCCCTCGCCGGCGGTGCCGTCGGTACCTACATGGACAACCAGGAAGCCAAGCTGCGTGAGCAGCTCGAAGGGACCGGCGTGAGCGTCACCCGGGTCGGCAACGACATCATTCTCAACATGCCGGGCAACGTGACCTTCCAGACCAACAGCTCGGACCTGAACCCGCAGTTTTTCGGCGCGCTCGATTCTGTGGGGCTGGTGCTCAGGGAATATGACAAGACCGTCATCGAGGTGAC
>CBDDRR010000287.1:0-3045 GCA_965233095.1 uncultured bacterium
CTGTATTTCGAGGACGGCCTGACCATCCAGTACCAGGTCCAGGAGATGCTCCGCATCGAGCGCATTTTCGAGGCCGAGGGCATCGAGGACGAGCTGTCGGCCTACAACCCGCTGATTCCGGACGGCAGCAACTGGAAGGCCACTTTCATGCTGGAGTACCCGGACGCCGATGTCCGCAAGCGCGAGCTGGCGCGCCTGGTGGGCGTGGAGGACAAGGTCTGGGTGCAGGTCGACGGGCACGACAAGGTGTTCGCGATCGCCGACGAGGACATGGAGCGCGACACGGAGGAAAAGACGTCCTCGGTGCATTTCATGCGCTTCGAGCTGGACGCCGAAATGATCATGGCGCTGAAAGGCGGCGCCGGCCTCGCCATGGGCGTGGACCACGACAATCTCAAGGTGGTGGTCACGGTGCCGGACGCCGTGCGCCAGTCGCTGACCAACGACCTCGCCTGAGAAAAATTGGGGACCCTCCCCTTTTCCACCAGCGGAAAAGGGGAGGGTCCCCAATATCATCTGGTAGAATTCCCGCGCCTCCGGCTCCTCTTGCCCGGATCTGCAGGGAATCCATGAGCCAGGACTACAACGCTTCCTCGATCGAGGTCCTCAGCGGCCTCGATCCGGTCCGGCGCAGGCCGGGCATGTACACCGACACCACGCGGCCCAACCACCTCGCCCAGGAGGTGGTGGACAACAGCGTGGACGAGGCGATCTCCGGCCACTGCAAGCGCATCAGCGTCACGCTGTTCCGTGACGGCTCGCTGCAGGTCGAGGACGATGGCCGCGGCATGCCGGTGGACGTCCATCCCCAGGAGGGCGTGCCCGGCGTCGAGCTGATCCTCACGCGCCTGCATGCGGGCGGCAAGTTCTCCCAGAAGAACTACCGATTCTCCGGCGGCCTGCACGGCGTCGGCGTGTCGGTGGTCAACGCGCTGTCGCGCAACCTCGAGGTGTGGATCCGGCGCGGCGGCCAGGAATACAACATGAGCTTCCGCGGTGGCGACAAGAGCGCCGAGCTCGAGAGCGTCGGCACTGTCGGCCGCAACAACACCGGCACCACCATCCGCTTCTGGCCCGACGAGAAGTATTTCGACTCGCCGAAATTCTCGGTGCCGCGCCTGAAACACCTGCTGCGCGCCAAGGCTGTGCTGTGCCCCGGCCTGAAGGTGACGCTGCACCAGGAGGCAAGTGGCGAGACCGATACCTGGCTGTACGCTGGCGGTCTGGGCGATTACCTGAAGGAGTCCCTGCAGGGCGTGGCCGCGATCCCGTCGGATCCGTTCACAGGCAGTGTCGAGGGCGGCACCGAGGCAGCCGACTGGGCGCTGGCCTGGCTGCCCGACGGCGGCGAGCCGGTGGCGGAGAGCTACGTCAACCTGATCCCGACAGTGCAGGGCGGCACCCACGTCAACGGCTTCCGGGCGGGGCTCACCGACGCGCTCCGGGAGTTCTGCGAGTTTCGCAACCTGCTGCCGCGCGGCGTGCGCCTGGCGCCTGACGATGTCTGGGCGCAGGTCGCCTACGTCTTGTCGGTCAAGCTCGAAGATCCGCAGTTTTCCGGCCAGACCAAGGAACGCCTCAGCTCGCGCGAGTGCGCGGCCTTCGTTTCCGGCACCGTCAAGGATGCACTCGCCATCTGGCTGAACCAGCACCCGGAGGCGGGCGAGAGCATTGCCCAGCTGGCCATCGCCAACGCCAGCGCGCGCCTGAAAGCCAGCCGCAAGGTGGTGCGCAAGCGCGTGGTGAGCGGCCCGGCGCTGCCCGGCAAGCTGGCCGATTGCAGCGCGCAGGATCCGGAGCGCGCCGAGCTGTTCCTGGTGGAGGGCGACTCGGCCGGTGGCTCCGCCAAGCAGGCGCGTGACCGCGAGTTCCAGGCGGTCATGCCACTGCGCGGCAAGATCCTCAACACCTGGGAGGTGGACTCCGCCGAGGTGCTGGGCTCGCAGGAAGTCCACGACATCAGCGTCGCGCTCGGCGTCGACCCGGGCTCCGGCGACCTGCGCGGGCTGCGTTACAACCGCGTCTGCATCCTCGCCGATGCTGACTCGGACGGCTTGCACATCGCCACCCTGCTGTGCGCGCTGTTTCTCAGGCATTTCCCCGCGCTGGTGGACGCCGGCCACGTGTTCGTCGCCATGCCGCCGCTGTTCCGCATCGATATCGGCAAGCAGGTCTTCTACGCGCTCGACGACGCCGAACGGCGCGGCGTGCTGCACCGGATCGAGGCCGAAAACCTCAAGGGCAAGGTCACCGTCACGCGCTTCAAGGGGCTCGGCGAGATGAGCGCGCTGCAGCTGCGCGAGACCACCATGGCGCCGGAGACGCGCCGCCTGGTGCAGTTGACGCTCACGGAAGGCGACCAGACCCATGAGCTGATGGACATGCTGCTGGCCAAGAAACGCGCCGGCGACCGCCGCGAGTGGCTGCAGGCCAAGGGCAACCTCGCCGAGGTGACGCCGTGAAAGACCTGGAACTCGACTTCGAGGGCGTCGAGCGCCTGCCGCTGAAGGAGTTCACCGAGAAGGCGTATCTCGACTACTCGATGTACGTCATCCTCGACCGCGCGTTGCCGCATATCGCCGACGGCCTGAAGCCGGTGCAGCGGCGCATCGTCTACGCGATGAGCGAGCTCGGCCTCTCGGCGGGCCAGAAACCGAAGAAATCGGCCCGCACGGTGGGCGACGTCATCGGCAAGTTCCACCCGCACGGCGATTCGGCCTGTTACGAGGCGATGGTGCTGATGGCGCAGTCCTTCAGCTACCGCTACCCGCTCGTCGACGGCCAGGGCAACTGGGGCGCGCCCGATGACCCCAAGTCCTTCGCCGCGATGCGTTACACGGAGGCGCGCCTGACGCCGTACGCAGCCACCTTGTTGTCGGAGCTGGGCCTGGGCACCGCGGAGTGGCAGCCCAACTTCGACGGCACGCCCAATGAGACTGTGCGGCTGCCGGCGCGGCTGCCTAACCTGCTCCTGAACGGCGCCTCGGGCATCGCGGTCGGCATGTCCACCGACATTCCGCCGCACAATTTGCGCGAGGTCGCAGC
>CBDDRR010000288.1:0-3775 GCA_965233095.1 uncultured bacterium
CGACGAGCAGCATCTCGAAGCCGCCGGCCTCGCGCGCGACTTCGTCGGGCCCTTCGCCCGGCTGCGGCAGGAACAGCTTGTTCATGACAATGCGCGCCGGGCCGATCGAGGCCGCCGCCATGAACCCGGCGAGTCCCGCAGTGAGGGCGGTCGCGCGCGCCAGCCCGGCGACGCCGTCGCCGGTGACGACGGATTCCGCGTAGCGAAAGCGGCGGCCCCAGGGCCAGCCCAGCAGCGCGTGACTGCGGCGCACGATCCGCGTGTTGACCGCCGCCATCACGAACGGCGCGGTCCAGCTGTCTGCATCTAGGTCGCGCAGCGGGCGTGCCTGGTCGCGCCCGTCCGGCCCGCTGCGCTCGCCTGCAGGATTAAGGGCGTAGGGGTTGCCCATGATGCGCCGGTCCTCCGTGCTGTGCCGGGCGGCCTCGAGTGCATAGAGCATGCTGGCAACGGTGCCGCCGCTGAAAGTGCCTTTCATCCGTCGCACGAAGAGCTTCACAGAGCTGCAGGGCCGGCCGTAGCGCTCGATGGCGCGCTGCTGCAGGAACAGGCAGCCGAGGTCCGAGGGGATGGAGTCGAAGCCGCAGGAATGCACGATGCGCGCCCCGGTCTCGGTCGCCCGCGCCTCGTGTGCATCGATCATGTGGCGCATCCAGTGAACTTCGCCGCTCAGGTCGCAGTAGTGGGTACCGTTGTCGGCGCAGGCCGCGACCAGCTCCGAGCCGTGCAGTGCATAGGGCCCGACGGTGGAGCAGACCGCGCGTGTGCTGCGCGCGATGCTCGCCAGCGAGCGGGGATCGTGGCTGTCGCCGAGTACCACCGGGATGTCCGGTGCGCCGATCTCGGCGAGCACTGCACCCAGCTTGTCCGGGTTGCGCCCCCCCACCGCCCAGCGCAGCTTGCGCGCCGCGCCCTCGCGCACCAGGTGTTCCGCGACCAGGCGTCCCGTAAAGCCGGTGGCGCCCCAGAGGATCAGGTCGAAATCACGCTTCTTCATGGAGGTCCGGGGGATGGCTGGAGGGACGACTGCAAGCCTGCAACGATAGCAAGAATGCCCGCCCGCCGTTTGCCGGTGGCCACGAGCGCCACGGGATTCCATAATCGGCAGACCAAGGATCAGCAACGGAGAGTCCGATGAAAACGCGCGCCGCGGTGGCTTTCAAAGCCGGCCAGCCCCTTTCCATCGAGACCGTCGACCTCGACGGGCCGCGCGAGGGCGAGGTCCTCGTTGAAATCCGCGCCACCGGGGTGTGCCACACCGATGCATTCACGCTCTCGGGCGAGGATCCGGAGGGCGCGTTCCCGGCCATCCTTGGCCACGAGGGGGCGGGCGTGGTGGTCGACGTCGGCCCGGGGGTCAAATCGATCAGCAAGGGCGACCACGTTATTCCGCTGTACACCCCCGAGTGCCGCGAATGCGAGTACTGCCTGAACCCGAAGACCAACCTCTGCCAGGCGATCCGCTCTACCCAGGGCCGCGGCGTGATGCCGGACGGCGCCAGCCGCTTTTCGTTCGATGGGCGGCCGCTGCTGCACTACATGGGTTGCTCTACGTTCTCGAACTACACGGTGCTGCCCGAGATCGCGGTGGCCAGGATCCGCGACGACGCGCCCTTCGACAAAGTCTGCTACATCGGTTGCGGCGTCACCACCGGGATCGGCGCGGTGGTATTCACCGCCAGGGTGGAGCCGGGCTCGACGGTGGCCGTGTTCGGCCTCGGCGGCATCGGCCTGAACGTCGTGCAGGGCGCGCGCATGGTGGGCGCCGACCGCATCATCGGCATCGACACCAATCCAGCCAAGGCGCCGCTGGCTGAGAAGTTCGGCATGACCGACTTCATCAACGCGGCCGAGACACCGGACATCGTCGGCGAAATCGTCGCCCTGACGCATGGCGGCGTGGACTACAGCTTCGAGTGCATCGGCAACGTGAAGGTCATGCGCCAGGCGCTGGAGTGCTGCCACAAGGGCTGGGGCACCAGCGTGATCATCGGCGTCGCCGGCGCCGGGCAGGAAATCGCCACCCGTCCGTTCCAGCTGGTCACCGGCCGGAACTGGCGCGGCAGCGCCTTCGGCGGCGCGCGCGGTCGTACCGACGTGCCGAAGATCGTCGACTGGTACATGGACGGCAAGATCAACATCGATGACCTGATCACCCACACCATGCCGCTGGACGAGATCAACACGGCCTTCGACCTGATGCACGAGGGCAAGAGCACCCGCTCCGTGGTGCTGTACTGAGATGGCAGCGAACAATGGCCTGGAGACGCTCTCGGAGCATCGCTGCTTCGGCGGCACCGTCGGGTATTACCGCCATCGCTCCGCGGTAAACGACTGCGACATGCGCTTCGCGGTCTACTTGCCTCCCGCGGCAAGCCGTGGCCCGGTGCCGGTGGTCACGTGGCTCGCGGGACTCACCTGCACCGAGGAAACGTTCATGATCAAGGCGGGTGCACAGCGGGTGGCCGCCGAGCTCGGCCTGATGCTGGTTGCGCCGGACACCAGCCCCCGGGGCGAGGGCGTGCCCGATGCGGAGGACGCCGCCTGGGACCTCGGCCTCGGCGCGGGCTTCTACCTGGACGCGACCGAGCCGCCCTGGTCGGCGCACTACCATATGTACAGCTACCTGGTGAACGAGCTGTCGGCGACGATCGCTGGCGCCTTCCCCGCGGACATGGCGCGGCAAGGCGTCTTCGGCCATTCCATGGGGGGCCATGGCGCGCTCGTGCTGGGGCTGCGTCACCCGGAGCTGTACCGTTCCGTGTCGGCTTTCGCGCCGATCGCGGCGCCGAGCCGCTGTCCCTGGGGCCAGAAGGCATTCAGCGCCTATCTCGGCGAGGATCGGGCGAGCTGGTCCGCCTGGGACGCCACCGAGCTGGTGCGCCGCGGCAGGGACCTTGCCCGGCGCCCGCAAATCCTCGTCGACCAGGGCCTGGCCGACCCCTTCCTGCAGTCGCAGCTGTTCCCCGAGGCATTCGAGGCGGCCTGCGCGGAGTCGGGTCAGGCGCTAAAGCTGCGCCGACACGCCGGCTATGACCATGGCTACTTTTTCATTGCCTCGTTCATGGAGGATCACCTGCGGCACCATGCCGGGCTGCTGGGACCGGGCAATGAGTGAGGCGGACCGCGCGCGCTGGGACACGCGCTACTCGCAGGCCGACCTGGTCATGGGTCCGGAGCTCAAGCCCTTTGTGCGCCAGGTCGAGAGCCTGCTACCGCGGGCCGGCCGGGCACTCGACATTGCCTGCGGCGAGGGCCAGCTGGCCGGCTGGCTGGCGCAGCGCGGCCTCGACGTTACGGCGGTGGACATCTCGCCCGTGGCGCTCGACAAGCTCTGCCGCCGGGCCGAGACGGAGGGCTGGGCGCCGCGCCTGCGCGCCATCGAGGCCGACCTGGACGAGGGCCTGCCACGCACCGCGCCGGGACTCGCACTGGTGACCTGCGTGGACTTCTACGCGCCGGCCATCATGGCGCAGGCGCGCAAGCTGCTGGCGCCGGGCGGCATGCTGTTGGTGCAGGTGGTGATGCAACCGCCGGGCGGCGACAGCCCGCACCGAGCCGCCCCTAACGAGGCGCTGGGCTTCGCCAGGGGTCTGCACCTGCATTTCTACCGCGAAGGGATGATCCACGGCCGCGCGCTGGCGCAGCTGCTCGCGCAACGCGACCCGGCCGTGTCGCCGGCATTGAGCGACTGAGGACCAGCTTGCCTTCCGGGTTGACTCGCAGCAGGTATTCCTCGCTGCCGTGGACGATGATGACCTCGTTGTCGCCGCCG
>CBDDRR010000289.1:0-3327 GCA_965233095.1 uncultured bacterium
TGCCGTTGACCGCGGCCAGCAGCGGCGGCTCACCTTCCTCGACGCGCCGCCAGATGTTTTCCAGCACCACGATGGCGTCGTCCACGACGAGGCCGATGGCGAGCACCAGGCCGAGCAGGATGAGCACGTTGATGGAATACCCGAACAGCGCCATGACCGAGAAGGTGGCGATGACGCAGATCGGGATGGTCACGGCCGGCACCAGCGTCGCGCGCACGTTGCCGAGAAACAGGTAGATGACCAGCAGCACGAGGCTGAGGGCGAAGCCGAGCGCCTTCAAGACCTCCATCATGGAGGCCTCGATGAAGTCGGCGCGGTCGAAGTTGATGCCGATCTCGACACCTTCGGGCAGCGAGGGCATCACGTCCACCATGGCGGCGCGGATGCCCTTGGACACCTCGACGGTGTTGGCCTTGGACTGCTGCTCGATGCCCAGGCTGATGGCTGGCTCCTGGTTGGCGCGCGCCACGCTGCGCTCGTCCTCGGCGCCGATGCGCACCTCCGCGACGTCTGCGAGGCGCACGAAGTTGCCGTCGCCGCCGCCCTGGATGACCAGCGCAGCAAAATCCTCCGGCCGCGTCAGCCCGGTGCGGGTGCGCAGGGTGAACTCGCGCTGCGTGGACTCGAGGCGCCCGGCCGGCAGCTCGACGTTCTCGCGTCGCAGCGCCGCGGTGATGTCTTCCGAGGTGACGCCGCGTGCCGCCATGGCCTCGCGATCCAGCCACACGCGCATGGCATAGTGCCGCGCGCCGCCTAGCCGCACCCGCGCGACGCCCTCGACCACCGAGAAGCGGTCCACCAGCACGCGCTCGGCGATGTCGGTGAGCTCCAACGTGGAGTGGCGGTCGCTGGTGAAGGTCAGCCACATGACCGGCTGCGTGTCACTGTCCGACTTGGCGATCTGCGGCGGGTCGGCCTCCAGCGGCAGGGATGAAGCGACGCGCCCGACGCGGTCGCGCACGTCGTTGGCGGCCTCGTCGACGTTGCGGTTGAGCGAGAACTCGAGGGTGACCGAGGAGCGCTCGTCGCGGCTGGTCGAGGTGAGCTTGGCGATGCCCTCGAGGCCGGCGACCTGGTCTTCGATGATCTGCGTCACGCGCGTCTCGATGACCTCCGCCGAGGCGCCGCGGTATGTGGTGTCGATGGACACGATTGGCGGGTCGATGTCCGGGTACTCGCGCACCGCGAGGTTCATCGCCGAGGCCAGGCCGATGAGCACCAGGAACATCGACAGCACGGCGGCGAACACGGGCCGGCGGACGGACAGCTCGGAGATTTTCATGGCCGGCGGCGCTCCGCGGTCGGCAGGTGGGCGGAACGCGGGGCGGGGCAAGGGCCCATCGGAATTGTCGCCATGTCAGCGGCTGCCGAGCGTGGCGACCGGCTCGGCGGCGGTGACCCGCCCGCCGTTGGCGACCTTCTGTGTACCCTCGATGACTACTTGGTCGCCGGCCTGCAGGCCCTCGAGCACCTCGACCTCGCCGCGCAGGCGCCGGCCGATGACCACCTCGGTGCGCCAGGAGCGGCCGTCGCGCACGGTGTAGACCATCTGGCGGTCGCCCTCGGGGACCAGCGCCGCTTCGGGCACGACGACCCGGGGGCGGGCCTGGCCGGTGAGCCGCACGGTGAGGAACATGCCGGGCTTCAACAGCCCGTCGTCGTTCGGCAGGTCGGCGCGGATGGTGACGGCGCGCGTCACGGGATCGACGCGGGTGTTGATGGTGGCGACGACGCCGCCGAAGTCGCGGCCCTCGAAGGCCACGCTGCGCGCCTGGATCTCGAGGCCGGATTGCAGCACGCCGAGGAAGGATTCGGGCACGGTGAAGTCGAGCCGCACACTGGACAGGTCGTCGAGTGTAGTGATGACGGTGCCGGGGCTGACCAGGCCGCCGGGGCTGACCTGGCGGAGTCCGACGCGGCCGGTAAACGGCGCCCGGACCAGGGTCTGATCGAAACGCGCCTGGGCCGCGCGCAGGCGGGCCTCGTCGGCGTTCATGGTGGCCTCGAGCTGCTGCACCTGCGATTCGGACACGGTCTTCGAGGCGAGCAATTCCTTTGCGCGGCGGAACTGCGCGCGGCTGTCGATCACGGTGGCCTCGGCCTCCGCAAGCGACGCGCGTTCCTCGGCATTGTCGAGCTCAACCAGCACGGCGCCGGCGTCGACCATCTCGCCCTCGCGGAAGCGGATGGCGGTGATCACGCTCGAGATGCGCGGCGCAATCTCCACGGCTTCACGGGCGCGCGTGGTGCCGAGTGCTTCCACCTCGTCCACCAGCATGCGCTCGACAGCCTCGGTGGTGACCACGGCGACGGGCGGGCGATCTTCGACGGGCACGCTCTGCGGCGCGGTGCCGTTTTCGCCCGTGCCGAACCAGATCCAGGCGGCCAGTCCGGCAGCGGCCAGCACGACGATGGTGGTGATGATTCTTTGCAACTGAGGGTTCCGATGTCAGGCGGGCGCGCCCGGCCGCGCCTGAAAAAACTGACCCGACCGGGCCGGGAAAGTTCGGGGCCAAATCCTGATGATTCTAGCGCGCTGCGGCCCGGCAGGGCACGGGCAAACGTGGATTCGGCGTGGAATCCGGATCGGATGTGAATCGGGAAACCGGGGTCAGGGATAAAAATGGGGCCACTCCCCATTTCCTGCCGGAAAAGGGGAGTGGCCCCATCCGGGTTCAGGACGTCTGCGACTGGACGTAGTTTTCCAGGCCCATCTTGTCGATGAGGCCGAGCTGGGTTTCGAGCCAGTCGACGTGCTCCTCCTCGGAGGAGAGGATTTCGCGGAACAGGTGGCGGCTGACGTAGTCGCCGGTCGATTCGCAATGGGCGATGGCGTTCTTGAGATCGGTGAGTCCGGCCAGCTCCATCTTGAGATCACACTTGAGGATCTCCTTGACGTTCTCGCCGATCATGAGCTTGCCGAGGTCCTGCAGGTTCGGCAGTCCCTCGAGGAACAGGATGCGCTGCGTGAGCTCGTCCGCGTGCTTCATCTCGTCAACGGACTCGTGGAACTCCTTGTCGGCGAGCTTCTCGAGGCCCCAGTCCTTCAGCATGCGCGAGTGCAGGAAGTACTGGTTGATGGCCGTCAGTTCGTTCTTGAGGATCTTGTTGAGGTGCTCGATGACCTTGGGGTCGCCTTTCATGCGGGACTCCTGCTCAGTTCGGGTGGCGCGAGGGCGATATTAGATCATGTCTTGATGGGGCATGGCGCTGGGCCATGACCTCTTTGGGGTGTGCGCGGGCGGGAGCGGCCTGTGGTCAGGCGGCGTCCGGGTGGACCGACTGGCGCACGCCGGTCATGGCGCCGGAGGCGGCGGGGGCGCGTTC
>CBDDRR010000290.1:0-18554 GCA_965233095.1 uncultured bacterium
ACGGTCACCAGCGAGCCGGCCTCGGCGCGGCTGAGGGGCAGTGCATACAGGCGCGAGAGGTGGAACACCAGGCCGGCGTCCAGCGCGGCCGCGGCCAGCAGGTCCGCGACCGGCACCGGGTTGAACGCCACGGCGACGCCCTTGGCGATGCAGTACTGGCGCACCAGTCGCTCCGCCGCATCCCGCCGCACCTCGACCACCCGCCGGCCGACGCGCTCGCTGACCCGCCCGGCGAACATGCCGGCGGTCACCGCGGCCAGCGTCCGGCCCTCCGCCTCGAGAATCTTCCACAACCTTTCGCGCAGCGCCTCGACGTCGGGCGGCGGCACGGTCCGCTCCTCGCGCTCCGCCCCATCGGCCGCCCGCACGATGCGCACCAACGGCGCCGGGTCCGCCGCTGCCGCGATGATGTGCTCCGGCCGCAGCAGCCCCGCGGTGCGCGCTGCGAGCCGCGCCAGCAGCGTGGCGCGCTCCGCCTCCGTGTAACGATCCGCCTTGTTCAGCACCAGCAGCACGGGCCTGCCCGGTTGCAGCGCCTGGCGCAGGGCGAACTCCTCGGTCGCGTTCAGGTCGCCGTCCACCACGAACAGCACCAGGTCGGCGCGTTCCGCGACCTCGCGGGCCATGCGCTCACGGTTCTCGCCGCCGACCTCGTTGATGCCCGGCGTATCCAGCAGGCATACGCCACCGCTGCTCTCCTCCTGCCAGCGCGCTTCCGCGGGCACGCGGGTCTCGCCGTGCAAGGGGCTGGTGGTGAAACGGGACTCGCCGAGCAGCGCATTGAGCAAGGATGACTTGCCGACGCTGACCTCGCCGAGCACGGCGATGTGAATCTCGCCCTGTTCGAGCTTCTGCAGCATGCGCTCGATCTCGGCAAACTCCGGCGCGAGCGACTCGCGCACCCCGGCCGGGAGGCGCGGGTCCTCCAGCAGGCGCCGCAAGCTGTCCCGCGCCAGCGCAAGGTGGGCGTCGCCGGCTGCTGCCGGAGGCGCCAGCGCCTCAGTCGCGGCCGGCGCGGCGCGCTTCCAGGGCCAGCCTTGCCAGCTGCCGCGCTCTTTTCCCGATATCTTCGCCAAACTGGTCTCCCACCTGCCGTGCCGCGGCGGCCGGGCGCAGGTCGCCGGTCGTCTCGAGGCTGTTGCTCAGTCCCTTGCCCATGGCGTCGAAAATGATGCCGTAAGCCACCGCGTGCACCAGACCGCCGGCGACCGTGCCCGCGCCGGGAAAAGCCTTGAGCACATTGCCGGAAATCGCCAGCAGCAACGGCACGGCGCGCCCGACATAGCCCTGCGCGATGTCGAGGAAACGCTGGATGTCGAGTTCCCGCGCAGGCACGTCGTAGAGCTTGCACAGCGCCTTCACCAGCGCGGTGCCCAGGTAGCCCTGGATGAGGATGTCGGTGCCGGGGCCGACCGCGGCCATGGCGCCGATCACCGCGCGCTTGGTGTAGTCCGACACCACGCGCTCGGCCGCCTCGCGCCGTCGTTGCGCGGCCGCGGTCTCGAGCCGCGCAGCCGCGAGGCGAAACACCGAGGCTTCGCGCAACGCGTCGAGGGCCGCCGGGTCCGATTCCAGCCGCGCCTGCAGCGCCTCCCGCAAGGGTTCGACGCGCGGCAGGCGCGGCCGCTCCACGCTGACTTCGCGGCCTTCCGCATCCGCCTGCAGCACCCGTTCGGTGCCGCCCGCGACCACCGGCACCACTGCCGGCGGCGGCTCCAGCACGCCCAGCCGCTCGGCGAGCCGCGCGACGATCCGCTGCAGGTCCTCCTCCGCGTACCAGTCCGCCTTGTTGACCGCGACCACCATCGGCTTGCCGACCGTGGTGAGCGCCTCGACATCCTCGAACTGGCTGCGGCTCAGGTCGCCGTCGCAGACATAGATCACCAGGTGAGCGCGCACCGCTTCCTCGAGCGCAGTCTCGCCGAGTTCGCTGTCGTCGCCACTGCCTGGGACGTCCGCCAGCTCGACCGTGTCGCCGGACGGCAGCGTCCAGTGATAGTGCCGCACAGCGCGCGTGGTGCCGGCCGTGACGCCAATCTCCGGCTCCGCGTCGGGCACCAGCGAGCGCACCAGCGAGCTCTTGCCGGCGCTGGCCGCGCCGAACATGGCGATGAACAGGCGACCGCCCTCGCGGCGGCGCGCCAGCTCGGCGAGCTCGCGCTCCACCAGCGCAATGTCGGCGCCGGCGGCCCGCTCACGCTCCAGCTGCTCGCGCAGCCCCGCCTCGTCGAGCTTCGCAGCCGTTCGCTGCGCCTTCGGCTTGCGCCGCGGCGGTACCAGCAACCACCACAGCAACCAGGCGGCCGCGGCCCCGCCGAACGCGAGCAGCGCAATGAAGCCGTAGTAAATCGCCGCCGGGCCCTCGCGCAGGCGCTGCACGATGGACAGCACCGTGTCGGCCACCGCCAGCAGCGCGCCGGCGAACAGCACCAGCGCCACGATCACCACCGCGGCCAGCAGCAGGCGGATGCGCCGGTCGCGCCTCATTTGCGCCGCGCCTCCCGGCACGAAGTCTCAGCTTTCATGGCTGCGCTCATGGTCACTCATCCTACGCGCTGACGCCACGCAGATCGCCAGCGAGGCGAAGAACGGCACCAGCCGCTCCAGCCAGTCTCCAGGCATGTTCGGCAGCCAGTAGCAGCACACCGTGCCGAGGAAGCCGGTCGCCATGGCGGCAAACACCCGCGCGGGCGGCACCTCGAAGCCGGCGAGCCGCACCAGCAGCGGCGGCCCGAACGCAGCGCCGAGCGCGGTCCAGGCGAACAGCACGCGCGCAAAGATGGTCTGCGGCAGCAGCACCGCCACGATCACTGCCAGGACGCTGATCGCCGCAACGACCAGCCGCGACACGGCGAGGCTGCCGCGCCCGCGCCGTGGCAGGTCGTGGCTCACCGAGGAGGCCGCCACCAGCAGCTGGCTGTCGGCCGTCGACATGATGGCCGACAACACGGCGGCGATCATGATGCCCGCGACAATCGGCGCGAACAGCCGGTTGGTCACCTCGAACAGCACCTGCTCGTCGGCCAGCAGCCCGCCGTAGAGCGCACGGGCGGCGAAGCCGACGGTCAGCATCCCCGCATAGATGATGACCGCCCAGGACAAGGCAATCACCTGGGCGTCGCGCAGCGCGCGCGCGTCGCGCAACGCCATGAAGCGATTCACGACGTGCGGCTGGCCGGGATAGCCGAGGCCGATGCCCAGCGTGCCGAGCACGAAACCGACGGCGGCGATGCCTGCGGTCGGCGGCGCGCCTTCCGGCCCCTGCACGCCGAGAGCGTCGATCACCGCCCCCGGGCCACCAGCGGCGATGACCGCGGCCACCGGCACGACCAGCGCCGTCAGCGCCATCACCAGGCCCTGCAGCGTGTCGGTGACGCTCACCGCCCAGAAACCGCCCAACAGCGTGTAGAGCAGCACGACCGCCGCGCCGATCATCACCGCGGTGCGCATCTCGAGCTCGAAGGCGCTGGCGAAGGCGTTGCCCGCCGCCTGGAACTGGGCGGCGATGTAGAAGGTGAAAGAGAACAGCACGACGCCGGAAGCCAGCAGCACGATGCCCCGCGGCCAGCCCTCGAGGGCATCCGGCCCGGCGAGGAACTCCGTCAGCGTGATCGACCCGCCGGCACGGCTGGCGCGCATCAGGCGCGGCGCGACCCACAGCCAGTTGATGAGGAATCCCGACAGGGTCGCCGGGAACAGCCACAGCGCCGGCCAGCCCCACAGGTAGGCCATGCCGCTGACCGCCACGAGCGTCCAGGCCGACGAAGACGAGGCAGACGCGCTGATCGCGGCGACCCAGCCGCCGAGGCGACGGCCACCGAGAAAGAAATCGCCGGTGTCGCGGGTGCGGCGGGTCGCCCACACGCCGATTGCAATCAGCGCGAGCTTGTAGACGACCAGCGTGTAGAGAATGGCTTCCGCCCGGCTCATCGCGCCCCCCCCGCGAACGACCGCCGGAGTGTAGCAGCCGCCGTCACCGTACAATCGCCGCATGGCAAGCGAAGCAACGCAGGGCTGGCGATTCTGGATCGACCGGGGCGGCACCTTCACCGACATCGTCGCGCGCCGGCCCGACGGGCGGCTCGAGACGCTCAAGCTGCTGTCCGACGCGCCGGAACGTTACCCGGATGCGGGCCTCGAGGGCATGCGCCGCCTGCTCGACCTGGACGATGCCGCGGCGCTGGCGACCGCGCCTGTCGAGGCGGTGCGCATGGGCACGACCGTGGCCACCAACGCGCTGCTCGAGCGTCGCGGCGAGCCGACGCTGCTGGTCATAACCGGCGGTCACCGCGACGCGCTGCTGATCGGCACGCAGCAGCGCCCGCGACTGTTCGACCTCGACATCCGCCTGCCGCCGCCGCTTTATCACAGTGTGGTCGAGGCCGACGAGCGCATCGCGGCCAACGGCGAGGTGCTGCGGCCGCTGGACGAGGCGGCGCTCGCCGCGGATCTGCGCGCGGCGCACGCCGCCGGGCTCGACGCCGTGGCGATTGTGTTGCTGCATGGCTATCGCTACCCGGCGCACGAGCAGGCAGCCGCGCGGTTGGCCCGCGAGGCCGGCTTCTCGCAGGTCTCGGTGTCGCACGAAGTCAGCCCGCTGGCGCGCATCGTGCCACGGGGGGCGACGACCGTCGCCGACGCCTACCTGTCGCCGGTGCTCGGGCGCTACGTGTCACAGCTGCGCGCGCCGCTCAAGGACAAGCGCCTGCTGTTCATGCAGAGCAACGGCGGACTCGCCGAGGCGGAGCGGTTCCGGGGTCGTGACAGCGTGCTGTCGGGCCCCGCCGGCGGCGTGGTCGGCATGGCTGCCGCCGGCCGCCAGGCCGGTTGTGAACGGTTGATCGGGTTCGACATGGGCGGCACATCCACCGACGTCTGCCTGTACGAGGGAGAATTCGAGCGCAGCCTGGACAACCTGGTGGCGGGCGTCCGCCTGCAAGCGCCAATGTTGCTGATCCACACGGTCGCCGCCGGCGGCGGCTCGGTGCTGAAGTTCGCTGACGGACGCTTCCAGGTGGGCCCGGAATCGGCCGGCGCGCAGCCCGGTCCGGCCGGCTACGGGCTGGGCGGGCCCGCAACCGTGACCGACGCCAACCTTGCGCTGGGTCGGCTGCAGGCCGTGGCGGTACCCGCAGTGTTCGGCGCGGGCGGCGACCGGCCGCTCGATCACGCCGCGGCTGCGGCCCGGCTGCGTGAACTCGGTGAGGCGGTGACCGCCGCGGGCCGGCCGCCGATGAGCGTGGAGGAGATCGCCGCGGGCTTTCTCGAAGTCGCCGTAGAGCGCATGGCACGCGCCGTCAAGCACGTGTCGGTGCGCCGCGGCGCGGATCCCGCCGCGTTCACGCTGTGCGGCTTCGGCGGCGCGGCCGGCCAGCATGCCTGCGATGTCGCCGACGCACTCGACATCCGCCAGGTGCTGCTGCCGCCATTCGCCGGCGTCCTGTCGGCCTGGGGCATCGGACTGGCGGACCTTGTCGAGTTGCGCCAGGCGCCGGTGCAGGCGGCGCTGGACGGCAAGTCACTGGCCGCAGCCGGGCGGACGCTGGCGCGGCTCGGCGACGAGGCGGCCGCGGCGCTGGCGACGCAAGGCGTCTCCCGGGATGCGATTGTCGTCGAGCACCGCCTGCGACTGCGTTACGAGGGCAGCGACACGACCCTCGAGGTGGCGCTGGCGGAAGAGACCGAGGTGCGGGCCGAGTTCGCCGCGGCCCACGAGCGGCGCTTCGGCTTCGTGGCCTCGCACGGCCTGGTGCTGGAGTCCCTGGAGGCTGAGGCGCGCGGCGGTGGACGTTCGCCCGAGGATGCGGGTTGCGTCGCCGCCGCGGAAGGCCGGGCCGAGGCACGCTCCACATGCCTCACCTGGCTGGACGGCAACTGGCGGGAGATTCCGCTGGTGCCGCGGACCGCGCTTCGCCCGGGGGAGCGACTCGACGGCCCCGCGCAGATCCCGGAAGCCAACGCCACCACGTGGGTGGCGCCGGGGTGGCAGGCCACGACGGATGCCATGGGCAACCTGCGACTGCGTCGACCGAGACGGCGGCGCGCGCGGCGTGCCTCGACCCGCTCCGACCCCGTGCTGCTGGAGGTGTTCAACAACCGCTTCATGCATGTCGCCGAGCAGATGGGCGCGGTGCTGCAGAACACCGCCAGCTCGGTGAACATCAAGGAACGCCTGGACTACTCCTGCGCGGTGTTCGATCCGGAAGGCGGCCTGGTCGCCAACGCGCCGCACATGCCGGTGCATCTCGGCTCGATGGGCGAGAGCGTGCGCGCGATCATGGCGCGCTTCGGCGACGAAATGGCGCCGGCCGAAAGTTACGTGTTGAACGATCCCTACGAGGGTGGCACGCATCTGCCCGATATCACCGTCGTCACGCCGTTTTTCGGCGACGCCGACCGGCCGCTGCTGTACGTCGCCTCGCGTGCCCACCACGCCGACATCGGTGGCCGCGCGCCGGGCTCGATGCCCTCGGACAGTCGCCACATCGACGAGGAAGGCGTGCTGATTCGCGGTGTGCGGCTGGTCACTGCCGGCCGCTTCGATGAGGCGAAGATGCGCGCCTTGCTCGAGGCCGGCCGCTGGCCGGCGCGCAACCCGTCGCAGAACCTGGCTGACCTCGGCGCGCAGCTGGCCGCCAACCGCCGTGGCCTGACCGAGCTCGAGCGAATGATGGGTGAGTTCGGCAACGACGTCGTGCTGGCCTACATGGATCACATCCAGCGCAACGCCGCCGAGGCGGTCAGCGAAGCGCTGCTGCAGCTGCCGGACAGCGAATTCCGCTGGCCGATGGACGGCGGCGAGGTCGTCCAGGTCGCCATCCGCATCGATCGCGCTGCGCGCCGCGCAGTGATCGACTTCGACGGCACCTCGGCGCAGTCCGCCGGCAACCTCAATGCACCCGCCGCGATCTGTCGCGCCGCCGTGCTGTACGCCTTCCGCTGCCTGGTGGATCGGGACATCCCGCTGAACGAAGGTTGTCTCGCGCCGCTGGAGCTGCGCATTCCGGAGGGCAGCCTGCTGAACCCGCGCTGGCCGGCCGCGGTGGCCGGCGGCAACGTAGAGACCTCGCAGTGCGTGGTGGACGCGCTGTTCGGTGCCCTCGGCGTGGTCGCGGCCTCGCAGGGCACAATGAACAACCTCAGCTTCGGCAACGCCCGGCACCAGTATTACGAGACCCTTTGCGGCGGCGCCGGCGCGGGCCCCGGGTTCGACGGTGCCTCCGCGGTGCATACCCATATGACCAACAGCCGCCTGACGGATCCCGAGATCCTGGAACTGCGCCACCCGGTGCGCGTCGAGTTCTTCGGCATCCGGCATGGCTCAGGCGGTGCGGGGCGCCATCGAGGTGGCGACGGCGTCGTCCGCCGGCTGCTGTTCACCGAGGCGCTGGACGCATCGCTGATCTCGAACCGGCGGCGCGTGCCGCCGTTCGGTCTGGCCGGCGGCGCGTCCGGGCTCACCGGCCGCAACCGCGTGATCCGCGCCGACGGCACGGTCGAGGAACTGGCGGGAATCGCCTCGGTCGTTCTTCGCGCGGGCGATGCGCTCGAGATAGCCACGCCGGGCGGCGGCGGCTTCGGCACCCAGTCGTGAATTCGCTCACGGATCGGCGGCGCCGGCTTTGCTAGCTTGGGGCCGTGGACAAGCCGAAGCGATCGCCCTGCCGGCCCTGGGACCCTTACGCGGTCTGGAAAATCCTGCTGCGCAGGCACCCGGTGCATGACCCGGACCCCGCCGGCTCGTGCGGCCGCATCGACCGCGGCACGTTTGCCGAGTTCTGCGAGGCGATCGTCGAATACCCGGACTACCTGCAGGACGCCCTGCTGGTCATCGCCCACGCCGAGGGTGCGGAAGCGGCTGTGCACGCACTTGACGACGCGGTGCGGGAGCAACTGTGCAGGCCGGACCGGCGACTACCCGTGGCCGTGGAGCGCGGCGGCGAGGAATCCCGACTCTAGCTGTCCCCCGGCGGCACCGCGGCAACGATCCCGCGCGCCGGCGCGGCGCGCGCAGTGTCCGGATCCTTCGCGGTCGGCGCACTCGCCAGCCAGCGCTGATGTTCCTCGGGCAACCCAAGCAGCTCCGCCCCGGCACGGATCAGCGCCACGTACCAGTCCCACGGCAACAGGCCGTGGGCGATCTCACCCGGCGCCGCGACCCAGGTGGTGGCCTCCAGCGGCCCGTCCGCCGACTCGACAGTGACTCGCTTCGCCAGGTAACCGGCCCCTGCGGCGCCGAGCAGCCGCAGGTCCGCTTCCCGCATCCGGTACAGGGCCCCTGGCAGCGCCGCCCCGGGGGCGTCGCTCGGGCAAGCGTCCGAGCGCGCCGCGCCATCGCGACCCCGCTTGCGGAAGACGAGCGCGTGGCCGGGCAGCAGGCCGGGACCGACCAGGACCGCGCTGGGGACGCGGCGCCTGAGCCAGGCGGGATGGACATTGGCGCCGTAAGCGAAATAGATCACGCGCTCGTCGGCGTGGTTCACCCGGCCTCGGCGCCGCGTTGCATCGCCGGCGCCGCGTCGACATCGGCGACATGGATCTCGCGCAGCGGCTGCGAGATCGCCCAGCGCTCCGGCGACACCAGCCCGAGACGTGCGCCGTGCAGCCCCTGGCTCACCCGGTAGATGATGAAGTCGCGCGGGTGGCGCGGCGCAAAACCCACGGTGAACTCGATCCGGGTAGGCCGGTGCGGCGCCGAGACTTCATTGACGTCGACGAACCAGGCATCGGCCGAGTCGCCGGCCAACAACCCGGCGAAGCGCAGCGACTCCAGCCAGCCGCCCAGTTGCGCCTCCAGCCGCCGCGCGAGATCCGGACCGGCCGCTTCGAACACTACCCAGCGTGTACCCTGCAGCAGAGTCCGCTCGATGGTCATCGCCAGGCGCCGCGCCGACAGCGATCGCCACAGCTGCACCGGGCACTCCGGTGAGGCCAGTGTGCGATCACCCTGCAGCACGATGCGGCCGCCGCGGCCGCGCCCGATGATGTTGATGCCCGCCGCCTGCAGCCGGCGGCGCACCTCCGGGGCAAGCTCGTTGACCGGGCGAAACGGCGCGCCCAGCACGGGCTCGACGTCGGCCGGCGCACGCGACAAGGCGCCGGCGACGGCGCCGACCGCCGAGCGCCCGGCACTGCGCGCATCCGCGGCGAGCTGTGGGAACACCGCCATGGCGTTATCCCCGGCGATGTTCAGGCCGCGCAGCCATGCCAGCGCCTGCTCTCCGTCGTAGGTACCGGCCGGCGGCTCGAGCAACAGCATCGCGCGATTCTTCCGACAGTAGCGCAGTGCGGCCAGCAACAGCGCCGGCCCGGGTTTGCGTCCATCGAGCGCCGGCGGGAGACAGAGAAAATCGATCGGCCCGATGCCGTCGAGCGCGAACAGCCCGCTACCGTGCGCCGAGGAACCGACCAGGTCGTAGTCGGTGAGCGCCTTGCCGTCGGCGCCGTCGTCCTCCGCCTCCACCCAGGTGACCGGGTACCCCGGCGCGGTGCTGACGGTGGCGGCCGGCCTGCTCGGCGGCGCCAGTCCGCGCACGCGCACCAGGCGCGACTCCAGCAGCGTGTCCACGACATAACGCTCCGAGGAAGGCCGCAGGGAGAGCCGCTGGTAGATCTCCTGGTCCGCCACGCGCTCGGTGCCATGTGCGCGCAGCCGCTGCACCACCAGGTTGAAGGTGACGTCGTCGGAAGGCCCGATGTGATCGTAATCGACCGAGGCGCGCAGGTGTTCCCGTCGCCCCGGACTGAGCGCCTCGAGCACCAGCGCGCCCTCGCGGCCGGGCAGGCGGATGGTGCATGAGCGCGCACCGTTGGCAACGCGCACGACCGCCGCACGCCGTCCCCCTGCCGTGAAAAAGTCCTGCACGCTCTGCTGCAGCGGATACTCGCCGCCGCTCGCCGAGAAGTGCCGATCGAAGTCCTCAGGGCTTTCGATCGACACGGCCTGGTTGACGGGACCGCGGGGTGCCGCACCCACGAAAGCGCACACGCCGGGCGGGATGAAGTCCAGCGAAGTCTCACGGCCGGGAAATTCCTCGACGAGTATCCCGGGGGTGAGCGGATCAGTCATGCAGTACTCCGGCGGCGCGGACGGACACGATGTGCAGGACGAAGGCTAGCAGCGTGCTCATCCCGCCGCCAGCGCGAACAGCAACAGCAGCAAGCCGACGATGAGCGTCAGGTGCGTGCGCATGCTCCGGTACCAGCCGGGCAGCGTGCACGCCACCGGCGGGCTGGCTTCCCAGGCACGCAGCGCCACGAAACCGAAGAGCAGCAGCCAGGCGCCGGGCGCACGCGGCAGAAGCAACGCAGCCCATGCGAGCAGCGCCGGCAGCACGCTGAACGACAGGCGCATGATCTGCAGGCGGCCGGAGCCCAGCGCCAGGCCCCAGTGCACTGCCCCGATGAAAGACAGGATCACCGCGCCGTAAGCGATGAACTGCTGCGCGAAGTACGCCTGTCGCGCGTCGCCGCCGAACACGAAACCGAGCAGCGCGGCGACGAAAGGAATCAGGCCGGCGTAGCCGAGCCACCGTCCGGCCGAGGGCACGCCACCCGCGAGCCGCGGATGCGTCAGCAGCTCCGTCGGGCCGCCGATGAAGCGGCCGTCCAGAAATACCTGCGGCAGGGTGCGGTGTCCGGTCCATTCCTCGAGCACGTGAAACCGGTCGCGCGAGGCGCTGTCCGACATCGACAGTGTCACCAGGCGGTACTCTATGTCGAGCTCGTCGAGGCGCTGCACCAGCTCGCGCACGTCGGTGAGGCGCGATGCGAACAGCACGACCGGGGCACTGCTCGCGTCCCTGCGCAGCGCGTCGAGATGATCGGTGCCGCTCATCGTGTTATCGCCTTCACGTACCGGACTACGTTTCCTGCGATGATAATAGCGGATTGCGCCATGCGGCGAGACGCGAACAAGGGGTCGGCATGAGTTCCGGTAAAGGCAGGCGCGGGGCGGCGCCCGCGGGACAGGGGTTGCGCGAGGCGCTGCGCTGGTTATCCGAGACCGGGCGCCACGACGCGGCCGCCGTCGAGGAAGCCTGCCGGCGCTTCGACCTGTCGCCGCTCGACGAAGAGTTCCTGCTCGTCGAAGCGCGTCGGGCGCGCGCCGCCACCGGCCGGGACGGGCCGTCGGGCGACGGAGCGCCTTCACCGTGACGGCGCCGGCGCTCGCCGCGCGATTCCCGGCGCTGGCCGCGCGGCTGCCTACCGTCGCGCTGGGGGAATGGCCGACACCGCTGCAGCCCGCCGAGCGTGACGCGCTGCCCGGCCCCTGCGCTGGACTCTGGCTCAAGCGCGATGACCGCTGCGCAACGCCCTACGGCGGCAACAAGGTCCGCAAGCTGGAGTTCCTGCTCGCCGACGCATTGCTGAAGGAGCACGACGCGGTGTTCACCTTCGGCGTTGCCGGGTCCAACCATGCGCTCGCCACCGCGATTTACGCGCGCCAGGTCGGCCTCGACGCGCTGCTGCTGTTGACGCCACAGTCGAACTCATCCTTTGTCGGCCGCAACCTCAAGATGGGCCGCTGGGCCCGCGCCCGCCAGCTGCATTGCGCCACGGAGTCCGAGGCCAACCGCATGGCGCGCGCCCTCCGGCTGCGGGGACGCGACGGGCGGCCACCACCCTACCGCGTTCCTGGCGGCGGCTCCTCCCCGCTCGGCGCCGTCGGCTTCGTCAACGCCGCACTCGAGCTTGCGGCGCAGGTGCGCGCCGGACTGATTCCCGAGCCGGACTATCTCTATGTCGCGCTCGGCACCATGGGTACCGCCGCAGGGCTGGCGCTCGGGTTGGCCGCGGCCGGACTGCGTACCCGCCTCGTGCTGGTGCGCGTAGTGCGCGCCGACATCGCCAGCCCGGAGCGCTTTCGCTCGCTGTACCACGGCGCCGCCCGGTTGTTGCATCGCCACGACCCGCGCTTTCCGCTGGCGCCGCTCGACAATACGCGCATCGAGGTGCGCCACGAATTTATTGGCCCCGGCTACGCACGCTTCACCGAAGAGGGCATGGCGGCGCTGGCTTTCGCGCGGCAGGCTTTCGACATCGGACTGGAGGGCACTTACACCGGCAAGGCGCTCGCCGCACTGCTGGCCGACTTGCGCGCCGGCCGGCTGGCGAATCGCAACGTGGTGTTCTGGAACACCTACAACGGCCAGCCAATGCCGGCCGAGGCCATGGCGATCGATTACCGCGAGCTGCCGCCGCCGTTTCACCGCTACTTCGAGACGCCGTTCCAGCCGCTCGATCCGCAGGCCTGATGACCGCCCGCGAGCGAAAACCAGGGTCCGAAAAACGGGGTCAGAGACAGGTTTCCGGTCGACTGCCGGGCCATACGCCGGGAGCTGCCAGTCGACCGAGGGCGCGCGGGGTCTAAGGTTGCCGGTCGACCGCGGGCGCACGGCGCCATAGGCCGGCCTGCGCTCAAACAAGGAAAAACTCGCTCGGCCGGCCTATGACACCCCGCACCCGCTGCCGGGATCACAAGGGTGGCCGCGACGGTTGACTGGCCTGGCAACACCGCCTGCGGCCGCCGCTATCAGCCGCCTTGGCGAGGCATTCTGATCGCCAGCGATGACGACCGGTCAGTCCGACATGGCAACGCCGATTCGCGGCGCGGCAATCGTCAGCGGCGCCGCGAATGCAAGGCGATGCTGATGTCTGCGCGGCAGCGGGGCCGGGACTTCACTGGCGCGCTGAGCGAGCTAAAGATTTCGCCGAGCGAAGCGCGCCTGTGGCGGCACGGTCCCGCGGACAACCGGCAACAGAAGCGCGCCCATGGCGGCGCGACCCCGCGGGCGACCGGAAACCGGTCTCTGACCCCGGTTTTCGGTCAGAAGGCGGCGAAGCTGTCTATGCCGCGCAACAGCAGGTCCCAGCGCGCCTCGACGGCCTCGCGCGCCGCGACCGCCGGCAGGCCGTTGACCAGCGCTGCGCGCGCAAACAGCCAGCCGATGGCGTCGCGTGGACCGAGACTGAGGAAAAATCCGAGCTGACGTGCATCCCAGTCCTCCGGCTCACGCCCCTCGAGAACGCGCACCACGGTCTCCGCGACATGCCGCCCCTTGCGCACGGCGGTCTGCGCGGTGGCCGCGTCGAACTGCACGTCATGCCAGTGCGCGCAGTCGCCGGCAGCATAAACTCGCGGCAACGGACGCCGCTTCTGGAGTACGCGTCCCGTGGCGTCCGCGTCGATGCGGCGCGCAGTCGGGCCGGTGCAAAGCAGCACACCTGCCGCGGGCTCGGACAATTCGCCGCCGGACCCTTTCATGCGCAGACGGCCGCGGCCGAAGCCTTCGTAGTACGTACCGAGCCGGAGGTCGAGGTCGAGCGCGTCAAGCCGCTCGCGCACTTCGCGGCGCAGCGCTTCGGGCTCGGACGCCAGGATACTGTTGGATGCTTCGACGAGACCGAGCGGCGCACCTTTTGGCCGCGCGGCGGCGAGTTCGAACAGGCATTGCAGGCCGCTGGCACCGGCCCCCACCACCCACGCGCGGCCCTCGGCGGCGGCGAGGCGCTTCCACGCGTTGACGCCCGGCCCCGTGGCCAGCGCCTCGAGCGCTATCGGCGGCGTGCGGCTGCGTGACACACGTCCGGCCACGCCGGGCAAACCCGTCGTCACCACGAGCGCGTCGAATTCCAGCTCGCGCCGCCCGACGGGGAGACGGCCCGCCCGCGACCATTCGACCAGGTGCTCTTTCGTCCACTCGATGCGCGCGCGATGATGGTGGAATCCCCAGCGCCGTGCGATCGGCGCGAAATCGGCGCGCAGGTCCTTGAGCGGGCGCCGCAGCGTCTCGTGCAACAGCGTGCGCCGCAGGTGCCAGCGGTTCGGGTCCACCAGGTGGCGCTCCGCCTCGGGCAGGACGCGCGCCAGCCGCGCGAGGCAGGCCAGCCCCGCATAGCCGCCGCCGAGTACCACGACCTTCACGCGGCCGCTCGCCGGTCGCGAAACTGCCAGCGCGCCAGCACCACGCCGGCGAGAATCAGCGCCAGCGCGGCAAACGCGCGGGTCGGCAGCCGCTCGCCAAGCGCGACCGCGCCGAGCACCACGGCCCAAATAGGAATGAGGTAGTTGATCAGCGACAGGAAGGTCGGCCCGGCACGGGTCACCAGGCTGAAATACACCACCGTGGCCAGGCCGGTGGACAGCGCGCCGAGCGCCAGCATGGCGATGGCCGGCCAGACGGCAATCGTGGCATGCGCTGCGGCCGCCTCGCCGCCGCGCACACCCGCGGCAAGCAAGGCAGCGCCGACCACGATGCCGGCGATGGACAGCACGGCCGCGGCCGTGACCACCGGATGCAGCACCGGTCCGCGGCGCGCGATGATGGCCGCAATGCCATAGCACACTGCCGCGCCGAGCACCGCCAACTGCGCGATGAAGGAGGCCTCGCGGCCGATCATCGCGGCGCGCGCCTCAGGGCCGGTGAGCACGACGACGCCGATGAAGCCCAGCGCAAAGCCGGCCAGGCGGCGCGGTGTCAGGCGCTCGCCCACCACCAGGAAATGCGCCAGCACCAGCACCACCAAGGGCATCACGGCCATCAGGATGCCGGTGAGCCCGGACGGAATGTCGCGCTGGCCCCAGGCAATGAGAAAGAACGGCAGCGCATTGCCGATGATCGCCATGGCCGCAAAAAATACCCAGGCGCGCGCGCCGGACGGTGGCCGACGGCCGGTCATCACCAGCAGCAGTACCAGCACTCCCGCACCGATCAACAGCCGACCCGCGGTCACGGCGACCGGCGTGAAGACGTCGAGTGAGACGCGCACCAGCAGGAAAGAGCTGCCCCACAGGGCGACCAGCGCGAACAGCAGGCCCCATTCGGCCGGTCCCTGTCGCAGGGCGCCGTGCAAGGAGGCGGGCGTGTCGGGAGACATGCGAACTTTGGGTCAGTCGCTGCGGCCGGCGTCCGGCGAAGTCGGCCCGCGCTCGACTTCCGGCTGCGGCGTGCCGGGGCCAGGCGCGCGCCGCTGGCGCTCGCGCAATGCGTCCTCGCGCTCACGCTCCTTGCGGCGAATCTCCTCGAGCATCAACTTCAGCCATTCGTTCACTAACGACGTCTCCCCGCGAGAAACAGCGGCGCAAATACGAGGCCCGCAACGAAACCGCCCAGGTGAGCGCGGAACGCCACGCCGCCCTCCCCCGCCGGCGCCATCAGCGAGGACACGAGCTGCACGAAGAACCACAGCCCGAGCACCCAGACTGCAGGCATCCGGATGACCTTGAGGATAAAGCCAAGCGGCACAAGCACAAGGACACGGGCTTGCGGAAACATCAGCAGATAGCCGCCGAGCACGCCGGAGATGGCTCCGGATGCGCCGATCATCGGGACGCGCGCCTCCGGCTCCGGCAACGCCTGTGCAAGCACAGCCGCGATGCCGCAGGCCAGGTAGAACAGCAGAAAGCGCAGCCGACCCATCCGGTCCTCTACGTTGTCGCCGAAAATCCACAGGTAGAGCATGTTGCCGGCCAGGTGCAGCCAGCCGCCGTGCAGGAACATCGAGGTCAGCATGGTGGCGGACGGCGGCACCACCGCGACCTCCGGCGGCAACTGCGCGTTCCCGAGCAGCACGGCCGGGATCACGCCGAGCGTGAACACCACGCGGTTGAACCCGGCCGCACCGAGCGACATCTGCCAGAGGAACACCAGCACACAGGATGCCGCCAGCGCCCATGTCACGACCGGGGCCCTGCGCACCGGGTTTTCGTCGCGTAACGGGATCATGGCCCGGCCGGTGCATCGCGGTGGCCCGCCGGATGTCTCAGGACGCTCCCTCGGGATAGCGACCGACACCGAGTCGAAGAGCGCGGGCCTTCAGCTCACGGATCGTTTGCTTGACCAGTCTGCGCAACGGTCCGCGCCAGCGCCTGGCGGCGCGCAACCGGTCGCGCAGCACGTCGAGGTCCTGCAGCTCGCCGAGGACGTCCGCCAGCTTCTTCAGGGTGGCACGCTCCATGCGATCCAGCGGGCGCCCCGACAACTCGCGCTGGTGCAGCTCCCGTTTCACTGCCTTGCGGAATTCGTGGAAGCGGGGCAACGCCGGCCGCTCCATGACGCGGCGGAACGCGAGCGCGGTCTCCGACCAGGTCTCTGCCAGGCCGGCGTCGAGCGCCGCGCCATCCATGCGCCTGAAATCGAGCTCGGCGCAGCTCTTGCGCACCTTGCGCAACGCGACAGCCACATCGCACGCAATTGGCCGCGGCAGGCCGTGGGGCTCCCCCGGCGGGCGCTCCAGCCCCAACGACTCGATCACCGCCTCCAGCGCCTCGAGCTGGCGGGCGTCGGCGCGGGTGCGCAGCCGCGCCAGGGTCTCGCCGAGCGCCGCGGCATCACGCAGGTGGGCCAGCTTCCGCGCGGCGGCCGCACAACGTTTTTCAAGCCTGCGGGTCGGCAGCTCGTCGCCGCACAGGCGCAGCAGGGCGCGAACCCGCTTGAGGTCCTTGCGCACCTCGTGCACGACCCAGCCGGGGTGCAGCTCGGGATTCTCCAGCCGCTCGACGCATCGGTCGAGCCGGTCGATCACGGTCTGGCCGACGCCGTCCGGCGAGGGACCCTCGTCCGCGGGCGCCGCGGGCTTGTCCTGCTGGGGTTGCCTGTCCGAGTCCATTCGAGTGTCCGGCGATCGGGGCGGGGAGGAGATTCTAGCACCGCCGCAGGTCGTGCGGCGATGCAGCATCGGGAGTATCCTCAAGAGGTATCCGAGCCGACCGGTGCCTGCCGATGAACCCGATGCCCGTCTCGCTGGAAGCGCTCCGTTCCCGGGCCCGCCCGATCCCCATGGATGTGGAGGCGCGCCGTGCCTGGGCCGAGCAATTCAACGCAATGCCCGCGATGAGCGCTATGGGCGCGGCGCTGGATCTGGAGGATCCGGCGTTGGTCCGGGTGCACCTCTCCGAGATCGGGCCGCATCATCGTGGCGGCATGGGCAGCAGCGCGGTCAACGGCGCGGTGATCGCCGGGCTGTTCGACGCCGCCCTCGGCGTCGCGGGCGTGATCCAGTTCCCCGGCCGCCGCGCCGGCACGGTGGAATTGTCGGTCAAGTTCATGCGCCCGACGCGCGGCCGGTCCGTGGACGCCTACGCCATCACCCTGAAGCGCGCCGAGGGCCTGGCCTTTATGGAAGGCGAACTGTGGAGCGAGGGCAAGTTGTGCGCGGTCGCCACCGGCATCGTCTCGACGGCCCGCGGGGTCGCCGCAGACTGAGGCCGCCGGCCGCATTGCCCGAAGGCCGCCGCCGCCCCATCATGGACGTGCACGGACTTTCATCGCGGGAGCATCGAACATGTCTCGGCACCAGACTCAATTCCCCGCCCTTGTCTTGATGCTGGCGGCGCTGTGGGCGCCCGCCGCCTGGGCGGACGGCGTGCTGCAGTTCCTCGAGCCCCGGCTCAACACCGTCGAAGGCGAGACCCGCCAGATCACCGTCATCCGCAGCGGCAGCGCAGCAGGCGAAGTGACCGCGGTGTTGAACATCAGCCTGGGCGGCACCGCGGCGCTCGGCACGGATTTCACCATCGACCTGCCGCTGGGGGTGATCCGGATTCCCGACGGCCGGCTGTTCGGCCGTGCGCAGGTCAACGTCCCGCAGCGCAGCGGCGCCCAGGGCACGCGTTTCGCGATCCTGACGCTGGCGAACCCGAGCAACGCAACGCTCGGCCGCGACAACACCCTGCTGCTGCAGATCGAGGACGACGACGCGCCCTCGGCCACGCTCGAGATCCCGGGAGACGCCGTGCGGCGGGTAGTCGCCGGGGACGACTTGCCCGTTGAGATCACACGCCAGGGACTGCCGACTGACACCGTTTCGGCGACGTTGCTCGGCGTGCCGGGCACCGCTGCACTGGGCACGGATTTCAGCGACCTGACCACCGAGCTGGAATTCGGTCCCGGCGATGAGGCGCTGGAGGCCACGCTGTCGACCATCGCGCGCGCTGCGGCCGCCCCGCCGCGCAACCTGAGCCTGATGCTCGCCGACGCCGCACCCGACGGGGACGCCGCGTTTTCCGGGCGCGGCCCGTTGGTCGTCATCGAGGACCCGGCCGCGGAACATGCCGGCGAATTCTCGCTGTTCACCTCCAGCATCGAGGTCAACGAGGACGCCGGCAGCATCGTGTTCACCGTGGATCGCAACCGCGGCAGCAACGGAGCGGCTGCCGTCAGCTGGGTCACTGTGGACGGCGACACGAGTCCGGCGGCGGTCGCCGGCAGCGATTTCACGGGCGACACCGGCCGACTGGAGTTCGCCGATGGCGAGACCCGCAAGACCTTCACCGTCGAGCTGATCGACGACGACGAGGCGCGCACCGACCGGCGCGTGTTCAAGGTGGCGCTCGCCGACCCGTCCGCGCTGGCAGGGCTCGATCCCGAGGCCCGGGTGGTGACCATCACCATTCGCGAGGATGACGGCGAGCCCGGTGAGGACTGCAGCGGCTTCTGCGACTGCTTCATCGCGACCGCCGCCTGGGGCAGCTGGATGGACCCGCACGTCGCCACACTGCGCGATTTCCGCGATGGCGTGCTCATGCAGAGCGCACCGGGGCGCGCCATAGT
>CBDDRR010000291.1:0-7913 GCA_965233095.1 uncultured bacterium
CGAGGATTCACTCTACCGGTTGCCCTCGCGTGATGCGGATGTCTTTCTCACCAAGAAACCGCGAGACGTTCTGATCGTCAAGCCGGCCCTGCGCATCATGCCAAGCCTGTACGTGATCTACATGGTGCGCGATCCGCGCGACATGATCGTAAGCAAGCACCGCAAGGATCCGGACGTGTACTGGTCGGGCCTCGTCTACTGGAAGAACTACACGCGATACGGCCGCCGTCTGCAGCACCATCCGCGCTTCACAACGATTCGCTACGAAGACCTGGTGGTGCGGCCCGACGAAATCCAGCGGGAGTTGATGGACCGCATGCCCTTCCTCGTCAAGCGTACGGAGTTCAGCAACTATCACCTTCGATCCAGGGCTTCCAGCAGGTCGCGCGATGCGCTCGGTGGCGTGCGGGCCATCTCTTCGTCAAGCATCGGCAACTGGCGCAATCATCTGCCGCGAGTCGCCGGTCAACTCCGGATACACGGCTCTATCAGTGACGACCTGGTCGAGTACGGTTACGAGAAGGACGATTCGTGGCAACGCGAACTCGAGGGCATAGCGCCGGACCTGCGCCCGAGCCACTGGCCCGAACAGTTCGCCGACCAGCGGCTCCGGCCGCTCGGGATCATCGGCTACCTGAAGGCGGCGATCGTCATGCTCGGGCATCTGCCGGTGACCGGCGCCTTGCTTCGCATGCTGCTCAAGCACTCGACGAGGTGATTCCCGGCGGCTGGTGATGTCCGATCAAGCACCCCCGACACCTCTGGAGCGATCGGGGCGGCTCAACAATCAGTCGAAACTCCGGCTCCATTCATCAACTTCCCGCTCGGCCTCGTCCTTGGCCTTGCCGTAGCGCTCCTGGATCTTGCCCACGAGTTCCTCGCGCTTCCCCTCGACGGTATCCAGGTCATCATCCGTGAGATCGCCCCATTGCTGGCGAGCCTTGCCCTTGATCTGCTTCCAATTTCCTTCGATACGATCCCAGTTCATTGTCGATCTCCTCAGTTGCTGCAGGTCTGCCCCTTGCTGGCCGATTCCCGGTGGAACGGGCCGTATACGCAGCCTGGGGACAGACTGTGCGCATCGGCACACGATGTCTGTACTGCATCCAACAGAAGGGTTCAGTCAGCCCACGAATCGGCGCAGCGGCGTGTGCCGCACCAGCAGCTGGTAGCTCGCCAGGCACAGCGTGAGCGTGGTGGCGATGGCCAGCCCGAACTTCAGCGGCCAGGACAGCTCCAGGTCCATCAGCAGGTACTGCAGCGCGAACAGCAGCGGCAGGTGCAGCAGGTAGGTCCAGTAGGCGCTCTGCGCCAGGTATTGCATGGTCGCGCTGGGTCGGTTGAGCAGGCGCTGGCCGGCGAGCAGGCACAGCACCGTCAGCCAGACGCTGAGGCACGCTTCCAGGGCGGCGACTGTCCAGGACGCGGTGGCGGGCAACGTCTGGCCCGGCAGTTCGACGGCGAGGCGCCAAAGGAAGGCGGCATAAAGCACAACGCAGCCGCCGATCAGCCAGGGTGCAAAGTGCCGGGCGCGCTCGAGCCAGTCCGGATGGCCGTGCACCAGGGTGCCCAGCGCGAAGAACACGCCGTAGAAACCGATCGCCCAGAACTGCGGCAGGAAGCTTTCCGGCGCCGGATGCGGCGCACTCACCAGGGCCAGCACCGGCACCAGCAGCAGCGGCAAGCCGGCCAGCAGCCATGCGGGCGGGCGGCGCACCAGCCACTCGCCGATCCCGCCCAGCCCCAGCGTGCGGACCACCCAGTGCAGCACGGTGAATAGCAGCAGGTAGTAGAGGAACCAGAGATGCGTGGTTCCGGGCGGTGCCTGCGGTCGGTCCGGCATCTCCAGGAACTGGCGGATCATCACCAGCATCGCCGAAGGGTGTTCGACGTTCATCGCGGCCCAGAAGGTGCTCGCCGTCATGGCCCACAACACCAGCGGCAAGGCCACCAGGAACGGCAGCGCGATCCGGCGCAGGCGCTGCCGGAACAGCCCGCCCTGCCCGCGCCTTGCGATCACCCACGCCGCGAAGAATCCCGCGACCAGGAAGAACAGCGGCATGCGCACCAGGTGCAGGCCCCACACCACGCTGTCGACCCACACGCTGCTCTGGCGGTCGGCGGCCGGCCAGAAGCCGCTCATCACCGGGCTGTAGGCCAGCGCGGCGTGGAAGAACAGGCCGGCCAGCATGGCCAGCGCCCGCAGGTGGTCCATGTAGTGCAGCCGATCCTGCGGGGCCTGGACAGGCATGGCGTCAGTAGAACGCAGGCTTGCGGGCGTGGTACCAGGTGGCGATGCCTATCACCGCCGCCGACAGCAGCACCAGGGGCACCAGGATCGCCACCGCCGGCGTCGTCCACACGATCGCATCCACGCTGACCCGGTCGTTGATGTCCGGAACCTGCGCCATGGCCATGATGTAGGGGTTGATCATCACCATGGAGCCGATCATCGCGAAGGTCGCCCAGCCTTCGGATGTCACGGACATCACCGCGGCCAGCGAGATGGCATAGGCAAACAGGATGTAGGCGAAGATCAGCAACGCGTACACGACCAGGCCGTCGGGAAGGGGCGTCAACAACACCACCGCCAGCGTGCCGCACAGCAGCACCAGGAACGGCACGCCGAAAGTGAGCAGGTTGCCAAGCAGCTTGGACACTGTGAAATCCAGCGGCGACACCGGCAGGCTCATCACGAAGGCGAGGGTCTGTTCCTTGCGCTCGTTCATCAACGAGGTGGAGATCGAAAAGCAGGCCGCCGAAACCAATACGATCAACAGCATCAGTGAGCCGACGTAGAAAGCCCAGGGTTTGGCCAGGCCAAGGAAGCACAGTGCGACGATGCCGGCCAGCACCAGGAAGGCCAGTTGCTTCTGGAACAGCTGCCAGTCCTTGGCGACCAGCAGGCGGATCACGGGGGTATTGAGTGTCATGCCACGCCTCCCGAGCGAACGGCGGTGATGAAGATGTCTTCCAGGGCCATGGAGTCGGTGCGCTGCACCTGCAGGCCGTGCGCTGCCAGGCGCTCGGGCAGCTCGTCGTTCCAGGCGCGCGCCTTGATCTCGACCATGCTGCCGTTGGCGCGGGCGCTGGCAATCTCCGGCCAGGCGCCGAGCCCGGCGGGCAGCGCGCCCTGGCAGACGATGCGGCGCCAACTGTCCATGAACTCGTGCTTGTCCGCCGATGCGACCATGCGTCCCTGGTGCAGGAAAGTGATGCTGTCGGCCAGCTGCTCGACGTCGTGGGTGTTGTGCGAGGAGAACAGCACGCTGCGGCTTGCGTCGCGCAGCACGTCGGCCAGGGCCTCGAGCACTTCGATGCGCGCCACCGGATCCAGGCCGGTGGTGGGCTCATCGAGCAGCAGCAGGCGCGGGCGCCGCGCCAGGCACAGCAGCAGCAGCGCCTTCACCCGCTGGCCATGGGAGAACCCGCCAAGAACCTGCTCCGCGCGCAGCTCGAAGCGCTTCAACAGGTCGGCGGCGTAGGGCTCGTTCCAGCCGGGGTAGATGCCTTGCATCAGGTCCATGTGCCAGCGCAGCGTCTGGCCGCGGTATAGGCGCATGTCCTCGGAGGCGAAACCGATGTCGCGCTTCGCCGCCACCTGGCTTTCGGGCAGGCGATGGCCCAGCACCTCGACTTCGCCCGCGTCGGCCGCAGCCAGGCCGGTCAGCAGGCGCAGCAGCGTGGTCTTGCCGGCGCCGTTCACGCCGACCAGCCCCATCACCTGGCCCTCCGGGAGATCCAGGGAAATGTCCTGGAGCGCGAAGTCCGGGTAGCGCTTGGCGATGCCGGACAGTGAGAAGGCGAGTGTCATGATGTGGGTCCTTTCCGGTTTTTGGGGTCCGCCGTGCTGCCCGGGTCGGGGTCGGCGGCCTGGTCGATCAGGCGGTGCAGCTCGCTGCGGGACAGGCCGAGCCGGGCGGCGCTCGCCAGCAGGGCCTCCAGCTGGCGCTGCAGTTCCTCGTGCATCAGCGCCATGGGCAGGTCGTCGCGTTCGGCGACCACCGAGCCCTTGCCCTGGCGAGTGGCGATCACCCCGGCCCGCTCAAGCTCTTCATAGGCGCGGCGCACGGTGATGACACTGACCCGGCTGGCCGCGGCCAGCTCGCGGATCGACGGCAGCGACTGGCCAGCCGTCCAGTCGCCGGCCATCACCTTGGCGGTGACCTGGTCGACGATCTGCTGGTACATCGGCCGCGGATCGCTGGCTGAAAGAAAAAGCTCGGGGTTCATAAGCTACTGTGCTGGTCGAATATGCACAGTATGCACAGTGACCTGCCCCCTGGCAAGTTCCCGCCTCCGGGAGGTCGAGGCTGGATCACCGAGCCCAGGACCGCGCCATACCCCTCCGCAAAAACGGGGACGACTGAGGTGTGCTCAGCCAGGCAGGCTGATGGGGATCACGTCGAGACCGGGGATGTCCGTGAAGTCGCCCGGATTTCGGGTGACCAGGCCCAGGCTGTGCTGGATCGCCTGGCTGGCCAGCCAGAGGTCCTGCACCCGCGTGCGATGGGCACGGCCACGACCCTTGGCCAGCACGCCGGCGAGCTCGCCGAACACGTCGGCCGTATCGGCGTCGATCGGCAGCAGCGGTTTGCGAGTCATCCGCCGATAGGTCGCGAGGCGCTTCTGGCGCAGGCCGGCATCAGGCGTCATCTCGATACCCAAGCGCAGCTCGGCCAGCGTGACAGGGGACAGGTAGACGGGCGCATCCCCGGTGAAGGCCGATACATCGGCCGGGCCCAGCCGGCCCTGCTCGACATCGATCCAGATGCAAGTGTCGATCAGGAAGCCCATGGATCGCGCGGTTCATCATCAAGTGCTTCACCGCCCCGGCGAGCGTCTTCCAGCCACCCTTCGGCCGCCTCGGGCGGCAAGGTACGGTACAGGTCGGCGAGCGCCTGTTGGGCGTTCTGCTCGCCCGGCGTGGGCGAGACCTGCACGATCGGCTGCCCGCCCCGCTCGACGATATAGGCCTCACCCGATTCCCGAACCCGGTCCAGCACCGCGCGGAGGTTGCGAGCGAGCTCGGTGGCGGTGATCTTTTGCATGGAAATTGCCAAGAATCAGACAAGGTCTGATTTTATGTAACTGGGCCCGTCGATTCAAGTCGAACGGAATCGACAGCCCATGGGCACGGCGGCTTGTGAGGCCTGGCAACCCGGCGCAAGCTGGACGAGGAAATTCTCGCTCGGGGGGAACCGGATGCGGAGAACACTCGCCGCCCTCTTGTTTGTCGCTGCCCTGCTGCTTGCGGTGGCCGTGGCCACGTCCTGGGCGCCCGACCGACCGGTAGAGACGCTGACGGAGCGCTGGGCCACGCCCCCCTCGCAGTTCGTGCCGCTGCAGGGGATGTCCGTGCACCTGCGCGACGAGGGTCGGGCCGACGACCCGCTGCCGGTGCTGCTGTTGCACGGCACTTCATCCAGCCTGCACACGTGGGACGGCTGGGTCGGCGCGTTGGTCCCGAGCCGCCGCGTGATCCGCGTGGACCTGCCGGGCTTCGGCCTGACCGGTCCTTTGCCGCATGACGATTATCACGTGACCGTGTACGTGAATTTCGTCCTCGAGCTGCTCGACAGCCTGGCCCTGGAGAAGGTCGTCATCGCCGGGAACTCTTTCGGCGGCCAGCTTGCATGGGAGACTGCAGTCACCGCGCCGGAACGCGTCGCTGCGCTGATCCTCGTGGATGCAGCCGGCTACCCGCTCGAGCCCAAGTCCGTCCCGATCGGATTTCGCATCGCGCAGAACGACTGGCTGCACCCGCTCGTGAAGCACCTTCTGCCGCGCCGCCTGGTGGCCGGAAGCGTGCACGACGTCTACGGCGACCCGGACCGGGTCACCGATGCGCTGGTCGATCGCTACTATGAGCTGGCGCTGCGCGCCGGCAACCGTCGCGCCCTCCGGTTGCGCCTCGAGCAGGCGATACACCACGAGGCTCGTGCTGCGCGCATTGCCACGATCAAGCAACCGACGCTGATCCTGTGGGGTGAACACGACCAGCTCATCCCGCCGGAAAACGCAGCGCGCTTTGCGGCTGATATCAGCGGCAGCCGGCTCGTGATCTTCGACGGCCTCGGGCATGTCCCGCACGAGGAAGACCCGGCAGCGACCGTGGCCGAGGTGATGCGCTTCCTCGAGCGGATTGACCGCGAGGAGTAGCCTCAGAGGCTACCGTACACTTGGCGCTACTGTCGCCGGCCGTGATCACTATCCGGGTGTGGAGCGCCAGATCAAATGGGGTATCCTTGCCGCCTTGAAGGCTGAAGCAGCCTGCATTGCAAAGGGTCGACCTGCATGGCTGATGTGTTCGTCTCCTACGCTCGAACCGACCGGGCCCGAGTCCTGCCGTACGCAAAGGCCGATCCGGACCTCGAACTGCTGCGTGACGAACCGCGTTTTCACGCGATGATCGCCGAAGCCGAAGCCCGCCTGGCGAAGGAAGCCAGGCTGCAGGCCGCCGACACGGCGTGAAACTGAGGCTCGACCGCCGGAAGCTGCGAGAGACCCACCAGACGCGATGGTTGGCTTTCGATCTCGCGATGGTCTTCCTGGTCGTGCTGAACCTGCTGTTCATCGTCTTCGACACCTTTTACGGTACGCAGACCTTCCGCTCGCTCCTGGCGGGCGTGGCGCCCGGCTTCGCCGACTGGTACGGCGAGCGGATCCACCCCGACTTCCTGTTCTACGATCTCGGCTTCATCGCCATCTTCCTGGCGGTATTCGTATTCGAATGGGTGGTGGCCGTGCGCCGCCAAACCTACGCGCGCTGGTACTTCTTTCCCTTCCTGCGCTGGTACGACCTGGTGAGCTGCATCCCGATCGGCTCGCTCCGGCTGCTGCGCCTGCTACGCGTCGTATCGCTGCTTATCCGGCTGCATCGCATGGGCATCGTCGATCTCACCGCCAGCCGCGTCTACCGCTTCTTCGAGTTCTACTTCAACGTGTTCATCGACGAGGTCTCTGACCGCGTGATTTTGCGCACGCTCGACGACGTGCGTCGCGAGATCGAGGATGAGAGCCCCATCGGCCGGCAGGTCATCAGGGAAATCATCGCCCCCCGTCGCGAACAGCTCGTTGAGCACCTGTCGCGCCGCATCGGCGCCATCGCCCAGCAGAGCTATGACCGCCACGAGGACGCGATGCGCACCTACGTCGAGTCGGTGATCGCGGAAGCGGTGGACTCGGACCCGGGGGTGCACCGGCTGCAGCGGGTGCCGGTGGTGGGCCGGCCCGTGGTGGAGACCCTGCGCCAGTCGATCAAGGACATCGTCTACCGGGTCTTCGACCGGGTGGCACGCGACATCAGCGACGCTGAGCGCAACCGCCTGGTCGACGAGTCGGTCGCCGTGGTCATCGACGCCCTGCTCGAGGAGCACCCGGAGCTCGGCGATCTCGGCAAGACCATGACGGTCGAGGCAATCGAGGTGATCAAGGACCGGGTGCGGGTGCAGCACTGGAAGGAGAGCCTGGCCCGACGGCAGGCGGACGCGGCCAGGATGCCGACCTGAGCCAGGGCTTCAGAGCGAGGAAGCGTTCGGGGTTGGCGGCTTCATGAACCGGTAGGTGGCCGTCCAGCTGATAGTGGCGCCCGGCTCGAGGGCAGCTCGCGTGAAGACCTCGGGGCAGAAGCCGTCGGTGCTGGCGTAGACGGCGAAGCGGACGGGCGGATACGAGGCCCGGTAACCGACCACGGGCGCGTCTTCGACTCGCACCTCGAAAGTGTTTGAATCTGCCGGCACCCCGGCCAGGTCGCTTGCGTA
This sequence comes from uncultured bacterium, assembly GCA_965233095.1. Lineage (GTDB taxonomy): Bacteria > Pseudomonadota > Gammaproteobacteria > Steroidobacterales > XN24 > XN24. The sequence continues at coordinate 7,764 of CBDDRR010000291.1, forward strand.
GTAAGCGGCGGCGCCTGGGTCCAACGGCGCCGCCATGGCGAGCGAAAACGGTGCGCGGCGAAAAGTCGTTTCCGCCTCCGGCAGCTCGAACCCGGTGACCACTTCATAGCCCGGGCCGACCGGCACGCCCTCCACCCGGAACCAGTGATG
>CBDDRR010000292.1:0-3546 GCA_965233095.1 uncultured bacterium
CTATGCCGTCATGGCGGACGACTCCGGGACGCCAGTGCATGTCGGCGATACCTATTCCGAGGAAGCCGCCCGCGACGTGGTGCGGCGTCTGACCTTCGACACCGGCCACTACAGCCGATGCTGGGAGATCAGTTCCGGGCACCTTCCCGAGGAAACGATGCAGTACCTCGAAGACCTCGCGGACACATCCACGCTCACCGGCCTGTTGTTTGAAGCCTTCAGGATTCCCGACAGCGATGCCGTGGGCGTGAAGTTGATCGCTACGCCCTGGACTGACGCCAATCTCGAAATCGTCGATGGCCGCAATGCCCAGGCACTGCACAGCGATCAGACGGATGCGTGCGTCCCCACGCCGCTGCTGAACGTGCTGCACCTGGCCGCCATGGCAGACGTGCGCATACTGGTCTTCGATCCGAACGCCGCGATACTGGACGGCCTGCCTGTCTACGAAGACTGAATTCCTCCATCTTGAGCCCCTTCGAGGGGCTCTTTCCTTGTGCGGCCCGCAGGCACGCCACGAAACCAGCGGCTGCTCCGCCACTACGGTCGCCGATGCGTCATCCAGAGCAAAGCCAGCAGAACGATGTTCGTTGCCGCCAACCAGTGGGGTGAGCACCGTCCCAACGGCGGTGGTACGCGGCAAGGTCGGTCATGGCCGCACGGGAGCGGTTGCGGGGAACCACTTCTCGCCCAGTCGCAGGGCCACATGAACCAGCATGATCAGCACCGGCACTTCCACCAGTGGGCCGATGATGGTCGTGAACGCGACGGGCGACGCCAACCCGAACGCCGCGATGGCGACCGCGATCGCCAGCTCGAAGTTGTTGCCGGCCGCCGTGAAGGCGATCGCGGTAGTGCGCGGATAATCGATTTCGATCAGCTTCCCCATGAAGAAGCTGACGAGGAACTGGACGATGAAATAAATCGTCAGCGGCACGGCGATCAGCAGCACGTCCATCGGCAACCGCACCACGTCGCCGCCCTTGAGACTGAACATGGCGACGATGGTGAACAGCAGCGCCGCCAGCGTGATCGGGCTAATCCTGGGCAGGAAGACGCGCTCGTACCATTCGGCACCCTTCCTGCCGATCAGGATGCGGCGGGTCAGGAAGCCGGCCAGGAATGGAATGCCCAGGTAGATCAGCACGGCCTCGGTGATGGTCCAGAAGCTGACGTCGATGACGCTACCCTGCAAGCCGAACAGCGGTGGCAGCACCGACAGGAAGAACCAGGCATAGGTCGAGAAGAACAGGATCTGGAAGATGGAATTGAACGCGACCAGGCCCGCGACATACTGGTTGTCGCCCCGCGCCAACTGATTCCAGACCAGCACCATCGCGATGCAGCGGGCCAGGCCGATCAGGATCAGGCCCGTCATGTACTCGGGATGGTCGCGCAGGAAGATCACCGCCAGCGCAAACATCAGCACCGGCCCGATCAGCCAGTTCTGCACCAGGGAGAGCAGCAGCACGCGCTTGTCGGCGAACACCCGATGCAATTCCTCGTAGCGCACCTTCGCCAGCGGCGGGTACATCATCAGGATCAGGCCGATGGCGATCGGGATGTTGGTGGTGCCGACCGACATCGCGTTCAGCGCGTCGGGCAGGCCCTTGAAGATCATGCCCAGCACCACGCCCAGCGTCATGGCGGCGAATATCCAGAGCGTAAGGTAGCGGTCCAGAAAGGACAGGCGGGATGCCGGTTGCGGCGATGCCATCAGGGTAATCTCCAAAAATTCGGTTCGGCTAGAGCCGGCGTCGTTCAACCTCGCTCACTGCTTGCCGATATCACGCACCTGGTTCTGCAAGGACATGCTGTCCAGGCTTCGCAGAGGCAGGGACAGGAACAGTTCGATACGACGCCGGAAGACACGGGCGGTGTCCGCGAAGGCCAGGTGCTTCTCGACCTCGCTGCCTTCCACTGCGGCTGGGTCCGGCACACCCCAATGGGCGGTGACGGGCTGCCCCGGCCAGACCGGGCAGGCCTCGCCAGCGGCGTTGTCGCAGACCGTGATGATGAAATCCAGCAGCGGCGCGTCGGGCAGCGTGAACTCATCCCAGCTCTTGCTGCGATATCCCGTGGTCGGCAGTTCCAGCTTCTTCAGGGTCGCCAGCGCGATCGGATGCACTTCACCCTTGGGCATGCTGCCCGCCGAATAGCCGCGGAACTTGCCTTTGCCGAAGTGGTTGAGGAGTCCTTCGGCGATGATGGAGCGCGCCGAGTTGCCTGTGCAGAGGAACAGGACGTTGTAGATTCTTTCGGTAGTCATAGGAAATTTCTCGAATCAGCAGCAGGAAGACTTGGCCTTCACGGCGATGCCGGCAGGCCGGTCACTTACTCCGGCAGGCGCACAACACGAACCCGCAGCCGGAGCAGCCGCTGGTTCCGCGCCCTCATGAAACACCGGGATGTTCCCCAGGGAGTGGAAATGCTCCCAAGCCACGCCTTGTGGATCGGTGACCCAATGCTTCTCGCTGCGCGCGTAGCAGCACGTCGTCTCGCCGTCATCGAGCAGGGCGATATCGGCCGCCTGCGCACGCGCCTTCAGGGCGGCGAGTTCTTCGGTGGAATCGGTCTGAATGCCGAGATGGTCGATGCCCGGCTTGTCGCCGCGCGTGGAGATCGCGAAGTTGACCGGCGGGTCTTCGAGCATCCACTTTGCGTAGTCGGACTCGACACGCGCCGGTTGGGCGGCGAAGAGCTGCGAGTAGAAGCCGATGCTGCGGTTCAGGTCATCGACGTTCAGGTGGACATGGAATCGCTTCATGAATACTGCTCCTTTCAACAGGACGCACAAGAGTCCGAATCGGAGACTTCGCAGGCAGAGCCCTGGCAGCAGTGCTCGGTCATGTAGCCGAGCAGGCCATTCATCTGCGCGAAATCGGCGCGATAGATCAGGTTGCGCCCCTGCTGCTCGACCGTGACCAGCCCGGCGTGGGCCAGCTCCTTCAGATGAAAGGAGAGTGTGTTGCGGGCCACTTCGAGCTGGTCGGCCAGGACGCTGGGCGTCAGGCCGGCCGGCCCCGTCACCACGAGGGCGCGGAACACGCGCAACCTCTGGGTGTGGGCCAATGCACTGAGAGCGGTAACTGCCTGATCTTCATTCATGTTTCAATGATACAACGATTATCGAACTATTAGCAAGAAACCATTCCCTCTCACCGAGATGTACGCCGTCAGTGCCCTGATCGACAAAGGGGGAGCGCGCAAAAACACATTGCGGCGCGACACCCCCGCACGGCTCTTCCATGCTTGCGGCCATGTTCCGCTGATCCGTCAGCGACATGCCCAGGTAGCCACGGTCTTCGAGGCTACGACGCGGTTCCGACCACGTGACCGATCCAGTTCGCACCAGCATCCCATGCGCGAACGTTCGCCCCTCCCAGGGTGATGGATGCACAAGCAGTACCTGGATCGTTCGATCCATCAACCCGCGCGGGGGTTATGCCTCCCCGCCGGGGTGGGTGTGTCTCCGCCTTCTTGTCCCTCAAGTCTGGAGATTCACCATGACCACTTCATCCGAAAAGTCCTACTTCGACCTGCACA
>CBDDRR010000293.1:0-3890 GCA_965233095.1 uncultured bacterium
TCCATGCAGGACTGCATGATGCCGATCGGCCCGCCCGACAGCACCAGGCGCTCGGAATCGAGCCCGCGCATCAGGAGGTAGGCGCCGCCGCCAACCTCGCCCAGCACGTTCTCCGCTGGAATCTCGCAGTCTTCGAACACCAGCTCACAGGTGTTTGAACCACGCATGCCGAGCTTGTCCAGCTTCTGCGCCGTGTGGAAACCCTGCATGCCCTTCTCGACGATGAAGGCGGTGATGCTGCGCGAGCCCTCGGCCGGGTCGGCTGTGCGCATATAGACCAGCAGCACGGAGGCCTCAGGCCCGTTTGTAATCCACATCTTGGAGCCGTTCGCCACCCACACGTCGCCGCGCTTTACGGCGCGGCAGCTCATCGAGCCGATGACGTCGGAGCCGGCGCCCGGCTCGGACATTGCGAGCGCGCCCACCCATTCGCCCGAGCAAAGCTTCGGCAGGTACTTTCGCTTCTGCGCCTCGGTGCCGTTGAGCCAGAGATTGTTCAGGCACAGGTTCGAGTGGGCCCCGTAGGACAGCCCGACCGAGGCCGAGGCGCGGGAGATTTCCTCCATGGCGACGACGTGCGCGAGGTAACCGAGTGCCGAGCCGCCGTAGTCCTCGCCGACGGTGATGCCCAGCAGGCCCATCTCGCCGAGTTCCGGCCATAGGTCCTGCGGAAACTCGTTGCTGGCGTCGATGTCGGCCGCCCGCGGCGCGATCCGTTCCGCCGCGAAACGCTGCACCGATTCACGCAGCAGGTCGAGGTCCTCGCCCAGCCCGGTGTTGAACACGCTCATCGGCAGCTCATTCGGCACCCGCGGTGGCATGGGTGCGCCGGCCGGAAAGGCGATCCTTGAAGCGCTTGGAGTAGGGAATCTTGACCTTGGTGATCATCGCGATGCGCTCCTCGGCCAGCCGGTCGGCGGCCTGCCAGGTCGGGATACCGTCGCGCTCGGCCAGCTGGAAGATGCGCCCCATGATGTCGCGGATGCTCGATACCGTGCGGTAGGCACGGTCCCGGTCGTAGCCCTGGAGCTCGATGGCCACGTTCATCAGGCCGCCGGCGTTGATGGCGTAGTCGGGCGCGTACAGGATGCTTTGCTCTGCGAGGGCGGTGCCGTGTGAGTTGGACTCGAGCTGGTTGTTGGCGCTGCCGGCGACGATGTCGAATTTCAGTCGCGGCAGGGTCTGCTCGTTGATGACGCCGCCCAGCGCGCAGGGCGAGAACACGTTGGCATCGACGTCGTAGATCTGCTCCAGCGGGACGGCCTCGGCACCGAACTCGTCGACCACGTGCTGCACCCGGTCGGCATTGATGTCGCAGGCGAACACCTTGGCGCCGGCTTCGGAAAGGAACTTGGTCAGGTAGTAGCCGACGCTGCCGACACCCTGCACGGCGAAGCTGACCTTGCCGGGATCGTCGTGGCCGTACTTCTTCAGCAGGCAGGCCTTGATGCCCTGCAGCGTGCCGAAGGCCGTGAAAGGCGAGGGGTCGCCGCTGCCGCCGTGCACGCGGTGCACCCCGACCACGCGGTCGGTCTCCTGGTAGATGTAGTCCATGTCATCCACGGTGGTGCCGACGTCCTCGGCCGTGATGTAGCGCCCGCCGAGTGAGCCGATGAAGCGGCCGAATGCCCGGAACAGGCCCTCGCTCTTGTCCTTTGCGGGATCGCCGATCAGCACCGCCTTGCCGCCGCCCAGGTTCAGCCCGGAGACCGCAGCCTTGTAGGTCATGCCGCGCGACAGCCGCAGCACGTCCTTGACCGCCTCGTCGTCGCTGGCGTATGGCCACATGCGCAGCCCGCCGAGTGCCGGGCCGAGTGCCGTGTTGTGGATCGCGACAATGGCCTTCAGACCGCTGTCCTTGTGCTGGAAAAACACGACTTGCTCGTGGCCCATGCCGTCGAGCTGCTGGAAGAGATTCATCAAGGGAGACCCTCCTGGTTTGCGGTCTGGATCGCTGCGTCCGCCCGTAGCTTCGTTATTCTGGTGCGCGCCTCCCCGCGGGACCCGATAGGGGGCCGCGCGCGGCAATTCTGCGGTGTCGCTGGTCCCGCCGCGGCTCTGACCCGGGAGGCGACTCCGTCGCATCGGGCCCGGCGGCGAAATCGGGCCCACGAATTATAGCGGGCGAGCATTCGCTGTGCATTCCCGCGCGCGGGTGCGGCAATGCAGCATCCAACAGGCCGGGCGGCGGGCCACCGGGTTGTCGCTATAATCTGCCGTTACTCGCCGCCGAAGGCGCCATCCGGATACCGCACACCGCCATGAGCACTGCTGCACGGGACCTCGAAGTCCTGCCCGGCCCGGAGGCCAGGCCGCTGCGCTTCATCACGGCCGCCTCGCTGTTCGACGGCCATGATGCCGCGATCAACATCATTCGCCGCATCCTGCAGGCGCACGGCGCCGAGGTCGTTCACCTCGGCCATAACCGCAGCGTGGCCGACATCGTGCGCGCTGCCCTGCAGGAGGACGCCGACGGCATCGCCGTCTCGTCTTACCAGGGCGGACATAACGAATATTTCCGTTACATGGTCGACAAGCTGCGCGAGCATGGCGCGGAGCACATTCGCGTAGTGGTGGGCGGCGGCGGCACGATCTCGCCCGCGGAGCGGCGTGCGCTTGAAAAGTACGGCGTGGAGCGTGTCTACGGGCCGGAGGAGGGACTGCGGCTCGGCCTCGAGGGCATGATCGAGGACGTGTTCGAGCGGGTCCGCGCGGCCGGGCAGCCGACACTGGCCCCCGGCGCCGACGGCCCGGGCGATTTTCTGCGCATCGGCCGCACCCTGAGCCTGATCGAGCAGGCCGCGGAGCAGCCGGGCGAGCTGGAGGCGCTGCGCGCAACACGCGACCCGGCCGTGTCGAAGGTGCCGGTCATCGGCATCACCGGCACCGGCGGCGCCGGCAAGTCCAGCCTCACCGACGAAATCCTGAATCGCTTCCTGCGTTGTTTCCCCGAGCTGCGCATCGCCGTGCTGGCGGTCGATCCAACCCGGCGGCGCACCGGCGGCGCACTGCTCGGTGACCGCATCCGCATGAACTCGCTGGCTGACGACCGGATCTACATGCGCTCGGTCGCCACCCGGCGCCGGCACCTGGCCACCAGCGCGGCCCTGGCGGACGCCATAGAGTTCCTCAAGTCGGTCGGTTTCGGCCTGGTGATCGTGGAGACGGCCGGCATCGGCCAGAGCGACACCGAGATCGTCGACCTGGTGGATCTGCCGGTGTACGTCATGACCAGCGAGTACGGCGCCGCGAGCCAGCTGGAAAAGATCGATATGCTGGACTTCGCTGAAATCGTCGTGCTGAACAAATTCGAGAAGCGCGGCGCGGAGGATGCGCTGCGTGACGTCCGCAAGCAGTGGAAGCGCAATCGCAAGGCCTTCCAGGCGGCGGACGACGAAGTCCCCGTGTACCCGACCATCGCCAGCCAGTTCAACGACCCGGGCGTCAATCGACTGTTTGAGGCGCTGTGCGCCGGGATCGTGGCGCGCTGCGGACTGGATCCGGCCGACTGGACGCCGCCGTCGCTGCCGGCTTCCACCGATCACGGCGCCCTGATTCCGCCGCGCCGCGTGCGCTACCTGGCGGAGATCGCCGAGGATGGCCGGCGCGCCAACGACGGTGCCGCGCAGGCCGCGGCCGCCGCCGGTCTGGCATGGGCCTGCTGGCGCGCATTGGACGGGATTGATCCGCAGCGCCCGGCGACGCTCGAGCCGTACCCGGCCGAGGCCCTGTCAGAAGGGGAGGCACTGGCGCCATTGCGGCAGCGCTACAACGAGGCCCTGGCCGCGGTGGGCGAGGAACGCGTCGCGCTGCTGAAAGCCTGGCCGGCGCGTCGCGCCGGTGTGGAGGCCGAGCACTACAGCTACCGCGTGCGGGACCGTGAGCTGCGC